>NZ_JAVFHT010000012.1:0-114198 GCF_031470375.1 Paenibacillus glufosinatiresistens
CTCAAAACGGAAGGACTCTATCCTTATGATATCCGAAAAATGGCTGAGGCACAAAGAAGAATCGAGAAATACATACGGTTTTACAACCGAAGACGACCACAGCGTAAATTAAACAAACTGACGCCAGTAGAGTACCGACGCCAGCTTGCAACCTAGGTGTTTTTTTCAATGTCCACTAAATGGGGTCTTGACCAAATTGGCGACGGGGCTGTTGAGAGTGGCCGGAGCGGCCGGTCCGGCTACGGAGTCACGTAGGCCGGCTCCTCGTTCCTGGCCTGTGGCTGAGTCTGCGGCCGGGGAGTCCGCGCCGGCTGCTCGGCCGGCCGGGGCGGCGACCCAAGCAGCTCCAGAACGGACAGCGCGCAGGAGGTGAACTGCTGACGCTGCGCGGCGAGTCTGCGGCGGCGCTGTTCCTCCATGGCGGCGTAGTCCGTGCGAAGCAAGCGGAACCATTTGTCGATCACCGCTTCGGAATCCAGCACTTCGCCGAGGCCGATGCTGACGAAATACTGGCAGTTCTTCTCTTCCTGGCCGGGAATCGCTTTGTAGAAGAGCATCGGAATGCCCTTCGCCATTCCTTCCGTGCAGGTCATGCCGCCCGGCTTCGTAATCAGGAGGTCGGCGGCGTCCATCAGCTTGTGAATTTCACTGCTGTAGCCGAGAATCTTCACATTCGGATGGTTCAGCCGGGGATCGCTGCTGAGCCGGCGGACCATGCGGTCGTTGCTTCCCATGCAGAAGATCAACTGAATCTGATCCATCCGGGACGTAAGAGCGTCCATGATTTCCTTGCCGAACATCAGGCCCCAGCCGCCGCCCATGACCAGAACGGTCGGCATGTCCGCCAGACCGAGTTCCCGGCGGCTCTCCTTCTTAATCGGGGACGTCCAGAACTTCGGATGAACCGGAAGGCCCGTCACGCCGACAACGTCGGAGGAGATGCCCCGGCCGGTCAGAATGGATTTGACCCGGGAGGTCGAGACCAGATAACGGTCCGTCTCCGGATTGATCCAGCTTGCGTGGGCATCATAGTCGGTAATCAGCGTGAACAGGGGCACATTCAGCCCTTGCGACTTCAGACGCGAGACCACTGCAGCCGGCAGGGGATGAGAGCATATGATGAGGTCGGGCTTCAGCCGTTCGATTACCCGGCGGGCACGCGAATAGAAGACCCGGTGCAGAGCCATCCGGGTCAGGCGGCTCAAGGGATTATGATATTGGGATTTGTAGAGAAGTCCCACCAGCTTAGGCTGAGTGCTTACAGTTGCCCGATAAGTCGACAATACCCACGGGGCTACCGTCGGATTCAGAAATTTGCCCAGCTCGAAGACACGGCACTGAACCTCGGGGTTCAGCCGGCGAATTCCTTCGGCCAGAGCACGAGACGCCGCCGTATGGCCGGTGCCGAAGCCCTCTGAAAACAGTAGCACTCGTTTCTTGCGCATAATCTCACCCGCTGCTTTCCATTTCAATAGAATTGCACGAACCCTTCAATAACCACTATACGCTATTCTTGTCCAAAAATTCTGTGCACTTCTCACATTATACAAATAAGACGGAAATAGAAAGACCAAACACTGCAAAAAATTAAAATAATTCTGCCGCAGGCATCTTGCAAAGTGCAGATAAGGGTGGTAAAGTAATGAATGACCAAATGACCAAAAGCGTAAATTGGTCAGTTTTTAATCCCGGCTCCTGCGGCCCGTCGGGCTTGAGGAGCGAAGAAAGGACGTGCGCGGTTAATGGCAGTGGTAGACCGAAGGAAACAGGTGCTTCAGGCGGCGGCCAAGTCGTTCTCGCTGTTCGGGTACAAGGCAACCACCATGGATCAGATCGCCCGGATCGCCAACGTCGGCAAAGGAACGATCTACACGTTCTTTGCCAACAAGGATCAGTTGTTCGATGAGATCCTTCATACGGTCCTGGCAGAGATGAAGGGGATCGCGGAGCGCGAAATTCAGCGCGACAAGCCGTTCTTCGACAACCTGCACCGTGTCCTGGACGCTCTCCTGGAATTCCGGGACGAGCATGAGCTGTTCATCAAGCTGTCGCAGGAGAACCGGGAGGTGGGAACACCGCAAGCCCAGGAAGGACTCGACAAGATCGAGAAATTGGTGCTGGGCTACATCGAGCGGGAGGTGGAGCACGCCATTCGGCGGGGAGAGATCAAGCCGTGCGACCCCAAAGTGGTCTCACTGGTCATGTTCCGGCTCTATGTGGTGCTGACGGCAGAGCTCAACAAGCTGAATGCGCCGCTGGACAAGGAGCAGATCAAGACGTATTTTCACTTGTTTCTGGCTGAGGGGCTGGAAGCGCAGAGCACCGGGGTGACGCAGCAGCGGTAAGCCATAAGCGCAGCCGCCCCCGGCTGAGGAGAGCCGTTACGGCGCTTTTTTTGTCGCTTTGACTGACTGAATGGGGAAAACGGTCAGTTGGTGTTGCCGAATAACAATTTTTCCCTAATAGAAAAGCTTCATATAAGATAAGGAGAGAAGACCAGAATGAAATCATTATCCGTTTTTGCCAAGGATATGAGGGCGGCGTTTCGGAATCCGAAATTGTTCATCCCGATGCTGGTGGTCCTGTTCATTCCGGTACTCTACAGCGGTCTGTTCTTGAAGGCCTTCTGGGACCCGTACGGCAAGATGAACGAGCTTCCCGTCGCCGTCGTCAACCAGGACAAGGGAGCCCAGTATGAAGGCAAGCAGCTGGACGCCGGCAAGGATCTGGTAGAAGAGCTGAAGAAGACCGACGGGTTCCAATGGAACTTTGTCAGCCGCGAAGAGGCCGAAGCGGGCCTGGACGACAACAAGTACTACATGGCAATCATTGTGCCGGAGGATTTCTCGTCCAAGGCGACCACGCTGCTGGATGAGCATCCGACGCCTGCACAGATCGTATTTGAACCGAATGCGGGCTACAACTTCCTGTCGGCTCAGATCGGAACGACGGCAGTGAAGGATATCCGCACGAAAGTATCGGAAAAAGTGACAGAGGCCTACACCGAATCGGTCCTCGACAAAATCTCCGAAATTTCCGGCGGCTTGGGAGAAGCCGGAAGCGGCGCCTCCAAGCTTGCCGACGGAGCCGGCAAGCTGGACGAGGGCGCAGCCAAGCTGCACGACAATCTGCTGGTGCTGACGGACGGAGCGGGCAAGCTGCTGGATGGGGTCCAGCCGCTCACCAAGGGCGTCAGCGACCTGAACAACGGCGCCGCCCAGCTTAAGACCGGAAGCGGCACGCTGGCCTCGGGGCTGCAGCAGCTCTCGGCTGCGCATAAGCAGCTGGCCGCCGGCGTCAACAACGCTTCGGCAGGCAGCAAGAAACTGAACGCCGGCCTTCAGCAGTCGCTGACCGGCGCCCAGAAGCTTCAAGCCGGAACGCAATCCGCCGTAGAAGGCTCGGCGAAGCTGCAGACCGGCGCCCAGTCGGTAGCCGCAGGCGCCGACAAGCTGGCGACCGGCCTGAACTCGGCCGTGGAAGGCAGCGGGCAGCTCGCAACGGGGCTTAAGGCTTCTTCCGATGGCAGCGCCAAAGTGGCCGATGCCGCGAAGAGCCTCTCCCAGGGCCTTCAGGCTCTGGCGCAGTCCAATCCGCAGCTCGCGGCCGATCCGAACGTACAGAAGCTGGTCGCCGGCGCGGCGGCAGTGGCTCAGGGCAGCGCACAAGTCTCCCAGAGCCAGCAGCAGCTCTCCGCAGGCGCAGCGGCGCTTCACTCCGGCTCGCAGCAGCTGGCCGAAGGCGCGAAGAGCCTGAACGCCGGCTCGAAGCAGCTGGCAGCGGGCATTGACAGCCTGCACAGCGGCGCCGTGCAGCTCAACACCGGCGCGGGACAGCTCGCGCAGGGCCAGAAGCAGCTCTCTGCCGGCGCGTCCGAGCTGACGGCAGGCTTCACGAAGCTGAATGCCGGCATGACCCAGTTCGGAACGAAGCTGAGCGAAGCGGCGGCAGGCGGCTCCAAGCTGGCCCAGGGGGGCGCAGCGCTTGAAGCCGGAACCTCCAAGCTGCTGAGCGGCGCAGGCCAGCTCAGCGGCGGAATCAGCTCCCTTGCAGACGGTTCGCAGAAGCTGGCCGATGGAGCCGGGGAACTGAAGACCGGCGCCGACCAGCTGAAGGACGGCTCCAAGGAGCTGGCGACGAAGCTTGGCGACGCCGCTACACAGACGGCGAACGTCAAGAAGACCGACGAGATGGTCAGCATGTTCGCCGAGCCGGTTCAAGTCGAGACCAAGACGCTTAATGCAGTGCCGAATTACGGAACAGGCTTCACTCCGTACTTCCTGTCGCTCGGTCTGTTCGTTGGCGCGCTGATCTGCACGATTGTGGTGCCGATGCGCGAGAGCGAAGCCGAAGGCGCAACCCGGTTCAACCGGTTCATGAGCCGGACGCTGACCTTCACAGGCATGAGTCTGATTCAATCCCTGCTGGCCGCCCTTATCGTTCTCTACGGCCTGAAGCTGGAGGTCCACAGCAAGCCGCTGTTCTTCCTCTTCACCTTCGTAACGGGCCTGACCTTCATGTGGATCATTCAGGCGCTCGTGACCTGGCTGGATCAGCCTGGCCGCTTCGTAGCGATCGTCCTGCTGATCTTCCAGCTGACGACCAGCGCGGGCACCTTCCCGCTGGAGCTGATTCCGAACTGGATGAAGGGCCTGAACCCGCTGCTGCCGATGACTTACAGCGTTCGCGGCTTCAAGTCGGTTATTTCCACCGGCGACTACAGCGCGATGTGGAGCGACCTCGGCATTCTGGCGATCTTCGCCGTCGGCTTCCTGGCGCTTACACTCATCTACTTCCTCACCCGCAACCGCGATACGCAGGCCGGTGTGAAAAGTGAACAAGTTATGAATGTATAATTGAACAAGATTCGACAAGATAAAAGCGTCCCTTCGGGGACGCTTTTTGATTTGCATTTATAATGAAAGCGTTTTAGACATGTGAGATTCTGCCCGAAGTTGGTTTTAAACGCTTACATTGCATAAGTCCTTATTCGCAAGTAATGCATAAATATTCACGGTATAGATTTTTTAAGCTTTTGCCCATTAAAGCTGTGTCGCAAAAACGGTTGTTAATCAAACTCATAAAAAACTTTAAATTGCGCTCATGTTAGGTCGATGATAAAATGATATAACCAATCTTCAACTGAATAATTATTAATAATGCCCCACTTTATTATAGAAAGGTTGCGTACGATGAGACATACCGAATTGCCGCCCAAACAAGGCCTTTATGATCCCCAGTTTGAGAAAGATGCTTGCGGAATGGGCTTTGTGGCCCATATCAAAGGGAAGCCCTCGCACGATATCGTCCAGAACGCCCTGACGATGCTGATCAATATGGAGCATCGCGGCGGGCAGGGAAGCGAGCCGAACTCCGGCGACGGCGCCGGCATCATGATTCAGATTCCGCACCGCTTCTTCTCGGCAGAGGCGGCGGCGCTCGGGTTTGAACTGCCGGAACCGGGCCATTACGGCGTCGGCATGATCTTCCTGTCTCACAACGAAACCGTCCGTGCCGCGCACGAAGCCATTCTGGCGAACATTGTCGCCGAGGAAGGCCAGACGCTGCTCGGCTTCCGCGATGTGCCTACCTTCGATGAGATGCTGGGCAAGACCGCCAAGGCGGCCAAGCCTTATGTACGCCAAGTGTTCATCGGCCGGTCCGAAGATCTTCGGGACGAACTTGCCTTTGAACGCAAGCTCTATGTAATCCGCAAGCGGGCCGAGCTTGCCATCCGCTACAAAGCCGAAGTGGAAGAAGGCGAGTCTTTCTACCTGCCCAGCCTGTCCTGCCGCAAGATCGTCTACAAGGGCATGCTGACGACCGTACAGGTCGGCCAGTTCTATCTCGATCTCCAGAACGAAGCTTTTGAATCGGCCATTGCGCTTGTCCACTCCCGCTTCAGTACGAATACGTTCCCGAGCTGGGAACGCGCGCATCCGTACCGGTTCATGATTCATAACGGCGAGATCAACACTCTGCGCGGCAATGTGAACTGGATGCATGCCCGGCAGTCGCTCTTCAAGAGCGAAGTGTTCGGCCAGGATCTGGAGAAGATCAAGCCGGTCATCAATCCCGACGGTTCCGACACAGGGATGTTCGACAACACGTTTGAATTCCTCTACCTCAGCGGACGCTCGCTCCCGCATGTAGCGATGATGATGGTCCCTGAGCCTTGGAGCAACCATGAGACCATGGACGAGAAGAAGAAGGCATTCTATGAGTATCACAGCACGCTGATGGAGCCGTGGGACGGCCCGGCCGCCATGGGCTTCACGGACGGTATCCAGATCGGCGCGATTCTTGACCGCAACGGACTGCGCCCGTCGCGCTATTATGTAACGAAGGATGACCTGATTGTGCTGTCCTCCGAAGCGGGCGTCCTGGATATTCCGCCGGAGAACGTGCTCTACAAGGACCGCCTGAGACCGGGCCGCATGCTGCTGGTCGACACGAAGGAAGGCCGTATCATTTCCGATGAGGAAGTGAAGGCCAAGATTGCGTCCGAACATCCGTACCGGGATTGGCTCGACGAGCATCTCATCAGTCTGGATGAGCTTCCGGACGCGCCGGAACTGCCGAATCCGAAGCATGACAACGTCCAGCAGCTGCAGCAGTCCTTCGGCTATACGTTCGAAGATCTGCGCAAGGTGCTGGAGCCGATGGCCTCAACGGGCGCCGAAGCGGTGGGTTCGATGGGCTATGACGCGCCGCTTGCGGTGCTGTCCGACCGTCCGCAGCGTTTATACAACTATTTTAAACAAATGTTCGCCCAGGTAACCAATCCGCCGATCGACGCGATCCGCGAAGAACTGGTCACCTCGACGACGACAACAATCGGCCCGGAACGCAACCTGCTGAAGCCGGAGCCGGAGAGCTGCCGCCAGATTGCGCTGGATACGCCGATTCTCTCGAATGAGGATTTCGCCAAGATCCGCCATGTTCGCCGTGCCGGCTTCAAGTCGATGACCATCCCGATTCTATTTCCGGCCGAGCTGGGCGCAGAGGGCATGCGCCTCGCGCTGGATCGTCTGAACGAAGCGGCGGACCGCGTAATCGAGAAGGGCCATAACATTCTGATTCTGTCCGACCGCGGCGTAGACAAGGACAATGCGGCTGTACCGGCGCTGCTGGCCGTCTCCAGCCTGCACCACCATCTGATCCGTCAGGGTACGCGTACCCGGGTAACGATTCTGCTGGAATCCGGAGAGCCGCGTGAAGTGCACCACTACGCGCTGCTGCTTGGCTACGGCGTCAGCGCTGTCAATCCGTATCTGGCCTTTGAGAGCCTGGATGACATGATCAGCCAGGGGCTCCTGCGCGGCATCTCGCATGAGAAGGCGGTCAAGAACTATATCAAGGCGGCGACGAAGAGCGTCGTCAAGATTTTGTCCAAGATGGGCATTTCGACGATCCAGTCGTACCGCGGCGCCCAGATTTTTGAGGCGGTCGGACTGAAAGCCGAATTCGTGGACCGCTACTTCACCTGGACGCCGTCCCGAATTGGAGGCATCGGCCTCGAAGAAGTGGCCGCCGAAGCGCTCTCCCATCACAGACGCGCCTTCTCCGAGAAGGACGGCACCGACAAGGTGCTCGATTCGGGCGGTGAGTACCAATGGCGCAGCGACGGGGAAGAACATCTGTTCAACCCGCAGACGATCCATCTGCTGCAGCAATCCGTGCGAAGCGGAGATTACGGGCTGTACAAGAAATACGCGGCGCTTGTCCAAGGCGAGAGCCAGAAGCATATGACCCTGCGGTCTCTGCTGCAGCTTAAGCCGGCGGGCGAGCCGGTTCCGCTGGAAGAAGTCGAGCCGGTGGAAGCGATCATGAGACGCTTCAAGACAGGAGCCATGTCGTTCGGCTCCATCAGCAAGGAAGCGCATGAGACGCTGGCGATTGCCATGAACCGCATCGGCGGCAAGAGCAACACCGGCGAAGGCGGCGAGGACCCGGCCCGCTTCATTCCCGATGCCAACGGCGACTCCCGCCGCAGTGCGATCAAGCAGGTCGCGTCGGGCCGCTTCGGCGTCACGTCGAACTATCTGGTGAACGCCGACGAGATTCAGATCAAGATGGCGCAGGGCGCCAAGCCGGGCGAAGGCGGACAGCTTCCGGGCCGCAAGGTGTATCCTTGGGTCGCCGAGGTTCGCGGCTCGACAGCAGGCGTAGGTCTGATTTCGCCTCCGCCGCATCATGACATCTATTCCATCGAGGATCTGGCAGAGCTGATCTATGATCTGAAGAATGCCAATCCCCGTGCCAATATCAACGTCAAGCTCGTATCCGAAGTCGGCGTAGGCACGATCGCCGCAGGCGTTGCCAAGGGCCGTGCCGACATCATCCTGATCAGCGGCTATGACGGCGGTACCGGCGCATCGCCGATGAACTCGATCCGCCATGCCGGTCTGCCCTGGGAGCTGGGGCTTGCCGAGACGCATCAGACCCTGATGCTGAACAACCTGCGCGACCGTGTGGTTCTGGAGACGGACGGCAAGATGCTGAGCGGCCGCGACCTGGCGGTTGCAGCCCTGCTGGGGGCCGAGGAGTACGGCTTCTCGACGGCTCCGCTCGTGGCGGTCGGCTGCATCATGATGCGCGTCTGCCAGATGGATACTTGTCCGGTGGGCGTAGCCACGCAGAATCCGGAGCTTCGCCGCAACTTCACCGGCGATCCGCAGCATGTGGTCAACTTCATGACCTTCGTGGCCCAGGATCTCCGCGAGATCATGGCAAGCCTCGGCTTCCGGACGATCGAGGAGATGGTAGGACGGACGGACTGCCTCGATGCGGTTCAGGCTTCTTATCACTGGAAGAAGAAGGGCGTGGATCTGTCGGGACTGTTGCATACGCCGGAGCTGCCGGAAGGCAGCACCCGTCACCGCACCAAGACCCAGAACCACGGCCTGGAAGAGACGCTCGATATGTCTCAACTGCTCGCCATCGCGGCTCCGGCCATCGAGAACGGCGCGGCCGTCGAAGCGTCGCTGCCGATCACGAACGTCAACCGCGCCGTCGGCACAATTCTGGGCAGCGAAGTCACGCGCAAGTACGGAGCGGCCGGTCTGCCTGAGGATACGATCCGTCTGAACTTCAGCGGTTCGGCCGGGCAGAGTCTGGGAGCCTTTGTGCCGAAGGGAATTACGATTACGGTCGAAGGCGACTCCAACGACTATGTCGGCAAGGGATTGTCCGGCGGCAAGCTGATCGTGAAGCCTTCGCCGCAGGCTACTTTTGCCGCAGAAGAGAATATTATTATCGGCAACACGGCGTTCTACGGGGCAACCGGCGGAGAAGCCTACATCAGCGGAATTGCCGGCGAACGCTTCGCAGTCCGCAACTCCGGCGCGAAGGTCGTTGTCGAAGGCGTGGGCGACCACGGCTGCGAATACATGACCGGCGGACGCGTAGTCGTCCTGGGCGGAACCGGCCGCAACTTCGCGGCGGGAATGTCGGGCGGCATTGCCTACGTCTACGATCCGGACAACAGCTTTGTCGGCCGCTGTAACCTGGAGATGGTCCTTCTGGAACGTGTCGAGGATGAAGAAGAGGCGCAGGAGCTGCAGGACATGATTGCCCGTCACGCCGAGCTGACCGGCAGCGCCCTGGGAAGCCGTGTGCTGGCGAACTGGCAGGAGAACCTGCCAAGCTTCGTCCGTGTCATTCCGAAGGACTACAAGCGGATGTTGAGCCAGATTCGCAAGGTTCAGGAGACCGGCCTTACCGGCGAAGCCGCGCTGATGGCCGCTTTCGAAGCGAACATGAGAGAGCTGGCCCGCGTCGGCGGCTGATCCGAGGAGAGAGGGCCTTAAAGCCGAGACAGGAGAATCGCAGCAATTCCGTAAGGATTGCTGCGGTTTTTTTCTTTTTTCTGGAACCTCATGGCGGAATTCCTCGTAACAAGAGTGGCGATGCAGGGTTGAGGCTCTGCTTGGCCGTCTAAGGAGAGGAAGAAGAATAAGACACACAGAGAGGGGAGTGAGCGGAGACATGCAGCACGCAGAAGAGAACAGGCAGTTCGTAGCCCAACTGAAGGGCGTGACCAAGAAGATCGGCTCGAAGACGCTGGTCAATGGTCTTACCCTGGATATCCCGAAAGGACAGGTGTTCGGATTTCTGGGTCCCAACGGCGCCGGCAAAACGACGACGATCCGCATGATGGTTGGACTGATCTCGATTACCGAGGGAGACATTCTGATCGACGGGCAGAGCATCCGCCGGAACTTCGAGCAGGCGATCACCCGGATCGGAGCTATTGTCGAGAACCCGGAGATGTACAAGTTTCTGACCGGCTACCAGAATCTGCTTCAATACGCCCGCATGGTCAAAGGGGTCGACAAGAAGCGGGTAGACGAAGTGGTGGCGCTGGTCGGACTCGGGAGCCGAATCCATGACAAAGTCAAGACCTACTCGCTCGGCATGCGCCAGCGGCTGGGCGTCGCCCAGGCGCTTCTGCACCGGCCGAAGCTGCTGATTCTGGACGAGCCGACGAATGGCCTCGATCCGCAGGGCATCCGCGAGCTGCGCGATTATCTGCGCCGATTGTGCCGGGAGGAAGGGACGACAGTCTTCGTATCCAGCCATCTGCTGTCGGAGATGGAGCTGATGTGCGATACGGTCGCAATTATTCAGAACGGTCATCTGGTCGATGTCCGGTCGCTGAAGGAAGAGGAAGGCGCAGCTGAAGCGGCCCGCAATATCCGGTTCGAAGTGGACCGTCCCGAAGAAGCCGCAGCGCTGATCGGCGGTACAGCCGGAGCGGAAGGCGTTACCTTGTCCGCTGCAAGAGCCGATATCCCGGAACTGAACGCAAGGCTGGTCCATGCCGGCTTCCGGGTGTATGCGATCCGCGAGTTGACCGTGTCGCTGGAAGATCAATTTTTGCAAATGACCGGAGGTGAGGGCATTGGGTAATTTTGCATCGCTGCTACATAACGAGAATATCAAAGTCTACAGCCGTATCCGGACTTGGGTGATGCTGGCGCTGCTTGTACTGCTGGGCATTGCGCTTCCGGTTCTGTTCTATACAGCGAGCGACGTCGGGAACCGGCCGGGCCGCTGGGAGAGCTTCGAGATGACGATGAGCGTCCTGTTCTTCCTGAACTCCATCTTTACGGTCATTATCGCTTCGGATATGGTCGCAGGGGAATTCTCTTGGGGAACGATCAAGCTGCTGCTGATCCGTCCCTGGAGCCGTTCCAAAATCCTGCTGTCCAAATATTTGTCAGTCGTGCTGTTCAGTCTGCTGACGACGGTGCTGCTGGCGGTATTCGCCCTAGGAACCTCGTTTCTGCTGTTCAAGACCGGAGATATTACCAGATACACGAAGGGCGACTGGACTCCGGCAACCTACATGCTGACGAGCATAGCCTGCTCCTATGTGCAGTTGTTCATCACGGCGGCGCTTGCCTTTATGGTGTCCAGCGTGTTCCGGGCCAGCGGGCTGTCGATTGGCCTGTCCCTGTTCCTGATCTTCGCGAACGGAATCATTATTGCAATCTTTAACCCGGACCATTACGGCTGGGCCAAATACCTGCTGTTCAACCACTTGGATCTGCAAATGTACATGAACTCGAGTACAGGCCCCGGAGGCGTAACAATCGGCTTCTCGGCCGCGGTTCTGGCGGTCTACTACCTGGTCTTCATGCTGATCTCCTGGCTGGTCTTCTCCAAAAGAGACGTGGCGGCCTAAACAGCGGCCCCATCCGGTTCCGTCCTTTACACCCGCTCCAGACCGACTGCCGGTCTTGGAACGGGTGTTTTGGTGCTGTCCGCCGTTTCGATACGCTCATGGTCCGGCGGCGTCCAGATAGGCGAGCGGATTCACGGGCGTATTCTTCTTCTCGACCTGAAAATGCAGATGCGGCCCTGTGCTCCTTCCAGTGCTTCCGAGCCGTCCGATCACCTCTCCCCGGCGGACGGCGGCTCCGGCCTTGACCTCCAAACGGCTCAGATGCATATACCAGGTATGCAGCCCGTTGCCGTGGTCCAGTACAAGATACCGGCCACGAGATGGATTCTCTTCCGCCTGAAGCACTGTGCCGTCCAGTGCGGCGAAGACGGGATCGCCCGCATTCCCGGCTATGTCCAAGCCGGAATGAAAGGCAGAGGTGCCGTTGAACGGGTCGGTACGGGTACCGAAGCTGGAAGAAATGATCCGGGACGGCGTCGGCCAGACCGCAGAAGCGGTCCGGTTCTTCTGTTCCAGAGCGGATTCTCCGGCGGCCACGGCGGCAGCCATGCGGTTGGCCACCTCGTCCAGAAGGAGGCGCAATTCCTCCAGATCGTCGCGGACTTCGCCAAGCTTCCGGCTCTCTTCCGTCTCGTAGGCGGCTGTATAGCTTCCGGTCTCTGCTGCGAAGCCGGCAGAGACCGCCGGCAACCGGGCGCTGAACGAGCCGATGCGGACGATTACCTGCCGGGCGGTATCCGGGGTCTGCCCCGCCATCCCTTCCGGAGCTTCATGGGTGGCAGGGAAATCCGCCGGACGGGTATCCCCGGGCGATTCAGGCCGGACGGATCCGGACGAATCTTCGGCGCCCGTGATCTTTCCCAGCCGTTCTTCCAGCCCGTCCATGCGTTCCAGGCCGGCGCGAAGCCGGGAGCATTCCTGCGACAGATCGCTTACCTCTGCGCGCAGGGCAGCGAGTCTCTGATCCTTGCCGGCCGATTGGGCAGTGAGCAGCCGGTTCTCCAGCTCCACAGAGGCGGCCTGAGACTCCAGACGGTGCATGGCGGCTTCGGCATGGTAATGCATAGAGGTAACGAGGCTGGATATCGACAGCACAGCGGCGGCCGGGAGGATGACCGCCAGCGAGCGGCTGATGCGGAACTGCCTGAGCGGACGATCGGCGTCCCCCAGAATGAGTACCGTTATGGGCGAAGAAGGAACAGACTTCATGGCGGCTCCTTTCTGGCGTATGCGGCTTGTATTAGTTATGTATTCCGTTCCGCTTCCGCTCATGCCACCCCCCGGCTGAATAAAGGAGAGCGGATTCGGCAACACCTGTATATACCGGACGGAGGCACCGAGACACGGGAGGCATGGGACATGACAATTCTTGCACTTCTTCTCATATGGCTATGGATTCAGCTTGCAGTCGTGTTTCTGGTGGAATACCGGCGGCCGGAGCGGGCAATATCTTGGATCTTCCTGATCCTGATCTTCCCGCTGTTCGGCTTGTTCCTCTATGCGGCGCTGGAATGGCCCTACCGGCGGCGGGGAATCAGACTGCGCCGGGCCTGCGAGGAGCGGAAGCGAGCAGCCGGGAGCGAAACGCTCCCGCTGCGCATAATCACGGCCCCGGCTTCCGGGGGAACAGGAAATCCGGGCCTGGATGGCTGCCCGGAACTGCTTGGCCTGCTGCTGCGGCTCTGCGGCAACCCGGTCACCAGAGGCAGCGGCAGCCGCGTGCTGCCGTCGGCGGAGACGGCATATGACCGGATGCTGGAGGCGATAGAGAGCGCACAGGAGCATATTCATCTGGAGATGTACATTATCCGGGATGACGGGTCGGGGAAGCGGTTCCGGTCCGCGCTGATCCGCAAGGCGCGGCAGGGCGTCAAGGTAAGGCTGCTGCTGGATGGCACCGGGTCCCGGAAGCTGGGCCGATCCTTTCTGGACGGGCTTCGGGCAGCAGGGGTCAAGGTTCATCTCTTCCTGCCGGTCGCGCTGGCTCTTCCGGCAGGGGCGGTCAATTACCGCAATCACCGCAAAATTCTGGTGGTAGACGGGAGCATTGCTTTTACCGGCGGACTGAATATTGGCGATGAATATCTCGGGGGAGATCCGAAGCTGGGCTGCTGGCGCGATACATTTCTGGAGATGACCGGAGATGCAGTCTATGCTTCCCAGCGCGTCTTTCTTCGGGACTGGAGGATCGCCGCCGGCGAGCAGCTTCTTCATCCCCGTCTGTTCCCCCCGCACGGGCTGAAGGGCGGAGAAGCGGTCCAGATTGTTGCGAGCGGACCCGATCAGGATTTGCAGGCGCTGCCGGCTCTGTTATCGGCGGCCTTCTCTGTGGCGAAGTCGCGGCTGTGGATCGCGACGCCTTATTTTGTACCCGATCAGGCGCTGGCGCTTCAGATCAAGACGGCTGTGCTGAAAGGGGTGGACGTCCGAATTCTTCTGCCGGGCGTTGCCGACGGCAAGCTGGTCAAGTACGCAACCTTATCGAAGGTGGAAGAACTTCTGGATGCGGGGGTCCGTTTCTACCGGTACCGCAAGGGTTTTCTGCATGCCAAAGTATGGATCATCGATGAGACGGCGGCTTCAGTGGGCAGCGCCAATCTGGATATGCGAAGCCTGTATACGAATTTCGAGCTGATTGCGCTGCTGTTCAGTCCCGAACGAATCGGAGAATTGGCCGAAGCGTTCCGGCAGGATCTGGAGGACAGCGAGCCGATAGAGCCGGAGCGGTTCCGGCAGCGGCCGTTCAAGGACCGGCTTAAAGAAGAGATTTGCGGACTCTTAGCCCCGCTGCTGTAGAGAAAGATGGGAAACTTCAACAATTATGCTGAAAACGAGCTTTTTCAAGCTTATTTAGCCTTTAATTCGAATTTACGGGGGGAAGTGTGATATAATTAGTTGTGTACACAATTAATCTGGTGATATAGGGGGAGTTCTATGGCTATGAATCCACACACATTTACAGAAGGCAACCGCGTAAGGCCGCAGAAGTCAGGAGCCGTCAAAAAGGCCCTTTTCGCGCAGCGGATCGTAATGATGACCATCGGGGCGGCTATGATGGCCGTTGCTCTTGAAATTTTCCTCGTACCGAATTCATTGATCGACGGCGGGATTACAGGCATCTCCATTATCCTGTCGCATATTTTCGATATCCCTTTGGGTCTTCTGCTGACCCTCTTAAATCTACCCTTTCTTGTTATCGGCTATAAACAAATCGGCAAAACCTTCGCGCTGTCCACGCTGTACGCTGTCGTGGTCATGTCCATCGGCACTCAGCTGCTGCATCCTGTGAAACCTATTACCGTAGAGCCGCTGCTGGCCGCCGTTTTCGGCGGAGTGATTCTGGGCGTCGGCGTCGGACTTGTGGTCCGTTACGGCGGGTCTCTGGATGGTACGGAAATCGTCGCGATTCTCATATCCAAGCGTCTGCCGTTCTCGGTCGGCGAAGTCGTTATGTTCTTCAACTTCTTTATTCTCAGCGGAGCCGGGTTCGTATTCGGCTGGAATAACGCCATGTTCTCTCTTATCGCTTACTACATTGCATTCAAAATGATCGATGTTACGCTCGAAGGCCTCGACCAGTCCAAATCGGTCTGGATTATCAGCGACAAGTACCGCGATATCGGCGAGGCGCTGACGGAGCGGCTGGGCCGCGGCGTCACCTACCTCGAAGGCGAGGGCGGCTTCTCGGGCGAGAACAAGAAGGTGATTTTCGTTGTCATCACCCGCCTGGAAGAAGCCAAGATGAAGGCCATTGTGGAGGACTGGGATTCCGACGCCTTTGTGGCGGTCGGCAATATCCACGACGTCAAGGGCGGGCGGTTCAAGAAGAAGGCGATTCATTAGCGCTGCGGGCAGCCTGATGAATGAGCGGGTCGAAAGGTTTGGAGGCTGGGCGGTGCCGCGGCCTGAGAGGCGCGGTGGCCTGGCAGGCGCGGAGGCTTGAGAGGCGTGCAAGCCGAGAGGTGACGCGGCCCGGCAGGCGCACAAGCCGTGAGGTGAATGGGCCAAAAGCGAGCGGATCGAGAAGCGCGCAGGCCGAGAGGCGAGCAAGCCGAGAGCGAACGGATCGAGAGACGAGCAGGCGGAGAGGCGAGCAAGCCGAAAGCGAACGGCTCGAGAGGCGAGCAGGCCGAGAGCGAACGGCCCAAAACGAACACAAGCCCGCGGTCTCGCAGACCGCGGGCTTGTTCGTTCTCCGTGGGTGGACCGGCATAATCCGCCGGGAGCGCCAGGCAGAACGCGCACCTCAAGTATTGCGGACGCATCACATAGGCCCGGGACTACCGGCAACGCCTCAAGGCACGGGCGTCTCGAATGATGCGGACCCGCGCCGCATCACGATCTGCCGCCGGTGCCACCTGTCTCGCTGCCCGCACCACCTGTCTTGCTGCTCCACCGCTGCTGTTCAGTAAGCCCATTGTGCAGCAGCGCCCAGTACCAAGAGTTTCGCCGACTTGTTCCCCTTACCAAGGCCTTGCTTGTCCCTTATCCTGCAATCCCTGTACAATGCGGACACAGGAGACGCTATTTAGCCCAAAAACGCCATAAAATGTGAGTTAGCGGACATGAGAGACCTTATTCCGGTACTACGTCCTGAAACCGGGCGATGAGTAGAAGAATAAGGTCTCCTGTGTCCGCATACCCGTATAATTCGGCATTTTAGAGCAAAATAAGGTCTCTAGGGTCCGGATGATCAGTAGACTCTCGTCAAGAATGCGACTAACCTCCAATTCTAAGCAACTCACATTACTTCATACGACTAGGTAATACCTCCATTAACAGAGCACTCGTCACCACTGCTCGGAACTACTCCGCACTACTCCGCACCACTGGGCACTACTCCGCACTACTCCGCACCACTGGGCACTACTCCGCACTACTCCGCACCACTGGGCACTACTCCGCACTACTCCGCACCACTGGGCACTACTCCGCACTACTCCGCACCACTGGGCACTACTCCGCACTACTCCGCACCACTGGGCACTACTCCGCACTACTCGGAACTACTCCGCGCTACTCCGCACTACTCGGAACTACTCCGCGCTACTCCGCACTACTCGGAACTACTCGGCACTACTCCGAATTACTCAGTATACTGGCCACTACTGTACAATAATCAACACTACTGGCCACGACAGATCACGACAGATCACTACTGGTATCACTAAGCTGCTCTACATCATGGGCACTAGGCTGCGCTACTTAGCCCCACCCGGCACTACTCGGTCAGCCGATAGGTGCGAATGCGCTCGCTGCCGGCAGCCGCTTCTACGAGCTGGCGCTCTCTCAGGCGCTGGAGGATACGCCGCGCATGCCGGTTCGTTACGTTCAGATGCAGCGCAAGCTCGCCCGGCGCAAAGGGCCGCAGCACTCTTCGGGCGTACCGCAGCGTCTCGGCTTCCAGACAGGACAGAGAGGACCCGGGGCCTGAAGCCACGAATCGGCCGATAAAAGCGAGGATTAGCTGCTGGCACAGCTTGGGTTCATCGACGATGGAAGGATAGGCAATCGGCAGAAAGGTCCAACCGTCCAGCGCAAGCAGGCAGTGCCTGCGGCACAGATCCTTGAACCGGCGGACATCCAGATCGCGCGCATGCGATCCATAGCCTTGAATTTCAATACCGCCCTTGCAGCCGTGGGGCATGTACGCAAGGTCTACATAGCGGTATCCTCCCTGAAAATCACGCACCTCCCATTCCGCATGCAGATGCTCCAAATTCCCGACCGCCGGAAACCATACGCGCCGCAAAAATTCCACGGTTCCGTGACCCAGCCCCCGCTCAAGAAGTTCCCTGCGCCGCAGATTGTTCTCGGCGTCCAACTGCCGTTCCAGCCATAACTCATACTCCGTCTCGAACTTCGGCATTCCCTCTGCTCCTCTCCGTTTCAACCGATCCCAGCCGTTCAAATTGTCCGCAAAAAAGCCGCTCCGGCTTCCGCCCCCCGGCCTATGAATACCGGGTGGGGTCGCTCAAAGCGGCGTGTGCTTCACGTCTGTCTCCTACCGATTATACCTGCCGGAAAGCCCCGGCACAAATCCTGGGTCCCGGTGCAACCGCTCCGTGCCTGCATAAAGGCATGCTTATGCCCAGATGGTGCGCTGTCCTTCCGGAGCATTCTCGTATATAAACGTCGCCGTTCACGAAGCGTATTTTGGCTATTTTGGCTCTTAATGCAGCGGTGCATCGCGGAATTCCTGTACTTGCCTGCTATGCCCTCATGGAGCAAGCCTCGTAAGTTCTGTACCTTGACAGTACGTTTCCGTGCTCTTTAGCCTTCTTGCAGCTTCCGGAAATTTCCCGTTCTCTCCCTAACCCTAACCCTAACCCTAACCCTAACCCTAACCCTACCGCCGTCCCTTCAACGCCCGGATCACCAGCTCGACCGGCTGCGGCGGAAGAGTCGCCAGAAGATCGCCGACGGAGGCGAGCCGGGCTTCGATATTGAGCAGATGGTAGTCGAGCGGGGAGACGTTGCGGCGGACCTCCTCCCAGGTCAGCGGGGTGGAGACGGTCGCCCGGGGGCGGGCGCGGGGGGTGTAGGGCGCGGCCAGCGTTTTGCCGCCGTAATGCTGGAGATAATCGAAGTAGATGTTGTCGCCGCGGTGCTTCTTGAGCCGTTCCAGCGTGAACAAATGCGGATGCTTCTCGGTAACGAATCGGCCGAGGAAGAGCCCAATCTCCCGCAACTCGTCAAAGGTGATGCCCGGAGAGATCGGCACGATAATCTGGACGCCGGTGGCTCCGGAGGTTTTGGGGACGGAGGCCAGGCCGAGCGAGTGCAGCGCCTCCCCAACGATGGCCGCGGCTTCCATAATCCGGGGCTCGACATCGCGGGACGGATCGAGATCAATCATCCACTCGCAGGGGAGCGGGCTCCCCGCCCGGTGCAGCGAGGGATGGAACTCCAGCGCGGCCTGATTGCCGAGCCAGAGCAGGGCGGGCAGACTGTCCAGAATCATATAGCGGATACCTTCGTGCAGATAGGTGGAGATATAATCCGGTCTCGGTTCGGGGGCGTTCTTCTGGTAAAAGGACATGCCGCCCTCCCCATGCGGGTAGCGGATCACGGTCAGCAGCCTGCCTTCGCAGTAGCGAAGCAGGTAAGGCGCAAGCGCGGCCAGTTTTTGCAAATACATGGCTTTGGTGATACCCATCTCAGGCCAGAGAGGCTTGTCTGGGTTAGTAATGTCAACGGTGTGTCCGTTGATCTCGATCGTGCCTTTGACTCCGGTCGGCATGAGTGATTCCTCCTTACAGACAAGGATGCGATAAACGCGGAGCACCGCCGTTCACTGCCGCGGGCAAGAAGAACCGGGCAGCAGCAGCGCCGGAGACGCCGCGGGTGGAAGAACCGAGCAGCAGCGCCGGAGACGTCGTGGGTGAAGAACCGGGCAGCACGCCGCCGGAGAGCCGCGGGTGGAAGAACCAGGGGGCTATAGGTTCCTAAACCAGCGGCCCCGCCGGACCTGGCCGTTGGTCCAGCGTACAGGCGGATGGCGGCAGATTCAAACGGCACTGGATGACCGGCTGGCGCATGGTTCCGGAAGCATTCCATTCCAGGAAGTGAAGCTTGAATACCAGCTCGGGCCGGACCCACATCGCTTTCCCTTTGGCCCGGACGGGCGGCGAGACGAACGGCATACGGTCGGCGGCCATGGAATGGGCAAGCGCGGTCAATTCGCGCCAATCGGCTGCGGTCAGGCGCCCGGAGCCGGCGTCGCCGATGTAATGCAGCCGGCCGGCTTCGTCATACAAGCCCAGCAGCAGGGCGTTGACAATCCCGTCGCGGAAGGTAACGCCCCCGGCGACTGCTGTAACGTCGGAGAGCAGCTTGATCTTGCGCCAGCGGGCATCCTTGCCGCCCGGCGCATAGCGGCTGCCGAGGTCTTTGCAGACGATGCCCTCCAGCGACTGGCTTCGCGCAGCTTCGAGCAGACCGGCCCCGTCCGGGTAGCTCGGGACGGCCTGCACATGCGGGTGAGGACGAAGCGTCTCCTGCAGAATCTTCTGGCGCTCCGCGAGCGGCCGGTCGGTCAGCCAGACGCCGCCGCGGTACAGAATATCGAACACCATGTAGATGACCTGCACCTGGCGGGAAGCGGAGCGGATAGAAGCCTCCGTCCGCGCCCCGTCCCGCCGCATCACTTCATGAAAAGAAGGCTTGCCTTCGCTCAGCGCGATAATCTCTCCGTCGAGAATGACCGATTCGGCCCGGCAGTAGGCGGCAATGTCGGCCAGCTCCGGATACTGCGCCGTTCGCCGGTTGCCCCGGCGGTTGACCAGTTCCGCGCCGTTTCCGTCCCGGCAGGCCAGCATGCGGACGCCGTCCCATTTAATCTGGGCGATCCACTCGGGGCCCTGGGGAGGAACTTCTGCCAGAACGGGCTCGAACGGCTTGACGGCTGGAAAAGACAAGACACCCGCTTCCGCAATCGGCGTCTTGGGCATAGCCATTCTCCTCCTCTCCGTTTTGGACGATCCCGGCAACCGGGCGCCCTTATGATATCGTCTTCTTCGCTTTGCTGCTCCGGCGCTTCGGCGTCTTGGGCGCGATTACCGGCACACTGGCGCCCGTACTCGCGCCCGGGGCAGCCTGCGCAGCGTCAGCGGCCCCCGGCTGCGCGGCTCCCGCCCCGGCATCCGCTCCGGCGGCCATTCCCGCCGCACCTGCTCCTGCGCCTGTTGCCGCACCTGCCGCTGCGCCGGCCGCCGTCCGTTTACCGGCGCTCCGGCGCTTGGCTCCGGCTGCTCCTGCTGCGCCGCTTCCCGCGCCGGCCGCCCGTCCCGGATCGGTCGGAATGGCCGGGGCCTGGGCCGCTTCGATGCTGGCCTGAAGGGCGGCCATCAGGTCGATGACGTTGCTCTCCTGGCGGGCTGGCGCGACATGGAATTCCTCGCCAGCGACCTTCGCAGAGATGAGGTCCAGCATCCGCTGACGGTAATCGTCGGTATACTTGCCGGGCTCGAACGGGGTGGAGAGCTGGTCAATCAGCATTTTGGCCATATCGAGTTCCTTGTCGTTAACCGCCCGGGCCTCCGGCAGACCGGGAACCTGCGAGACCGGACGGACCTCGTCGGGGTAGAAGATCGTCTCGATCGCAAGGCACTCGTCCAGCACGCGGATGGCGGCGAGACTGCTTTTGGAACGGATGGAAATCTTGGCGATTCCGATCTTGCCGGTCTGCCGCATCGCCTCCATCAGCAGCAGATAAGCGCCCGAACCGGCCTGGTCGGGAGACAGGTAGTAGGTCTTCTGAAAATAAATCGGATCAATCTCCTTCAAATCGACGAAATCCAGAATCGCAATGTTCTTGCTGCTCTCCTCGGTCAGCTGCTCCAGTTCTTCCTTGTCGAACAGAACGAATTTGCCTTTCTCGTACTCATAGCCCTTGCCGATCTCTTCCCAGCCGACCTCCTTGTCGCACACGGGGCATTTGCGCACATAAGAGAGCGGACTGCCGCATTCCTTATGGATATAGCGCAGCGAAATATCCTTATCTTCGGTGGCCGAGAACATTTTGACCGGGACATGGACCAGACCGAAGCTGATCGCCCCTTTCCAGACGGTATGCATGACGTACAACCTCCTCTGCTGTGGATGGTGCGGGCACGTGCCGTGCGCTTCGCTTCGGCTTAGTATATCCGGACCCGGGGGGCCGTTAATCCTGCGAATACCCGAGCCGGGGCGGGGACAGACTAGAAGGCATCCCGCTTCTTGCGCAGGCAGGAGGCGATCGACGGCCGGGCGGCCGGGAGAGGAAGGCGTATGAGCCGGGAGGAAGAGCGGATGCCGGGCATTCCGGCAGGTCTGGTCGACTGGGAGGCGCTGACGGCGCCGGAAGACGAAGCCGATGAACCGGAAGCGATGCGGCTGGACGCCGGGGATACGATCGGCGAACCGGAGGACGATGATGATTTTTATCCATAAATAAGGAGGGGTCAACAATGGATGTGCAGCGTGCGCAGGATATTCTGAATTCGCGGGATAACATCGCGGTGAAGCTGGACGGCGAGCCCGTCTGGATCGAGCAGGTGGATGCGGCGAACGGCATGGCGACGGTGCAGGTCGGCTCCCGGCCAACCAATACGCATACGGTCGGCGTAGACCGGCTGGAGGAAGAGAAACGCTGAAACGCGGAATGAATGAGGGCGTTGGGGGAAGCTCGGCCCCAAGAGACAAGGGAGGCTCTGTCCGGACACAGGGCCTTTTTTGTGCGCTGCAAGCTCGCAGAGCAGGACAAAGCTGTCTTAACGCGGTTTCCTTGCGGCTTAGAGGGCATCCCGATATAATAAGATGAATGTTCCGTATAGAGGAAGAAGCAGTTATTATACAGGCAGGGGTGGGAAATCGCCATGGAGAAGAGCAGCTATACGGCGGCTTCCGGCGGTCCGGAGGATACGGAGCGGCTGGCTGCGGCGGTGGCCGATCTGGCGTTCCCGGGCTGTATCATCGGCCTCGACGGCGATCTGGGCGCAGGCAAGACCGCGTTCTCGCAGAGCTTCGCCCGCCGTCTCGGCGTGCGCGGCGTCGTCAGCAGTCCGACCTTCACCATTATTAAAGAATACGCGGGACGGCTTCCGCTGTATCATATGGATGTGTACCGGCTGTCGCCGGAAGAGGCGGATGAGCTGGGGCTGGAGGAATACTTTTACGGGGAAGGCGTGTGTCTGGTGGAGTGGAGTACCCTGATAAGGGATCTGATGCCCGCCGAGTGTCTGCGGATCGCCATCGAGACGACGGGACCGCAGGAGCGCAGCATTACGCTGACCGGATACGGAGAAGCCCATGCGGAGATTTGCCGCAGTCTGGGAGAGAATGGAGCAAGCCATGATGAATGATGACAAAAGCGAGCCGCGCAAGCGGCTTTTGGCGCTGGATACGGCCACGGCCGTGCTCGGCGTATCCGTGACGGAGAGCGGGCGGACGCTGCATGAGATCAACGCGGCCGGCGAGCGGAACCATTCGGTGCACCTGCTGCCGCTGATCGGAGAGGCGCTGTCCGCGAGCCGCACGTCCGGCCCGAAGCTGGCCGGGATTGCCGTCGGCATCGGCCCGGGCTCCTACACCGGAACCCGGATCGCGGTTACGGCGGCCAAGTCGCTGGCCTGGGCCTGGAAGGTGCCCGTCTGCGGCGTATCGACGCTGCACGCCCTGGCCTGGTGCGGCTGGAGCCGGGCGGCCGGCCTGGACGGCGGACGCGGAGAGCCCGCCGCAGTGCGGCCTGAAGCGCTGCCGGCGGCGGACTCTTCCGCCGCGCACTGGATCGTGCCGATGCTGGAGGCGCGCCGGGGGCAGACCTACACGGCGCTGTTCGCAGCCGGCGGAGACCGGCCGGCCGGAGCGCCGCCACAGCGGCTGGCGCCGGACGCCATCCGGCTGACGGCGGACTGGCTGCCGGAGCTCGCCGGAATGCTGCGCGAAGCGGAGGCTTCCGGCACCGCGCCCGAGGCCGTCTGGTTCGTCGGCGAGCCGCAGAAGCATACTGCGGCGGAACAGCTCGCCCCGCTCGAAGGGCTGGCGCAGGCGCAGGCGGTTCCCTGCGAGCTGGAAGGCCGCTGGGTCGGCCTGCTCGGAGAACTCCGGCTTCTGGAGCAGCCGGAGGGCGAAGACGTTCACAGCCTGATACCGAACTATACGCAGCTGTCGGAGGCGGAGGCCAATCTCCGCCGGGCGGCGGCCAAGGAGGCCGGGAATACGTGAGCGACGAAGAGCTGGTCTTCCGCCTGATGACGCTGCAGGATATTCCGAGAATCCTGGTCATCGAGCGGGAAGCCTTTACGATGCCTTGGACGGAAGAAGCATTCCGCAACGAGCTGACTCATAATCATTTTGCCAAATATATGGTCATGGAATGGCAGGGCGACATCATCGGCTATGCGGGAATGTGGGCCATCGTCGACGAAGCCCATGTGACGAACATCGCGGTGCTGGAGGCATACCGCGGACGCAAGTGGGGAGAGCGGCTGCTGGACGAGCTCATGAAGACGGCCGCCTACCTGGGGATGAAGTCCATCACTCTGGAGGTGCGGGTCTCGAATGAGGTGGCCCAGAATCTCTACCGCAAAAAAGGCTTCCGCCCCGCAGGGGTGCGGAAGGGCTACTATTCCGATAACCGGGAAGATGCGCTGATTATGTGGGCGGATCTGCCGGCTTACCGGGATTTTGGCGTCATGGAAGGAAGCGTGGAGCAGGAATGAGCGAGCATACAGGCGCAGAGGCGCCTTTCTATATTCTGGCGATCGAGACCAGCTGCGACGAGACCTCCGCCGCCGTCGTGAAGGACGGCAGCGAGGTGCTGGCAAGCGTCATCTCCAGCCAGATCGAGACGCACAAAGCCTTTGGCGGGGTCGTGCCGGAGGTGGCTTCGCGCAAGCACGTCGAAGTGATTACGGTCATCGTGGAGGAAGCGCTCCGGCAGGCCGGGCTTAAGCCGGAGCAGCTGGACGCGGTCGCCGTCACCCAGGGACCGGGGCTGGTCGGCGCCCTGCTTGTCGGCGTCGTGGCCGCCAAGAGCCTGGCTCTGGCATGGAACAAGCCGCTGATCGGCACGCATCATATCGCCGGCCATATCTACGCCAACCGGCTTGTGGCAGAGCTGAAGTATCCCTGCCTGTCGCTTGTGGTATCGGGCGGACACACGGAGCTGGTCAGTCTGGAAGCGGAAGGAGAGTTCCGGATCATCGGCCGGACGCGGGACGACGCTGTCGGGGAAGCTTACGACAAGGTGGCCCGGGCGCTCGGATTCCCCTATCCGGGCGGTCCCCATGTGGACAAGCTGGCGCGGGAATCGGCGGAGGCCGCTCCGCTGCCGCGCGTGTGGCTGGAGCCGGAGTCGTATGACTTCAGCTTCAGCGGATTAAAGTCGGCGGTCCTGAATCTGGTCAATCAGAGCCGGATGAAGGGCCTGGAGCCGGATGCAGGCGCAATTGCGCGCGGCTTCCAGGAATCAGTGGTGGAGGTGCTGGTCGGCAAGGCGATCCGGGCCGTCCGGGAGACCGGATCGCAGCAGCTTCTGCTCTGCGGCGGTGTCGCAGCCAACCGCGGCCTGCGGTCGGCGCTTGCGGAGCGGTGCAGCGCCGAGGGCATCGAGCTGATCGTCCCGCCCCCGGTGTACTGCACCGACAACGCCGCCATGATCGGCGCGGCCGCCTATGTCAAATGGCGGCATGACGGCGCCACGGCGCTGGATATGGTAGCCGACGCAGGGCTTTCGCTCGAGGAATGGTCGCCCGGGAGGCATGGACCGGAAACTTCGGCTTGATTGCGGCGTGAAGCTGTGATAATCTCTATAGCAACTTCAGCTTCACCAACTTCATATCCAAGCGTGGATGAGGAATTAGTACGTTTCTCCCTGAGCTCACAGAGAGCGGCCGGAAGGTGCAAGGCCGCAGCCAGGAATTCGGAACTCCCCTCGGAGCTGCATACCGAAGATTCAGTAGGCTATGCCGGGTGCCCCCGTTATAGGGATAGGATGTGTCTGCATCCGATGAGTGCGCCTGAATCAGGCGAATTAGAGTGGTACCGCGCGAGGTGAACAACCGCGTCTCTTGATAATCAAGAGATGCGGTTTTTTTGTTGTATCATCCCACCCCATACAGGAGGTAACAACCATGACCATGTCCCCCCGCAAGTACGCAGGAGAACCCGATTTCCGCTATGCCGGCCGCACCTGGCCGGACCGGATTCTTACGGAGGCTCCGATCTGGTGCAGCACCGATCTGCGCGACGGCAACCAGGCGCTTCAGGTGCCGATGAACACGGAGCAGAAGCTCGCCTTCTTCGACCTGCTGACAGGCATCGGCTTCAAGGAGATAGAGGTGGCGTTTCCATCGGCGTCCGAGACCGAGTATGAGCTGGTCCGCAGGCTGATTGAAGAGAACCGGATTCCGGAGGATGTGACGATTGAAGTCTTCACTCAGGCCCGCGACCATCTCATCGACCGCACCTTCGAGTCGGTGAAGGATGCGCGGCGGGCAATTGTCCATCTGTACAATTCGACCTGCCCGCTGCACCGGGAAGTCGTGTTCGGGATGGACCGGGAGGAGATCAAGGCGATCGCCGTCAAGGGCGCCCGGCGGTTCAAGGAGCTGGCGGAGCGGTATGGGCCCGAGAAGTATTTTTTTGAATACTCCCCCGAGACCTTCAACGCCACCGAGATGGATTATGTCATTGAGCTCTGCAATGCGGTGCTGGACGTCTGGCAGCCGACCCCGGAGCATAAGGCGATCATCAATCTCCCCGAAACGGTGCAGCTGGCAACGCCGAATGTCTATGCCGACCAGATCCAGTATGTATCGGAGCGGCTGAACTACCGGGATTCGGTTATCGTCAGCGTCCATGTCCACAATGACCGCGGCACGGGCGTGGCCGCTACGGAGCTTGCGCTCATGGCCGGGGCCCAGCGGGTCGAGGGAACGCTCTTCGGCAACGGCGAGCGGACGGGCAACGTGGATCTGGTGACGCTGGCGCTGAATCTGTACACGAAGGGCATCGATCCCGGACTGGACTTCTCCCGCCTGGACGAGATCGCCGAAGCCTGCGAGCGGCTGACGGGCATGGGCGTTCCGCCCCGCTACCCGTATTCGGGCGAGCTCGTGTTCACGGCCTTCTCGGGATCGCATCAGGATGCGATCAAGAAGGGGATGGACCGGCTGGAGCAGCCGTATGAACGCTGGCGGATGCCTTACCTGATTATCGACCCCAAGGATATCGGCCGGAGCTATGAAGCGATCATTCGGGTCAACTCGCAATCCGGCAAAGGCGGGGTCTTCTACCTGCTGAATACGCACTACGGCATCGAACCGCCCAAGGCGCTGCAGCAGGAATTCGGGGACCGGTGCACCCGGGTCTCGGACCGGGGGAACAAGGAATTGACTCCGAATGAACTGTACCGCCTGTTCGAGGAGGAATATGTGAACCGGGGCGATCAGCTCCGGCTGGCGGGCTATACGGAATCGCGCGAAGAGGACGGGGTCCGGGTTGAAGCGGAAATCGAATACGGCGGCGCCCGCAGCCTGGTGGAAGGACGGGGGAACGGACCGCTCGACGCGCTTCGCGGCGCGCTTGCAGGACTGCTGAACAACGGAAGTCCGGGCGGGGAGGAGCCCGGCGCATCGCCGCTTGTCTTCGATATCGCAACCTACAGCCAGAATGCAACGCGAGTCGGTTCGGATGCCAAAGCCGTCTCCTACATCCGAATCGTGGACGCTTCCGGCTGCGGCTTCTGGGGAGCTGGCATGGATACGCATATTGGGCAGTCCTCGGTGAAGGCGCTGCTGAGCGCCGTCAACCGGATGCTGGCGGAAGTCTCTGTCTCGGCTGCCGAATCGAACCGATGACAAGAGGTGCAGGGGTGCGAGCATTTTGTCAAGATGTGGACAACGTTATCCACATATTCTGCCCGATCTGTGCAAAATCTGCGGAAATGCAGCAGGGAAGCCTCTTTTTTGAATGCTGAAAACAGGGTCTTCTTTTTCACAGCCGGACTGTGGAAAATGTGGATAATGTGGATAGAATCGTGGATAAAAAAGGATTGACTCCACGTTTCCAATTTTGACGCAGAAAAAAAGGCCCTTTGGGCCTTTTTTTGAGAAAACTTATACACGACTTCTGGGGATAAGGCTGTGGACAACCGAAGGAGGACGAAATCGGGAAAATCATGAATTTTTGTTGAAGCCAGCGATTTCCTAATCCTCGGCCAGCCGCTCCCACTCGTCAAAAACCTCCGCCAGCCGCTCTTTGCGCGCGGTAAGCTGCTGTTCATGGCTCTGCAGCGCCATATAATCCTGAAAAACCTCGGGATTCGCCATGCTCTGCTCGATCCCGGCAATCTCCGACTCCAGCTCTCCGATCAGGTCCTCCAGCTCGGCCAGCCGGCGCTGGCGGCTGCGCTCTTCGCGCTTGGCCTGCTTGTCGGCCTCGTAGGAGGAGGCCGGAGACTTGTCCGCCGCCTCCTGGGGAGCCGCACCCGGAGCGGAAGTGGCCGGTGCAGGCGCTTCGCTGGCCGCCAGTTCGGCCAGCTCCTGCTTCTTGGCGATGTAGTCGTCGTAATTGCCCAGATACGGATCAATTCCGTCCGGCGACAGCTCCAGCACCCGCTCCGCCATCTTGTTGAGGAAATAACGGTCATGGGAGATGAACAGCAGCGTGCCTTCAAAGTCGATGAGCGCCGACTCCAGCACCTCCCGGCTGACAAGATCGAGATGGTTGGTAGGCTCGTCGAGAATGAGCATATTGGCGCCGCGCAGCATCAGCTTGGAGAGGGCAACCCGCGCCTTCTCGCCGCCGCTCAAAGCGGCCACCTTCTTCTGGACGTCCTCGCCGCTGAACAGGAAATTGCCGAGAATGGTCCGGATGCGGGCCTCCTCCAGCATCGGATACTCGCTCCACAGTTCTTCCAGCACCGTATTGTTCGGATTCAGCCGGGTCTGCTCCTGATCGTAGTAGCCGATCTTGACCTTCGCTCCCCAGTTCACGGTGCCGCCGGACGGCTCCCGGGACCCGATCAGACACTGCAGCAGCGTGGACTTGCCGATGCCGTTCGGGCCGATCAGTGCAGCGGTGTCGCCCCGGCGAAGCTCGAATGAGGCGTCGCGGAACAGCGTCTTGCCGGGCTCGAAGGAGACGGAGACGCCGCGGACCTGGAGCACCTCGCGGCCGGATTGGAAATCGGGCTCGAAAGAGAAGCTGGCCTTCTTGAGATCGCCGAGCGGGCGGTCGATCCGGTCCATCTTGTCCAGCGCCTTGCGGCGGCTCTGGGCCCGCTTCGTCGTGGAAGCGCGGACGATATTGCGCTGGATGAACTCCTCCATGCGGGCAATCTCGTCCTGTTGCTTCTCATACTGCTTCAGCCGGCTCTCGTACTCGGCTTCTTTCAGTTCCACGTAACGCGTATAGTTGCCGGTATAGCGTCTGGACTGGTGACGCTCGATTTCAACGATGCCGGTTACCAGCCGGTCGAGGAAATAGCGGTCATGGGAGACGACGAGAATGCCGCCGGGATAGCTGCGCAGGTAATCCTCCAGCCAGGTCAGCGTCTCGATGTCGAGATGGTTGGTCGGTTCGTCCAGCATCAGAAGGTCAGGGGCCTGAAGCAGAATGCGGGCAAGCGCGAGCCGCGTCTTCTGGCCGCCGCTCAAAGTATTGATCTTCGTCTCGGCCGGGAATTCGCCGAAGCCCATGCCGTGCAGCACGCTGCGGATGCGCGTGTTCATCTCGTAGCCGCCGTTGTCCCTGAACCAGTCGGACAGTGTGGAATAGCGCTCCAGAAGTTCGTTGTAGCGCTTCTCGTCCCCGGCGGCATCCGGATCGGCGATCCGCTCTTCCAGCCGGCGCAGCTCTTCTTCGGCCGCCAGCAGCGGCTCGAACACGGCGAGCATCTCCTTCCCGATCGTCCGGTCCGATTGCAGGCCGCTGTTCTGGGCAAGATACCCGATTGTCGTTTCTTTCGCTTTATAGATTTGCCCGCTGTCGTAGCTGAGCTCTCCGGCCAGAATCTGCAGGAAGGTCGATTTGCCCGCGCCGTTGACGCCGACCAGCCCGACCCGCTCCTTCTCGTTGACCTGAAGGCTGATGCCTTCCAGTACGGGCTGAATGCCATATAATTTCGTAATGCCTGTTGCTTGAAGCAGCATAGTAAGTGTAACCTCCGCCCTTGCCTGTGATTATCAGAACTTTCTTCTGTCTTCCAGTGTACATGAAAAAGTACGGCCACCGCCAGAGCATTCCCTTCATTGGCTTCCGGGGGGGAACAGTGGTACACTGATAGTTAAATGGGAACATC
Organism: Paenibacillus glufosinatiresistens; assembly: GCF_031470375.1. Lineage (NCBI taxonomy): Bacteria > Bacillati > Bacillota > Bacilli > Caryophanales > Paenibacillaceae > Paenibacillus > Paenibacillus glufosinatiresistens. The sequence goes on from NZ_JAVFHT010000012.1 coordinate 29,481, forward strand.
AGCGGGCGGAGCGGAAGAGGGATGGATATGCCGGGCGGAGAATGGAACAGAACGGGAGAAACAGCGGAGGCGAAGGCAGCGCTGCGCCGCTTGGCGGCAAGCCGGCGGGATGCGCTGGAGGCACCTCTGCGTGAATACTGGTCGCGGGAAGCCTGCGGCCTGGCTTGGGCCTGGATGACCGAGGCGGGATACGCCTCTCTGATGGCTTATGCCGCCATCCGCTCCGAACTCGATGCCGGTTCCCTGCTTGATCAGGCCTGGTCCGCTTCCATGGAAGTCTTCCTGCCGCGTGTCGCGGCGGGAGGACTGCTGGAGACCGGACGGGTCCGATCCCGCAGCGAGCTGGTGCCGGGGGTCTTCGGAATCCCCGAGCCCGCCCCTGCGGCCTGCCGGGCCTCCGGCGGGGCTCTGCCGGAACTTGTTCTGGTTCCGGGCCTCGCCTTCGACGAGAGCGGCGGCCGGCTGGGATACGGCCGCGGCTACTACGACCGTCTGCTGACCCGTCTGGAAGAAGAAGCTGCCGGAAGCGGAAGGCAGCGTCCGGTCCGGGCGGGCCTGTGCTTCTCGGCTCAGGTGGTGCCGGAGGTTCCGGTCGACGGGAAGGACAGGTTCATGGATATGCTAATTACAGAGAAGGGCATCACGATCTGCAAAGGGAGGGCTTGAATTTGGAATGGACGCATTTTGACCATGAGGGCCGCGCCCGGATGGTCGATGTCGGAGGCAAGGAGGTCACGCAGCGCAGCGCGACCGCGCGCAGCACCGTGACGATGGCGCCGCAGGTGCTGGAAGCCATTAAATCCGGGACGGTCGGCAAGGGCGATGTGCGGAGCGTGGCGCAGGTCGCCGGCATCATGGCGGCGAAGAAGACATCGGATCTCATTCCGATGTGCCATCCGCTGCCGCTGACCGGAGTGGAGCTGTCTTTTGACGACAACAACGCAGATGAACTATATATAGAAGCGACCGTGCGGACGACCGGCCGGACCGGCGTCGAGATGGAGGCGCTGACGGCCGTATCGGCCGCCGCGCTGACCGTGTACGATATGTGCAAGGCGCTTCAGAGAGACATGACGATCGGGCCGACGCTGCTGCTGTCCAAGAGCGGCGGCGCAAGCGGCGATTACCGGCGGTGACGCTGCCCGGCCAAGCCGCGCAAGGGCGGCCAAGCACACGGCAAAGTACATAAGAAGGGGGGAGAACCCATGGCATGGAAGACGGCCATTCTGACGGCCAGCGACAAGGGAGCCCGGGGGGAGCGGGAAGATACGAGCGCCCAGGTTATCCGCGAGCTGGTGGAAGAAGAACTTGGCGGTGAAATTGTGGAGTACCGGATTGTTCCGGACGAAGAGGATGAGATCATCGCAGCTCTGATCGAGCTGACCGATTACTTTCAGGCCGATCTGGTACTGACGACGGGCGGTACGGATCTGGCGATCCGGGACGTCACCCCGGAAGCGACCCGCCGGGTCATTGAACGCGAGGTTCCGGGAATGCCGGAAGCAATGCGCGCGGCCGTGCTGCCGAAGAACCGGACGGCCATGCTGTTCCGCGGCATTGCCGGAATTCGCGGCAGAACCCTGATCGTCAACCTTCCGGGCAACCCGAAGGGCGTACATGAGCATCTGGCGGCGATTATGGATCAGCTCCCGGAAGCCTTGCTCATGGTGACCGGGCAGTTCAGGCAGTAGCCGGCGGCTGCGGTTCGCATGTGATATAAGTTATGGTATGATAAGGAAGTTAGGCAACGTTAATCTGGAACGGGAGGAATCCGAATGTTCAACTCCATCGGAACACCGGGATTTATACTGCTCGCCATTCTTGCCCTGCTTCTCTTCGGTCCGAACAAGCTGCCTGAGCTGGGGCGCGCGGTGGGAAGAACCTTCCGTGAATTCAAGGACGGCACACGCGAGGTGCTGGCCGAGGATTCGGCGCGTGCGGCTTCCGGTCCGCAGCAGACGGCACAGACGGCGCAGGCTGAACCGGACAAGCGGTTGCCTTAGAGAAGACCGCTGGCCCGTTAGGCTTCTGGCCGAATCTTAGACAGGACAAGAGGGATGACCGCCGAGCTGCCGGCCGGCGGCCCTTTTTTTGTAGAAAGAACCGCCTTTCACAGATTGCGCGCGGGAGGAGTGACGAACGTGGCGGGATCGCAACAACAGGAAGAAATGTCGCTCGTCGAGCATTTGACCGAGCTGCGGCGCAGGCTGATCGGCGTGCTGGTCGTTCTCTTCATCGGACTGATCGGCGGGCTGTACTGCGCGCAGCCGGTCTATCGCTATCTGATTCGCGCGGAGAGCGCCCAGGGGTATCAGCTGCATGCCTTCGCATCCTGGGACGGCATCGGCATCTATATGAAGATTGCCATGGCCGTTGCGCTGGCGGTCGGCCTGCCGTTCATCGTTTATCAGATCTGGGCATTCGTCCGTCCGGCGCTTCACCCCGAAGAGCGGAGCGCGGCGCTGCGGTATGTCCCTTATGTCTTTCTGCTGTTCGTGGCGGGCCTTGCCTTCGGGTATTATATCGTCTTCCCGATGGCGCTGGCCTTTACCGCTTCGGTGAACCGGAACTTGGGGCTGGCCGAGACCTATGGGATTACGCAGTATTTCGATTTCATGTTCAATCTGGTGCTGCCGCTGGCGCTGCTGTTCGAGCTGCCGCTGGCCGTACTGTTCCTGACCCGCATCCGGCTCTTGAACCCGATGCGGCTTAGGAAGCTTCGCCGGTACGCCTATTTCGCACTCGTCTTTATCGCGGTCGTCATTACGCCGCCCGACTTCATCTCCGATATTCTGGTGACGATTCCGCTGCTTGCGCTCTATGAATTCAGCGTTCTGCTGTCGGCGCTGGTCTACCGCAAGCAGCTGGCGGCCGACGCGGCGCGGGAGGCGCGCTATATTCGGGAGGCATAATTCTCCCAGCCGTGGATAGAATGGAAGAGAGGTTTCGGGGGGGACAGCCCCCCGGAGCGCTTTTTCCTGAATTTGTGGGAAAAAGAGTGTGCAGGGACTTGAAATCCGCCCGCAAGTTGAGTAATATAAAAATTGTTGTTAGCACTACGCGATGTCGAGTGCTAATAAAGGCGGATACCCGCAACGCGGCTCTGCGCTTCTTGCCCGCATGGCGTTGCCGCAGCCGCTTGACCAACCACATAATTAAAGGAGGCTGTTTTTCATGATCAAACCTTTAGGTGAACGCGTATTGGTGGAACCGATCGAGCAGGAGCAGACGACTTCGTTCGGTATCGTACTGCCCGACTCCGCCAAGGAGAAGCCGCAGGAAGGCAAAATCGTAGCCGTTGGCGCCGGTGCGCTGAAAGACGGCGTGCGCGTGCCGCTGGAAGTCAAGGAAGGCGACCGTGTGCTCTTCTCCAAATATGCCGGAACTGAAATCAAGTACGAAGGCAAAGAGTATTTGATTATGAAAGAAAGCGACATTCACGCCATTCTCGGCTAAGACGATTTGCATAAGAACGACATTCAAATACTTACAATTTAACAGGGAGGTAATTTGAATCATGGCTAAAGATATTAAGTTCAGTGAAGAAGCGCGTCACGCAATGCTCCGCGGGGTAGACGCCCTGGCTAACGCTGTTAAGGTAACGCTCGGACCGAAAGGCCGCAACGTTGTGCTGGAGAAGAAATTCGGCAGCCCGCTGATCACGAACGACGGCGTAACGATCGCCAAGGAGATCGAACTGGAAGACGCTTTTGAGAACATGGGCGCCCAGCTCGTGAAGGAAGTAGCGACCAAGACGAACGACGTCGCCGGCGACGGTACGACAACGGCAACGGTTCTGGCGCAAGCGCTGATCCGCGAAGGCCTGAAGAACGTAACGGCAGGCGCCAGCCCGATCGGACTGCGCAAAGGCATCGACAAGGCCGTTCGCGCCGCTGTTGAAGAACTGCAGAAGATTGCCAAGCCGATCGAAGGCAAGCAGTCCATCGCCCAGGTTGCCGCGATTTCCGCAGCCGACGAGGAAGTGGGCCAGCTGATCGCCGAAGCGATGGAGAAGGTGGGCAAGGACGGCGTTATCACCGTCGAAGAATCCCGCGGCTTCGCGACCGAGCTGGAAGTGGTGGAAGGCATGCAGTTCGACCGCGGCTACATCTCCCCGTACATGATTACCGACACGGACAAGATGGAAGCGGTTCTGGACAATCCTTACATCCTCATCACCGACAAGAAGATCAGCAGCACGCAAGAGATTCTGCCGCTGCTTGAGAAGATCGTTCAGCAGTCCCGTCCGCTGGTGATTATCGCCGAAGATATCGAAGGCGAAGCTCAGGCCATGCTGATCGTCAACAAGCTGCGCGGCACATTTAACGCTGTGGCTGTCAAGGCTCCTGGCTTTGGCGACCGCCGCGAAGCCATGCTGCAGGATATCGCCGCTCTGACCGGCGGCCAGGTAATTACCGAGAAGCTCGGTCTGGATCTGAAGAGCACAACGGTCGACCAGCTCGGCAATGCCCGTCAAGTGCGCGTAACCAAAGAGAACACCACGATCGTGGACGGCGCAGGCGCCAAGGAAGACATCCAGGCCCGTGTCAGCCAGATCCGCTCCCAGCTCGAAGAAACGACTTCCGAGTTCGACAAGGAGAAGCTGCAGGAACGTCTGGCCAAGCTGGCCGGCGGCGTAGCCGTTGTGAAAGTCGGCGCCGCTACCGAGACCGAGCTGAAAGAACGCAAGCTTCGCATCGAAGACGCCCTGAACGCAACCCGCGCTGCGGTTGAAGAAGGCATCGTATCCGGCGGCGGTACCGCTCTGGTCAATGTCTACAAAGCCGTTGCCGCTGTCAATGTAACCGGCGACGAGAAGACCGGCGTGAACATCGTGCTGCGCGCTCTGGAAGAGCCGATCCGCACCATCGCCGCGAATGCCGGCCAGGAAGGTTCCGTTATCGTGGACCGTCTGAAGAAGGAAGAAGTCGGCATCGGCTACAACGCCGCTACCGACGAGTGGGTGAACATGATCGAAGCCGGTATCGTCGATCCGGCCAAGGTTACCCGTTCCGCGCTGCAGCATGCCGCTTCCGTAGCAGGTCTGTTCCTGACGACCGAAGCTGTGATCGCCGACAAGCCGGCTCCAGAGAAGCCAATGGCTCCGGACATGGGCGGTATGGGCGGCATGATGTAAGGTTTCAATAAATCAATAAATCGTACAAAAGCAGAGGCCTCTCCGAAGTTCAGTGAACTTCGGAGAGGCCTCTTTCGATGAGGGTCGGGGTTCACGGCGTGAATGAACTCAGTTCCCGGTCTTGCCGTTCAGTGGCGGATACTCGGTGGAATAAAAGGATGGCGAGGGGGTAGGGTAGACGTTCCGAAGGTCCTGCTCCAGCTGCTGGCGAAAAAGGTCAAGCTGCTGCTGCAGCATGGAGGACATCTGCGTAATGGTATAATCCGTCTCATTGCTGTTCTGCTGCAGCCCCGTGAAGTAGGCGGCATTCTTGGCTTCGGATTTGATCCATTGGCCCTGGACAAGAACATGGGTGGTGCCGGTAATGCGGTTGATTCGGACGGGATATTTCTGTTCGAGCTCATCGTAGCGGTACAGGCCCGGATACACGAACAGACCGAAGAGAACGATGGCCAACAGGCCGGTGATGCATTGAAGAATCAGACGGGAATAACTCTTGTGGTTCACAATTAAATTCCTCCTTTTGCTCCCATCAGTATATTATGGCAATAACGCCCTGTATATAAATTACATCATGATGTGCAGCTTCCAAGCCCCGCTCTTATGCCAGATAGGGAAGGGTCAGGGCATGCCAAAGCTCTCCGGGAGCAATTCCCGGAGAGCTTGAGGCGTTTCAGGAGGTTATATGGCAAAAGTGCCGTTGGGCTGCCGAAAATGTCCAATCTCCGGTCGGGCCAGGCCCAGATGATCCCGAAGTGTGGAGCCTTCGTACTCGGTGCGGAACAGGCCCCTCTTCTGAAGGACAGGCACCACCTGATCGACGAAGATGTCCAGGTCGCCCGGCAGCACCGGCGGCATGATGTTGAAGCCGTCGCAGCCGCGCTGCTCGAACCATTCCTCCATCAGATCCGCGAGCTGCCCGGGGGTGCCTACGAATTGCATATGGCCTCTTGCGCCGAGCAGCCTCCGGCCAAGCTCCAGGATGGACAGATTGTCCTTGCGGGCCAGATTCATAATGAGCTGAACCCGGCTCTTCATTCCGTTGCTCGATTCGACGGGATCGGGGATGTCCGGCAGCGGACCGTCGGCCGGGTACCCGCCGAGATCAACCTGAAGAATGCCGGACACCATCATGACCGCCTCCTCCGGGTCGATCAGGTCAAGCAGCTCGCGTTCGCGGCGCTTCGCTTCTTCTTCGGTCGAGCCCAGAATCGGAGAGAGGCCCGGCATAATAAGCAGACTGTCCGGCTCCCGTCCGGACGCGGCCACCTTGGCTTTCAGCCGGCTGTAGAAGGCCTGCGCGGCCGGCAGCGATTGCTGGGCGGTGAAGATCACCTCGCCGATCCGGGCGGCGAATGCCTGGCCCGGTTCGGAAGACCCCGCCTGGATTAGCACAGGATAGCCCTGCGGCGGCCGGGGGGTGATAAGCGGTCCCCTGGAATTGTACCACTCGCCTTGGTAGTCGACCGGATGAAGCTTGGAGACATCGGCGAAGACGCCTTCCTTCCGGTCCAGCACCAGCGCGTCGTCCTCCCAGCTGTCCCACAGCCGGGTGACGACCTCTACGAACTCCGCCGCCATCTCGTAGCGGAGGCTGTGCTCGGGGTGCTTCTCCCGGCCGAAGTTATGCGCTTCGGCGTCAACCTGCGAGGTGACGATATTCCAGCCCGCCCGGCCGCCGCTGATAAGATCCAGCGTTGCCATCCGGCGCGCGACGTGAAAAGGCTCGTTGTAGGTAGTGGAGACCGTTGCCGTCAGACCGATGTGCGAGGTGACCATGGAGAGTGCAGAGAGCAGCGACACGGGGTCCAGCATGCCGGCCGCCGCCCGGCCGGGGTAGATGAGATGCAGCAGGTCGGCGAAGAAGATCATGTCGAACTTGCCGCGTTCGGCCGTCTTCGCCAGCTGTTCGTACAGCTTGATGTCGAACATCTGCTCCACGCCCGAAGCGGGATGCCGCCAGCCGGCGTGATGATGTCCGCTGAAATACAGGAATGCTCCGAGATGAAGCTGTCCGTCACGGGTACGGGTCATAAGTAGTCGCCTCCGTTGAATAGTAGTAGGGATCCGTCCTCAGCCTTTGTATGCGGTGCTCCACTTCAGCCAGCGCCGCTCCAGCGCCCGGACGCCGACATCGGACAGCTTGCCTGCGGCCATGAAGACGATCAGGCCGACAAAGACGATGTCCGTATTGCTGAACACGCGGGCATCCTGGATCATGTAGCCGATTCCCGAGCTTGCTCCCATCATCTCCGCGATGGCGAGGATGAGCCAGGAGGCGCTGACGGCCAGCCTGACGCCGAGCAGAAGGTTGGGGAGCGCGGCGGGAAGCACCAGCGCCGTCAGCTTGTGCCAGGGCGAATACTGAAGGACCAGCGTGACTTCGTGCAGCTTCCGGTCGGCCGCCCGCACGCCGAGGAAGGTATGGAAGTAGACCGGGAAGAAAGAACCGAGCGCGATCAGCAGAATTTTGGAGAATTCCCCGACGCCGAACCACAGAATGAACAACGGAATCAAAGTCATCAGCGGCACGGTTCTGAGCATCTGCATAGAGGGGTCCAGCGTCTGCTCGGCCCATTTACCGAGCCCGGTGAACAACCCCAGGAGGAGGCCCGTCGCGCCTCCGAGCAGACAACCGGACGCGGCGCGAAAGGCGCTTGCGCCGAGATGCCGGAACAGTTCGCCCGAGAGAGAGAGCCGAACCAGCGATTGGACGATGCGCGAGGGAGCGGGCAGCAGCGTTCCAGAGACCCATCCGAGCATGGATACGGTCTGCCAGAGAAGCAGGACGGCTGCCGGGACGATCCAGCCCTGCCAGCCGGCGGGACGAATGCGCCGCCGGACGGCCGGACGGGCCCGGGGCAGCGGACCCCGGGAAGCGGCCGATGGAGCCGCAGCCCCGGAAGCGGCGGCATGCACGGAGGCCGGCGCCGGATGATCGATCAGTTCGTTCATTTAAGCTCCTCCTCCCTGCCGGTTGTCCTGCCACCGCAGCAGGCGGGATTCCGCCAGCCGGACTATCGAGTCGGTCAGCTTGCCGACGGCCGCAAAGACCAGAATCCCTACGAAGATGACGGCGGTAAGCGAGAACGACCGGGCGTCATTGATAATATAGCCGATGCCCGAGCTGGACCCCATCAGTTCCGCGACCACGAGCGCCAGCCAGCTGACGCCGATGGACAGCCGCATGCCGAGGAAGACGGAGGGCAGCGAAGCCGGAAGCACAAGCCTTGCGATGGTCTGGGCCCGGGTGAATTCCAGCACGCGGGCAACGTCGAACAGCTCGTTGTTCACCGAGCGGACGCCCAGGAACGTATTGACGTAGAGCGGAAAGAAGGCCGCCTTGGCGATCAGCAGAACTTTTGAGGTCTCGTCAAAGCCGAACCACAGAATGAACAGCGGCGCAACAGCCAGATGGGGCAGTGTGCGGAGCAGCTGGATGGAAGGATCGAGCAGCCGCTCGGCCTTCAGCGAGAACCCGACCCACAGCCCGGCGGCCAGTCCCAGACCGCCGCCGAGCAGAAAGCCGAGCGTTGCGCGCTTCGCGGAGATCCAGAGATTGCTCCCTAATTCGCCGGAGCGGGCCATGTCCGTCAGCGCCTCCCAGATCGCGCGGGGCGGAGGAATGAGGACGGCGTTGACGAGGCCCCGCGACGTCGCATACTGCCATACGGCGAGCAGAGCAAGGGGCAGCAGCAGACCGATAAGGGCGTTGGCCGAGCGGATAGCGAACTTGCTTGTTCTAACGGACACGGACGTCACGCTCCTTCGGGGATGGAATCAGGGCTTGCTGTTCTCGGCAGCATACTCGGTGAGCGCCTCTTCGATATAGCGATTGTCGAATACCTCCGAGACATTGACCTGCTTTTTGATGGTGCCGAGCTTGTATTGGAAATCTGCGGTGGCCTGCTGCTGGGCGATTGTCTCCGGGCTCACCGGCGTATTGATATAGGCGGAACGCTCCTGGAAACCCCTCATCAGGTCCACGGGAATCTGGTTCTCGTCCGCATAACGCTGCATCGCTTCATCGTTGTGCGCTTCCTGCCAGCGGAGCGCCTTCTCGATCACTTTCAGATAAGCCACGACCAGCTCCGGGGATTGATCGGCGAACTTGGTCCGCACAAGCTGGAAGGAGGGGGACAGCACGCCCGCGCTTTCTCCGTCGGCGACAATCCGCGCTTTGCCGGTGGCCGTGTTCAGCGTAATGCTCGGATCCCAGACGGACCAGGCATCCACCTTGCCGGCATCGAAGGCGGCCTGCGTCTCATCCGGCTGAAGCTGGATGACCTGAAGATCGGATTCCTTCAAGCCCGCTTTCTCCAAAAGCTGATACAGGAAGTTGAAGGCATTGCTTCCTTTGGTGACGGCAACCTTCTTGCCTTTCAAGTCGGCGGCGGATTGTATGGCGCTGTCCTTAGGCACGATCAGAGCGACGTTGTTCTTGCCGCTGAGCGTCTGGGACACGATTTTGAAATCAATGCCTGCGGCCTGTGCCGCAATCGGGGGCAGATTGCCCATGCCGGCAAAATCGAGGTGGTTGGAGGCCATCGCCTCTACCATCGGCGGACCGCTCTGGAACTCGGAGAATTCGACCTTGGCGCCGAAGGGGGCGAAGGCTTCCTCGAACCATTTCTCTTCCCGGATTTTACCGAACAGACCGCCCTTGCCCTGATAACCGATGCGAACCGTCACGCCTTCGTAGGAGGGGGAGGCAGCCAGGTTCAGCGCGCCGGATTTCCCGTCGGGTCCTGCGGAGGAGGCAGCGGCGTTGACGCTCGAGTCGTTGCTGCCGCTGCCGCAGCCGGCCACGGCCAGCAGCAGGACGAAGAGGGCGAGCAGGGCGAACGTTTTATTTTTCATAGAAAGACAGCTCCTTATAGTCAGATAAATTTAGATGCCGGCTCCCCGGTCGATGGCCGGGCCTTCCACTTTCTCGAATTCACGGAGGACAAGGGTGCGGTATTCCTGGAAGGAGGTGCTGCTGCGTCTGCGGGGATAGGGAAGGTCGATGTCGATGACGCTGCGGATATGCCCGGGCCGGGGGTTCATAATCACGACGCGTTCCCCGAGGAAGACCGCTTCGTCGAGATCGTGCGTGACGAACAGCATGGTTGTGCGGTTGCGTTCCCAGATGTCGAGCAGCACTTCCTGCATATGCGATCTGGTAAAAGCGTCCAGCGCGCCGAACGGCTCATCGAGAAGCAGCACCTCCGGCCTGCGCAGCAGGGCGCGGGCGATGGCGACCCGTTGGGCCATGCCGCCGGACAGCTCCCGGGGGTACGCCCGTTCAAAGCCTTGAAGCCGGACGAGTTCAATCAGCTCGGCGACCCGCTTGCGGACCTCGGGGCTGCGCAGCGACAGGTTGGCGGCAATGTTCTTCTCTACGGTCAGCCAGGGAAAGAGGCGCGGTTCCTGAAAAATAACGCCTTTGTCGATGCCGGGGCCCGAAATGGCCTTGCCGTTCAACTCGACCTGGCCGGTGTAGCCGGTGTCGAGCCCGGCTACAATCTTGAGCAGCGTGCTCTTGCCGCAGCCGCTCGGACCGATGAAGGTCACCAGCTGGCCTTCCTGAATCTGCAGCCGGATATCATGAAGCGCCGTAACCGGCCCGGCCGGCGTGTCAAAAGTGCGGTGAAGCTGGTGAATGGCTAGCACGAAACCGCCTCCTTGTTTTATTAATTAATCAGATAAAAATACTTGGTTTTATAGGGAATAAAAAAACCATTCTCTCCAGTGTGTCTGGTCGAAATAGGTTGAGGTACAAACCGAATAATTAATCGGTTTGTCATATTCGTATTATGTTCTGACGAGTAAGGGGATGTCAAGATGATTTTTATCACTGACATCCCCTTGGAGGGCGTTAAATTCGGTTTCTCTTGTCCAGCAGCTTCAGCACGCCGTCTACCCGAATCGGCGCCTGCACCTCTGCGCCCGGAACGCGCTGCAGGGTCAGGCCCTGGATCAGGCTGACCAGATAGAACGCCAGCTCCAGCGGATCGCCGTCGATCACTGCGCCCTCCCGCTGTCCCTGCTCGATAATGGCGGAGACGGGCAGCAGGTTCCGGGTGAACCGCTCTGTTACCTGACTGCGCGTTCCCGGCAGGGAAGTCTCCGCCAGGCGGGCGCTGTGAATCAGGATGGTATGCGCCCAGTGGTTGCGGACGGACAGCCAGCTGGAACAGATCAGATGCAGCTTCTCCAGGGCCGGCAGATCGAGCGAGGCGGTATGGGTCACAAATTCGCCGTAGGCTGTCTGTCCCCGCTTCAGAATCTCGTCAAAAATCTCGTCCTTGGATTTGAAATAATGATAGACGTTGCCGACGCTGATCTTGGCCGCGGCCGCAATATCGCTGATGCTGACTGCCCCGATTCCCTTGACGGCGATGACTTCAAGCGCGCAGTCCAGCAGGTGGTTGAGCCGCTTCTCGCGCAGCGCTTGGTCTTTCTCGGCATTTCTAGCCACTCGTGTATTCCTCCATCAGGTCTTGACGTGGGATATGCTCTTGGGATGAACCGTTACTTAGTATAAGCCGGTCCCCGGCTGTAAAACAAGGCCGGGCATCCCGTCCGAAACAGCTTGCCATTTGCCGCCGCATGCGATTAAATGAGACCAAACGTCGGAATGGAGGAGAACGGGATGACCGGACAAGAGATGAATCCGCCCCTTCCGCCGGGCCCCGCAGGTTGCGGGGAAGCGGACATGGCGGCCATAGCGGATACACCGGATACAGCGGATACAGCGGCTGCCGCGAACAGCCGTACCGAGCTTGCGACTTTCGCCGGGGGCTGCTTCTGGTGCATGGTGAAGCCGTTCGACGAGCTGCCGGGCATCGTCTCGGTCGTATCCGGCTACACGGGCGGCCGGACGGCGAATCCGACCTATGAAGAGGTCGGAACGGAGACTACGGGTCATTACGAGGCCGTCCGGATCGTGTTCGACCCGGAGCGGTTTCCCTATGAACGGCTGCTTGGGCTGTATTGGCAGCAGATTGATCCGACAGATGCGGGCGGGCAGTTCCTGGACCGGGGAAGCTCGTACCGGACGGCGATCTTCGTCCATGGCGACCGCCAGCGGGAACTGGCGGAGAAGTCGAAGCGGGAGATTGCGGCCAGCGGCCGGTTCAGCGGCCGCATTGTAACGGAGATCCTTCCGGCGGGTCCGTTCTATCCGGCGGAGCCGGAGCACCAGCATTACTACAAGCATCGGCCGTTCGATTATAAGCTCTATCTGAAGGGATCGGGGCGGGCGGATTATTTGGAGGCCCGGTGGAACCGGCGTGAGGACCGCGAGCGTCTGCGGCGGACCCTGACTCCTCTGGAATACGATGTGACGCAGAACCGGGGGATGGAGCCGCCTTTTGACAATGCCTATTGGAACAACCGGCGGCCGGGCGTTTACGTTGACCTTATCACCGGCGACCCGCTGTTCGCGTCTGCGGATCAATACGAGGCGGGTGACGGATGGCCGGCCTTCCGGCGTCCGCTGGCCGAAGGCCGAATCCGCCGGGAAGCGGACCTTCGGCCGGGGATGCCGCGCACAGGGCTGCGCAGCCGGTTAAGCGGGGCCTGGCTCGGCCACCTGCTATATGACGGTCCCGCGCCGGACGGGCTGCACTACCGGGTGAACTCGGCGGCGCTGCGCTTTATACCGGCGGACGGCGAGCTGCACGAAGAGGAGCGGAATTGAATGGAACTGCGCGTCGAAGAGGCGGGACATCAGGATGTGGAGCTGCTGGCTGATATGAACCGCCAACTGATTGAAGACGAGGGACATGATGATCCTCTGGGCTTTCCGAAGCTGAAGATTCGGATGGAGGCGCTGCTTCGCGGCGGCTACCGGGCTTATCTGTTCATGCAAGGCGAAGAGGTGCGCGGCCGGGTGGCCTTCGGCAGACTGCTGAAGATCCTGGATACCGGGGCGCTGGATGTCGAGGTGCTCTCCTGGAACAAGCGGGGACAGGCTTTCTGGAAGTCGCTCGGCTTCGCGGAGCGGAGTGTCTATCTCCGGCGGGAAGGGGGGATGAACGATGTCACAGCTTCAGATTCTGGTCATTGACGATGAATGGAACATGCGCAATCTGCTGCGCATCTACCTGACGCGGGAAGGGTTCGGCGTAGCCGAAGCGGCAAGCGGCAGCGAGGCGCTGGAGCTGATGGGGAGGCAGGCGTTCCACGTGATCCTGCTCGATGTTATGCTCCCGGACATGGATGGATGGGAAGTCTGCCGCCGAATCCGGCAGCATGCGCAGACGCCGGTCCTGATGCTCACGGCACGTTCGGAGACGAAGGATAAAGTACACGGGCTTGGACTAGGCGCAGACGATTATTTAACGAAACCGTTCGAGCCGGAGGAACTGCTGGCCCGGATTCACTCCCTGATCCGCCGGACGACACTCCAACCGGCGGGACCGTCCGCGCTGCGGCTGGAATACGGACGGTTGGCGATTCTGCCCGAAGGCCGGGAAGTGCGGGTCTGCGACCTTCCGGTCGAGTTCACTCCGAAGGAATTCGATCTGCTGCTGACGCTGGCGAAGAACGAGAAGCGCGCCTTCAGCCGGGAGGAGCTGGTCAGTCTGGTCTGGGGAGGCGACTACGAAGGGGAGACCCGGGCGGTCGATACGCATATCAAGAACATCCGGGAGAAGGTCCGGAGAGCGGGCCTCGGCTACAATCCGGTTCAGACGATCTGGGGAGTCGGGTACAAATTCAGCGGGGCGGGCCAAGCCGATGAGCCGGAATAAGATCGGCTTCAAGCTGGGCCTGATGCTGCTGGGCGCCTTTGCGGCCGTTCTGCTGACGCTGGGACTGACGGTCAACCGTGTGTTCACCAATTTCTACAATGCCGAGATGAGAACGGAAGTCGATGAATTGACGAATCACTTCGCTTCCATGAGCGAATCGCACACGCCGGGGGAGGGAGCCGACGAAGCGCTGCTCCAGTTCGCCGACTTCTCGAACGTGAGCTTCGTCGTTGTCTCGGAATCGGGCGAGGTGCTGGAACGTTCGGGCGACCATGACGCGTCCGACCGGAGCTATATTCATCCGGGCGATCTGAAGCGTCTGTTCGCCGGAGAAGCGGTGGAGCTGGAACACCGGAATGACCGGGGGGAACGGTACTTCATCGCGGCAAGGCCCATCGCCGGCGGTGACAGCGCAGGAGACGGCGTCACCGCCGCCGTCTATGTCCTGTCCTCGACCCGGCAGATGGAGGAGTCGATTTCATCGGTCCGCCATGTGCTGTGGCTGGCCGGGGCGGGCGCTTTTGTACTCGCGCTGGGCTTCGCCTGGATTATTGCCCGTCTCCTGACCCGCCCGCTGCTGCAAATGCAGGCGGCGACCCGCCGGATTGCCGCCGGGGAGCTGGAGACGCGCCTTGCGATCCGGCGCAACGACGAGATCGGCGTATTGTCGGACTCCATCAACCATCTGGCGGTGGAATTGCAGCGGTACCGCGATACGCGCCAGGAGTTCCTGGCCAATATCTCGCATGAGCTGCGCACGCCGATCACCTATCTGGAGGGCTATGCCCGGGTCCTCCGCCAGCGCCTCTACGACACCGAGGAAGAGAAGGACAAGTATCTGGACATTATTCATGAAGAAGCGAAGCGCGTGGAGCGTCTGGTCGATGATCTGTTCGATCTGGCGAAGATGGAGGAAGGCGTGATTTCCCTGTCGCTGGAGTGGATCGACCTGGCGGAAATCGCCGACAACGCGGTCCGCAAAATCCGGCTCAAAGCGGACGCCAAGCAGTTGTCGCTCCGGACGGACCTGGCCCCCGGAACGCCGCTCGTCTTCGGCGACGGTCTGCGGCTGGAGCAGATTGTGCTCAATCTGCTGGAGAACGCCGTGCGGTACACCGAGAAGGGCGGCATCGCCGTCGAGCTCGGGCAGCGAAGCGGCCGGGTCTTCCTGGCCGTGGAGGATACCGGAATCGGCATTCCGGAGGAAGAAGCGCCTTATATCTTCGACCGGTTCTACCGGGTCGAGAAGTCGAGATCGCGCCGCTACGGCGGGAGCGGCCTGGGTCTGGCCATTGCCCGGAAGCTGGTGGAGCTCCAGGGCGGAGAGCTTGGGGTGGAGAGCCGTCCCGGGCGCGGCAGCCGCTTCGAGATCCGGCTGGACCCGGGAAGACGGGAAGAGGACGGCCCGCCGGAGGGCCGGGAAGCGGATATGCCAAAAGGACGTTGAAGCCATCGCTTCAACGTCCTTTTTTGGAATGAATCGCATCCGGGTTCAGTGATGCATGCCCGGCATGCCGCTGACAATCTCGGGATTCACCATACCGAAGATCATGGCGACGTGGGCGACAACGAGGAAGCCGCTGACGAGCAGGAAGTGAAGCTTCAGCCGTTCCTCCTCCGTGCGCTTGCGTCCGATCACGCCGAGGTCCAGCAGGGCCAGCGGCAGCAGGAACAGCACTCCAGCCAGGTAGAAGCTGACCGCTACAACGTCCACCCAGGTATGCCATTCTCCGTCCGCCGTCAACGGAATGAAGGTGCCCGGGAAGAGATACAGGAAGACTCCGGTGAAATACAGTCCGGCGATGATGCTGCAGATCCGGTTGAAGGCGCGCAGCCGTCCGTGCAGATTGCGGGTGAACAGGATAAAGAACTCGGTGACCGTAATCGTCTCGGCCAGAATGACCGGAATCGCCATGAACAGAATCAGATTCCAGGGCTGGTTATCCGACAGCAGCGACATGTAGTGCGTCATTGTCATACATTCATTTCCCCCAAGGATTGTAATGAAGAACTCTACGTTCAGTATAGGAGGAAAATATGTAGAAAGTATGTGCCCGACCGGCCGCTGAAGAAGGGCTCTCATGACGTTCTGCGGCCTTTGACGTGCTTCAGCTGGGCGACGATAATGACGCTGATGATGACCAGCAGGAACCAGGAGCTGATCTTGCCGAAGCCGACGAGGTGCCAGCTCTCCCGCTGGTCGGGATACGTCCAGGCTCCCAGGAAGGTCGCAATATTCTCGGCCAGCCAGATGAAGAAGCCGACAAGGCAGAAGGCAACGGTGAGCGGCATCCGGTACACCTTCTCTCTGACCCGGTAGAGAATCCGGGTTCTGCGGAAGACGAGGAGCACCAGCGCCGTCAGCCACCAGCGGACATCGGGCAGGAAGTGGTGGGTAAAAAAGTTCAAGTAAATCGCCCCGCCGAGCAGGCCGGCGGCGGGAAGGCCCGGCCATCCGGTCATATCCATCCGCAGCCGCCGCCAGACCTGGCACATGTAGCTCGCGACGCTGGCATACATGAAGCCGCTGTACAAGGGCACGCCCAGCAGCTTGGTGCAGCCCGGCTCGGGGTACGACCAAGAGCCCATATGAACCTTGTACAGCTCCAGCGCGAGTCCGATCAGATGGAAGACACAGATGACCTTGATTTCATCCGGCGTCTCCAGCCCGCTCAGGTACATCAGGAGCTGCACGCCCAGAAGAAGGAGCAGAATGGCATCGTAGCGGTGGAGATAACCGGGCCATGAAATGGCCTGAGACAAGGCGAGCGTGCCGAAGATGGCGAGCGGGAACAGACAGCTCATCGCCTGATGATAGCCGAAGCACAGGAGCTGAACGAAGAAGGAGTCGAAGCGGCTGGCCGGCGCCGGAGCGGACTCAAGCTTCGGGACAATTGGCATCTTCGTCATCCCGGTACTCCAGAAGATCGCCCGGCTGGCAGTCCAGCGCCCGGCAAATCGCGTCCAGGGTAGACAAGCGGACGGCCTTGGCCTTGCCGTTCTTGAGGATCGACAGGTTCGCCATCGTGATGCCGACACGATCGGACAGCTCGGTGACGCTCATCTTCCGCTTCGCCAGCATCACATCAATATGAATAATAATCGCCATAGGGTTCACCTCTAGACCGTCAATTCGTTCTCGGACTGGATTTCGATCGCCTTGTTCAGCAGCTGCTGCAGAACGGCGGCGAATACGCCGATGACCAAGGCTGCAAATACAACGACCAAGCCGAGGAGAATAAGCCCGGGGGCGTCATCCTTCTCCGCGATCAAATACAGGAAAGGAAGCACCGCGGCGTACAGCAGAGCGATGACGCCTGCGCAGCGCTTGATTGTCTTCAGGGCGCTGACGGACAATTCCGAGAAAGCCTCGTTCCGGTCGATAAAGCGCAGCAGGCTCATGGCCTTATAAAGCGCAATGAAGAAAGGTACCGCAGAAGCGTACATCCCCGCAATGACCGGATACAGCCAGCGCGCATACTCGGGATTGGCCGGATGCCCCAGCACCCGGGGCAAGACCCAGACGCACAGAAGAAGAACCGGAATTCCGATGCCCCAAATCGCCAGCCTCAATATCAGAGTCTCCCGTTTCACGACAAAACACCTCACTGTTTTTTATTATAACTTAACATATATTTATTGAATTACAATATATATTTATTCTTTTCTACAGAGAATAGCCGTTGAGGAGCATAGAGGGCTTGCTTAAGGCATAGGGTGAAGCATGCTTGGTTCAAGGAGGAGATGGGGAGTGGAGACGGCAATGCTCGGCAGCTTTCTGTCGGCGATGGCCACGGTGCTCGGCGCGGCGCCGATGCTGCTGGTCCGGACGCTGTCCGAGAAATGGAAGGATATTCTGGTCGCTTTTACCGCAGGAATTATGGTGTCCGCTTCGACGTTCGGGCTGATGCCCCAGGCGCTGAAGGAATCGGGAGCGATTGCGCTGACGCTCGGCCTGGTCACCGGCGTGCTGCTGCTGGATGTCATTGAGCGGACGGTTCCGCATATGGATGTTGAGAATAAGCCGGGGTCGGCGGGCGTGGACGCCAAGGCGCTTCTGGTGCTGATCGCGCTGTTCATTCACAACATTCCCGAGGGCCTCAGCACCGGCTTCAGCTACGCGAGCGAGCAGGCGTCACTGGGTCCGATGGTGGCGATTGCGATCGGCGCCCAGAATATGCCCGAGGGGCTTATTCTGGCGGTCTTCCTCATAAATTCCAAGGTGTCCAGGCGCAGGACGCTGAAGTTCGTTACGGTGACGGGGCTGATGGAGATGGTGTCGGCAGCTGTCGGCTATTTCTTGGCGAATTCGATTCGGAATGTCGTTGGCTACGGCTTGGCGTTCGCAGCGGGAGCCATGCTGTTCATCGTCTACAAGGAGTTGATTCCCGAGAGCCACGGCCATGGCTATGAGCGGCCTTCCACGTATTCCTTCATTGCCGGCCTGCTGGCGCTGGTGTATATCACGTATTGGTTCGGATAAAAAGACAGACCCGCCGCCGTTGAACGGCTGCGGGTCTGCGGTCTGCTATATAACCTGCCGGAGCAGGCAGGAGGGGGTCCTCTGCTCCGGCAGGCGCTTCAGAAGCGGCATTGCCGTTCTTACTGCTTCACAATATCCTGGATGGCTTTGTCCAGCTTCGCCAGCAGCTGGTCGCGGTCGATCGTGCCGCCCATGTATTCCTGCATAGCGGCGCCGAAGCCCTGTGTTACGCCATCCGGGAAGCGGTCCCATGTCCAGCTCAGAGCATCTGCGGATTTCTCCTGCACAGCTACGCCAACCTGGCCGATGTCGGCTGCTTCAGCCGGAACGCCGTTGAATGCCGGGAGGAACTTGAATTCTTTGGTCAGATATTTCTTGCCGGTCTCGGAGCTGACGAGCCAGTTCAGGAACGCCTTGGCTTCTTCCGGATGCGCGGACTTGCTGTTGACGATCCAGTTGTTCGGTACGCCGACGAAGACATGGCCCGGTTCATCGCTGATCGGCAGCGGAAGCACGCCGAGGTTCAGATTCGGATCGATTTTGTCGATGTCGCCCTGGGTCCAGTTGCCCTGCTGCATCATAGCGGCCTTGCCTGAAGCGAAGTCGGCGACTTGAGTTGCATAGTCGGTCGTCATCTTGTTCTTCTGGGCGTTGTTGAAGATGACGTCAACCAGATCCAGCCACTGCTTGAAGATGGCGTTGTCCTTGATCGTCTGCTTGCCGGATTTCAGATCCTCGATGAAGGCAGCCGGGTCAGGCTGGCTGGCCATGCCTACGTTCACCAGGTGAATGCCAAGGGACCACCATTCGTTCGTTGTTTCAAACGGAGTGATCTTGGCGGCTTTCAGTTTCTCTACCGCATCCTTCAGCTCGGACAGCGTCTTCGGCTCATTGGTAATGCCGGCCTTCTGGAACAGGTCCTTGTTGTAGATGATGCCGTAGCCTTCCACGTTCATCGGCATGCCGTACAGCTTGCCGTCAACGGTGGTCGGGATCTTCGCGGAATCGAGCACATTGCTTACCCAAGGCTGGTCGGACAGGTCAGTGGCGCGGTCCATGTAAGGCTGAAGTGCGGTGAATCCGCCGTTGTTGAAGATTTCCGGCTCGGAACCGGAGGCGAGCTCGGCTTTCAGCAGCGCGCCGTAGTCTTCGCCGCCGCCGTGGGTTTCCACTTCAACCTTCACGCCGGTTTCTTTCTCGTATTCTTTGGCCAGCGCGTTGAGCTGCTCGGCGATTTCAACCTTGAATTGGAAAACCTTGATGGTGACATCCTTCTTAGGCGCTTTCGTGGCGGCCGGGGCTGCGGTCTCTGCGGTGCCGCTGTTGGTTGCCTTGGCAGCGTTGTTATTGTTGTTGCCGTTGCCGCAGCCGGCTACAGCCAGTGCGCAAACGATTGGCGCAACAAGCGCGAGTCGTTTTTTGTTCATTGATAAATGCCTCCCTGTTTTCTGTTTGTAAGTGTTTACATCATGATCGTAATCGAACCGCCGCATCTCCAACACTTAATATCTTGTCTGAAAAAGTGGATATTGTTGCGGGAGACCGGCGGCGGATCTTCTTAACCTTTGACGGAACCGGCGGTAACGCCTTCGACAATATACTTCTGCAGACTCAGGAAGAAGATCAGGATCGGTACGACCGCCATGACCAGACCGGCCAGCGCGAGATCCCACTTCTTCGTATATTGCCCAAAAAACTTGGTGACGGCAAGCGGCAGCGTTGTCAAATCTTTGTTGCCCCCGATGACAAGCACCGGCATCAGATAGTCATTCCAGATCCAGAGGGTGTTCAGAATGATGACCGTGACGATAATTGGCATGAGCAGCGGGAACACGATCCGGAAAAAGACGCCGTACGGGTTGGACCCGTCCACGCGCGCCGCTTCCTCCAGTTCAACCGGCACCGTCTTGATGAAACCGTGGAACAGGAAGACCGACAGCGGCATGCCGAAGCCGAGATAGCAGGCGATAATGCCGTACAGGTGGCCGCGCAGTTCAAGCAGGCTGGTCACCCGCACGAGCTGAAGCATCAGCGACTGAAACGGGATAATCATCGCCGCCACAAGCAGCAGGAACACAAAATTGTTGAACTTGGTCGGCCGGCGGACGATCTGATAAGCCGCCATGGAGCTCAGGATGACGATCAGCACGACGCTGAACCCGGTAATCTGGAGCGAGTTCAGGAAGGCCTTCGGGAAGTCGATCATGCTCCATACATCGGAATAGTTGCTCCAGTGAAAGAGCGACGGGAAGGAAGCCGCATCCAGCAAAATTTCCTTCAGCGTCTTCACCGAGTTGCTCAGCACCAGATAGAACGGAGCAAGGAACACGAGGGCCAGCAGGATGGCGATGACTTCCAGCAGGAGGGTTCGGGTATTATAACGGCTGGCGTTCATCAGGCGGATACCTCCTTGCGCTTGGTGAGAATAACCTGGGTAACGGTAATCAGCGAGACGGCGACGAAGAACAGCAGCGCCTTGGCGGTGCCGAGGCCGTACCGGTTGTTGATCAGCGCTTCGGAGTAAATGTTGTACGCCAGCGACTGCGTCGAGGTTCCGGGACCGCCCTTGGTCAGGGACAGGTTAAGGTCGAACATCTTGAAGGCGTTCGAGATCGTCAGGAACAGGCAGATTGTAATGGCCGGCATGATGAGCGGCACATAGACGCTTTTGAACAGCTGGTGCGGACGGGCGCCGTCAATTTTGGCCGCTTCGATCAGGTCCTTCGGAATTCCGGCCAGCGAGGCGATGTAGATAATCATCATATAGCCGGCGGTCTGCCAGACAAAGACGATGACCAGTCCCCAGAAGCCGGTGTTGGCCGTCCCGAGCCACGGAAGCTCGAAGAAGGAAAGGCCGGTTTTTTCTCCGATGGTCAGGAAGCCCTTAGTGAAAATGAACTGCCAGATATAACCGAGCAGAATGCCGCCGATGACGTTCGGCATGAAGAAGACGGTGCGCAGCAGCTTCTTCGTCTTCAGGGCGGCGGTCAGCATCATGGCCAGCCCCAGGGCCAGCACGTTGGCGATGATAACCGACACCACGGTGAACCGCAGCGTGAACAGGAGCGAATCCCAGAACTTCTCGTCATGCCAGATCCGGACCCAGTTGTCCGAGCCTGTCCAGGTGGCCTTGTTGAGATCCAGACCGTTCCAGTCGGTCGAAGAATAATAGAACCCCAGAATAAACGGTGTCACGACGATCGTGAGGAAGAAAATCAGGGCGGGCCAGAGGAACACGATTTGCTGGCTCCAGCCTTTGCGTAAACCTAGCGCTTTTCTCATAGCGGTTCTCCTTTTGACAGATTGGCTTGTGTCGTGGTACATGGTTTAATTATAGAAAGCGCTATCCGCTTCCAACACTCAATATGATGATAAGAAAAGTGGATTATATTGCTCGGCCCCATCGCCGGGAGGATCAGGAGGAGCCTCATTGTTCAAACACAGTATCCGCAGCCGGCTGATTGCGCTGGTGCTTCTGGCCGCGGTTATTCCCGCCAGCGTGTCAGTCATCTTCTCGTACTACTTCACCCGGGAATCGGTAACGCGCCAGTCCATCGCCCAGAACGGCAAGCTTCTCTCGCTCGGCGCGGCCGATCTTGGCAATTATTTTGAGGGCATCGACCAGCGGGCCTCAAGCGTGTACAGCGGCATCAACGTGGCGGGATCTTTCTACACGGCCATCCTGACGGCGAAGAATGCGAGCGGTGTGCCCGTCTCGGATACGGCCCTGCCGGACAACCGGCATATCATGTCCAGCCAGCTCTACAATCTGTATACGGCGGACCGCAGCATCTTTCAGATCCACCTCTTCATTCGGAGCATCCGGCAGTCCAATACGCTGCTGGCCGGCCAGTTCCGGCAGGAGACGAATCTGACCTACCGGCCCCAGGACAACCCGGACGGCACGAACCGGCCCTTCGTGGAGCCGGCCCATCCGGATCACCAGTACGGCGTGAAATCCGGCTTCTCGAACTACCGGCCGGGCATTACGTCGGTGTTCACGCTTCATTATCCCGTATACAAGACACCCAGCGACGAGATTCTGGCCGACCTCTCGATCGACTTCAAGCTGAGCGAGCTGGAGAATATTTCGGCCGCGATGTACAATGCGGGAACGGAGCGTCTCTATATTGCGGACGAGCGCGGACAACTGCTGTACGCGCAGGGGGACGGCTGGGTCGGACAGCCGCTCTCGGAAGGCTGGAGCGGACTTCCGGCGGACAAGGAGAGCGGGCATTTTTCGTGGAGAGACGGGAACTTCCAGGGCATCGTGCTCTATCAGCATGTGGATACCCGGCTCTTTCAGGGCTACATCGTGAAGCTGGTGTCCTATGACGAGCTGTACACGGACGCGCGGACGATTACCGGCATCAATACCGGCATCGGCGTGCTGCTGGTAGCCGTTGCGGGCATCGCAGGGGTGCTGATCTCGATCTCGTTCACTCGTCCGATCAAGAAGCTGATCGCCTATACGCAGCGGGTGCAGATCGGGCAGCTCGGCGCCCACATCGAGCCGGTCAGCGAGGATGAATTCGGTCTTCTGACCCGCAAGATCACGGATATGACGCGCACCATCAACGATCTGATTCTGAACGAATACCGGCTGGAAATCGCCAACAAAACGAATGAGCTGAAGGCGCTCCAGGCGCAGGTCAATCCGCATTTTCTGTACAACGCGCTTCAGTCGATCGCCAGCTTGTCGCTTCGTCTCGGCGCGCCGAAGATCTACGACCTGATCTATTCGCTCGGCAGCATGATGCGCTATTCGATGACGACGAACAATCCGCTGGTTACGCTGGCGCAGGAAGCGGAGCATGTGGAGAATTACCTGATTCTGCAGCAGGAACGCTTCGGGGCGGAGAATCTGTCGCTGACGCTTGACCTGGAGGAACGGATTCGGAGCATGATCGTACCGAAGATGATTCTCCAGCCGATTGTCGAGAATATGTTCAAGCATGCTTTTCCGGACGGGGTACAGGATGTCCGCATTGAAATCCGGGGAAGGCTGGACGAAGAACGCCGGCTGCTGATTACGCTCCAGGACAACGGCCGGGGCATGCCTGCGGAGCGCCTGGAGGAACTCAGACAGTGTCTGGACGAGGAGGCGCTGGACGGGTCGGATGAGGAAGGAATCGGACTGCGGAACGTTCTGGCCCGGCTGCGGCTGCAGCTCGGGGCAGGCTGCGGCCTGCTGCTGGAGAGCAGCGGGGCGGGCACGCGGGTGACGCTGGTGATTCCGCGCAGCTTAGAAGAACCCAAGGAGGAAGAACAATGACGAACGTATTGATCGTGGACGACGAGAAGCATGTCCGTGAGGCCATCCGATATTTTGTGCCGTGGGATCAGTACGGGGTAACCGGCATTTATGAAGCAAGCAACGGACGGGAAGCGATGGAACTGGTTCAGCAGCACCGGCCGGCCGTCGTCTTCACCGATATGCGGATGCCGCTGGTCGACGGCGCGTCGCTTCTAGAGTGGCTGCATAGCCATGCGCCCTACACCAAGACGGTTGTGGTCAGCGGGTACCAGGATTTTGACTACGTCAAGCCGGCCATCGTGTACGGCGGAACGGATTACCTGCTCAAGCCGGTGAGCGGCAAGCAGGTAGCCGAAGCCGCGGAGCGGGCGTTCGAGCTGTGGAACAAGGAGAAGAACGAACGGGAACAGGCCTTCCGCCAAAAAATCCAGCTCAACGTGCTGCGCCCGCTCTACTGGGATAAGGCGCTGTCCGACCTCGTGACCGGCCGGAAGGCATACGCCGAGCTGGCCTCGGCGATGGAAGAGGAGCTGGGACTGCCCTCCGGAGCGGCGGCCTGCCGGATGGCGATCGTCTCGCTGCAATCCGCCGGAGGCCGACTGCTGCGGAAGCTGCACGACGATGTGCAGTTGACCGCTTTTGCCGTGGCCAACATCTGCAATGAGATTCTCTCCCGGGACCGCTCGGGCTTCGCCTTCCGCTACTGGCATGACGGCGCCGATGTGGCGCTGCTGCTCTGGAGCCGGGAACCGGCACTGGGGCTGCTGGAAGAGATCAACCGCTCGATGGAGGCGGCTTACCGGATGGGGCTGGAGATCGGCCTGAGCGCGGAGCAGCCGTTCCCGGACGGCATCCGCCTGGCGTTCCACCAGGCCGGTCTGGCGCTGGATGAACGCAATCTGCTGGGAGCGCCGGCCGGGGTTCAGGAATTCCGCGAGGCGGCGCTGCCTACGGAGAACGCAGCGGAGACCGAAGCGCTTCAGCCGCTTGCGGAGCGTTTCGGCCTGGCGCTTCTGACCGGCGACCCCGAACGGGTCGGCCGCGCGCTGGCCGAATTCTGCGAGCGGCTGACGGGTCTGCCGCTCTTGACCGGCAGCGTCTTCTCCTACTGGCAGGAGAAGATTATGGACGAGATCCGGCGCTGGCTCCGGGAATGGGCGGGGGACGGCGATGCCCGCGAACTGAAGCTGCCGGGATACTCCGACGAGGCGGGCAACTTCTCGCTGGTTCTCTGGCAGCGCCGGCTGATGGAGCTGTTAACGGAGCTGTGCGCCGAATTCCGGCTGTCCCGGACTTCGGACAGCCGGATTGTGCTGGAAATCCGCGATTACCTGGACCGGAACTTCGAGCGCGAGCTGACGCTCCAGCATATCGCCGAGCGGTTCTACCTAAGCCGGGAGAATGTCTCGCGCAAGTTCAAGCAGGTGACGGGCGAGAATCTGTCCGACTATCTGACCCGGCTGCGGATCGACAAGGCCAAGAGCCTGATCCGGCATACGGACATCCGCCTGTCCCAAGTGGCCGAGAGAGTCGGCTACGAGGACGAGAAATATTTCAGCCGCGTCTTCAAGAAGGCGACGGGCCTGACGCCGCGGGAATACCGGAAGCTGGGAGGAGCGGACGGAGCAGAGTAGGAACGGTGGACATGGTCCGCCGTCGCGCCGGGGCTGCGAGAATGCCTGAACCGCCCGCCGGTGTCTCTGGCTCACGCCTTGGATCAGCGGCAGTAGTGCACAGCTGGCTTCCCTTAGCGGACCCGAGAGACCTTATTTTTGCGTACAGGCTTCCTATGCCGGATTACCGGACTCCAGAGACCTTATTGGCCGATAATAGCGTTAAACATCGGGCATAATTCTTCATATAAGGTCATCTGGGTCCGATCCCAGCAGCAAAACGCCGGTTTCAGCGTTAATAAGGACTCTGTGGTCCGGTGGGCGGGTCCGCCGGGCTGGCCGGCTTGCCTTTTGTTCGGGGATTGCAGCCGGACAGGGGAGGGCCGCGTCCTTATAGGTGAGTGCATGGCGTGAAGGGACAGGGTGCCCAGTACGCCGGCTTTATGCAGGGAGATCTCCCTCTCCGGCCACTTCCGGCCGCTGTAGGTTCATTCCGGCCCGGAGCATCCTGCGGCTAAAGCGTCTTCAGCCGATTCGCCAGCGGCCGGTCGTCCCAGATCTGGACTTCGATATAGCGCTCGGGGCCGCCCGCTCCGTGCGGGTTCCAGACCTGCGGAAGCCCGTACACATCCATCAGGCCGGTTATTTCCTTCAGGGTGTAGATTTGTCCCCGGTAAGGCTTTCCGTCCCGGTACCGCATGGTCGGGAACAGGTCGCCGTAGGTGAAGCTGATCCGGTCTTCCTCAAAATCCCCGACGGACAGGTCAAGCTGCCTTCCGTCCTCGTACCAGTCCAGCAGCCACGGGCATTCTCCCAGTGTCATGTAATGGGGGCAGGAGCGAAGCGGCCGTCCGCCCTTGCGGATGAATTGCTCCCGGGCAGCCGTCTCCAGGCTGCGGCGAACCGCCAAATAATCGGGCGTCCGCTGTCCGGCAAAGCTGGTTCCGCGAAGCCGAAGTTCCTCCAGCACGGCTTCCGCTTCTTCCGGCTCCAGGTCGGACAAGTTGCGGAAGGGGCCGAGGGAGGCTTCATAATAATGATAGAGCGATGGAATCATGAGTCCTCCTTGTTAAGCGTGCGCGGCAATAATGGTTCACTATCCATGTTCGCCGCCGCTGACCCGATCTCCTATCTATGGCTCTCCGTAAAACGAAGCAGGCCCCCGGTCCATCGGAACGGGGGCCTTGCTCTTGCACCTGGCGGCAGTGCCTGCACCTGGCGGCAGTACCTGCATCTGGCGGCAGTGCCTGCATTGGCTGGCAGCGGCGCTTGGTCTAGCCGCGCAGAATTTCTTCAATCCGCTCCAGTTCGGCGGCGGACAGCTCCGGCGCATCCAGAGCGGCGGCGGCGTCTTCAATCTGGCTTACCTTGCTGGCGCCGATCAGGGCGGAGGTGACCCGTCCGCCGCGCAGCACCCAGGCAAGAGCAAGCTGGGACATCTTCTGGCCGCGTTCGGCGGCAAGCTCGTTCAGTTTGCGGACCTTGCCGAGCACTTCTTCCGTAATCTCGTTCTCGGACAGGAAGACGCTGGGGCCGGCGGCCCGGGAATCCGGGGCGATGCCGTTCAGGTAGCGGTCGGTCAGAATGCCTTTATGCAGCGGCGAGAAGGCGATGGAGCCGATGCCTTCTTCATCCAGCACACCCTGAAGCCCGTCTTCGATCCAGCGGTTGAGCATGGAGTAGCTGGGCTGATGAATCAGACAAGGCGTACCGAGGCTGCGCAGAATGCGGGAAGCTTCCCGCGTCTCTTCCGGGCTGTAGTTCGAGAGCCCGACATACAGCGCTTTGCCTTGGCGGACAACGGCGTCGAGTGCGCCCATCGTTTCTTCCAGCGGCGTGTTCGGATCGGGGCGGTGATGGTAGAAAATATCGACGTAATCCAGCCCCATCCGCTTCAGGCTCTGATCGAGGCTGGATACGAGATATTTGCGGGAGCCCCATTCGCCGTAAGGGCCGGGCCACATGTAATACCCGGCTTTGGTCGAGATAATCAGCTCGTCGCGGTAGGGAAGCAGGTCTTTCCGGAGCATGGAGCCGAAGGCTTCCTCCGCCGAACCGGGGGGCGGGCCGTAGTTGTTGGCCAGGTCGAAATGGGTAATGCCCAGATCAAAGGCGCGGCGAATCATCGCCCGTCCGTTCTCGAACGTGTCGATGCCGCCGAAGTTATGCCACAGGCCGAGCGAGACGGCCGGCAGGCGCAGCCCGCTGCGCCCGCTGCGGTTATAGGTCATTTTGTCATATCGGGTATCCGATGCTGAATACATCTGCAATCATCCTTCCAGGTGGATTGCGGAACCGCCGGAGGCTTGTCCGCTGTCGTGTAAGCCTCTTCATTGTAGCCGAAGCCGGCGGCCTAGCGGTATATCAGCATGGAAGGAAAACATGGACTAACGTCTTAACCTGTCAGAAGTTCACCTGGAAATTCGTAAGAGTAAGTGTACCGGCCTTTACGGTTTCACCCGTTCCGGCATAGACCTTGAATTGAATGCCTCTGACATCGGTTGCGCTGTCCAGAACCGCCTGATTGACCCAGCCGGTCTTGGCGGATTTCCAGATCGGAGCATTGAAATCATAGACGACGTCGACGGATCGGCCCGGAGCGATAATCCGCTCGATTGCCGTATCGCCCTGAACCTGGCCGCCGGTCTCCTGCCAGACCCAGCCGCCTCCGGTGCGCAGGACAAGCGATACATGGATGGCGCTCGTTCCGGTATTGGTCAGCGTGGCGGAGAGGCTGCCGTACTTGGACCAGTCATCCCCAACGCCCAGTCCGGGCTTCGTTTCGGTAGAGATACCGGCCGCTACCGTATCGCTGAGCGCATTCGAATAATTGACATAGAGCGTCTCTCCGGTCAGACCGGTGGATACGTTCCCCGTAAAAGAGCTTTCAGCCAGATTCCACGGGTAGAAGCTTGCGCTCTTGGGACGGTTCATCTCGGCAATGGTCGAGGCGTAGGCGTCGGCGGGCAGATCAAAGCGGATGGTGTGCAGCTGGATGCTGCCCGCCAGTCCTCCGCTGCCGCTCTGGACCCGGATAATGATCCGGTTCACCTTTTTGTTGGTCAGGCCGGTCAGCGGGACGGCAGCCAGGATCGTGCTTTTTGCCGGAATTTTGATGTAATTGCCCAGCTCTGCCCATTTCCAGTCCCCGTCTTTAACAATCGGCTGCACCTGAATTTCGGCGGCGTTGGGGTTGGTCAGCACCAGGTTCATAGTCTTGTAGCCGCTCCAGTCTTCGCCCGGAACCGGGTCGAGCTGGAAGGCGGGATAGTTCTCGGTCTGCAAATTAAAAGTCATATTGAGGCCGCCATTCCCCAGCGGCGACAGGGCGGCAACCGTTGGAGCTGCCGGCTTGTCGGCTCCGTTGATGCCGACGTACCAGGTTGAGTAGTCGGCGATGAGCCCCGGATCGATGGTCCCTGCCTGGCCCGGGTCGCCGGTCGCGGCCTGGACCGCATTGCTGGCGGCCGATTCGTTCCCGGTATCATCTATAGCTTTGACCGTGAACGTATAGGAGGTCTTGCCCGTGAGACCGGATAAGGTATAGCTCGTTGCGGCACTGGTGGCTTTGAGTATGCCGTCCACGTAGATCCGGTATCCGGCGACGCCCACATTGTCCGTCGAAGCCGACCAGCTCAGAGCGGCGGTCGTGATGGACGGAATAACGGTAAGGCCGGTTGGAGCCGAAGGAGCGGTTTTGTCGTTGCTGTCCGGCGTTTTGACTTTCACCGCATTGCTGGCGGAAGACAGATTGCCGGCGGCATCGACCGCTTTTACAGTAAAAGTGTATTCCGTGTTGGCCTTGAGTCCGTGTACCGAAGCGCCTGTTGTCGGGCTGATCTGAACCAGTGTCCCGTCCTGGTAGACATTGTAGCCGGACACCCCCGTATTATCCGTTGAGGCGGCCCAGCTCAGCGTGACACTGGAGAATGAAGCGGCCGTTCCGGCCAGGTTCGCCGGAGCGGTCGGAGGCTGCGTATCGGCCGGCTGATCGAACACGCTGCTTGGCTTGGAGGTGTTCTTAATGCCGTAAGGGCCATTGATAATGGCATTGCCCTGCTCCGTATAGCTGGTTCCCGCCCAGTCGGCCGACATATCCAGATATTCCAGACCGGAACCGTTGCCCTTCCACGACCATCCGAGATAACCGACGCCCTTCTCCTGCGCATAGCTCATGATGGTGGCTTCGTCCACGTCTCCGTTGGTGTGGCGGATGCCGAATTCGCCGATGACCAGAGCCAGATTTTTGTTCAGGACGCTATCCATATTGCTCTTGACGGTTGCCGCATCTTTGCCTGCATATTCATACATGTGGATGGAGAACATGGTATTCTTCAGCGGGTCGGAGTTCAAGACTTGCGTGCCGTAATCGACGATGGACTGCGGGTACTGTCCCCAGCCTGCGCCGTCGACCATAATCGTATTCTTGATGCCCGCGCTTCTGAGCTTGGGAATGACCGAGGTATACCCGTTCGCCCAGCCGGCGCCGTTCCAGGTGCCGTACCATTCATTGGCGATGTTCAGGATAACGGTCTTCTCCTTGCCGATGAGCGCGCTCTTCATCTCGATCCAGTAATTTGCGATATTGTTGAGAACCGTCTCATTGTCGGAGCCGGTTCCGTCATGAACTTCAACGATGACAACCAGCTTGTTCTGTTCGCACAAGGTAATCAGGCTCTGCAACGCGGACAAGGAGTCCTTGGTCCACTGCTGCCCGTCGGAGAGAACCAGCCGGACGGTATTGGCGCCCGTCTTGGCGATGGCCGGAATTGCTGCAGCTTCCTGGCCTTTGTACCAGGTATAAGCGTGGTTAATTCCGCGCATTACGAACGGCTTGCCGTTGGCGTCGTACAGCGTCGTCCCCTGGATATAGAAGCCTGAAGCGGCGGAATTATCGGAAGCGGTCGTCACCTGAAGCGCGGAGCTGGCCGCGGACACATTGCCTGCCGCGTCCCTGGCTTTAACCGTGAAACTGTACGCCGTGCCCGCTTTCAGGCCGGTAACGGTGAAGCTAGGCGACGCGCTGGTTCCGGCCAGCGCCGACCCGTTGTAGATGTCATAGCCGGTAACGCCGACATTGTCGGTAGAGGCCGTCCAAGCTAGGCTTGCGCTGGTCGCGGTCTTGGACGGGCTGGTCAGGTTCGTCGGCGCCGTCGGCGCGGTAGTATCCGCCGAAGAGGCGGTAATCAAGGTGAATTTCCACTTCTGCTGCGGGTTTCCGTTATCGGTCCACTGCTGGACATTGGCACCGTCCGAGGTGGAGCCGCCGGCGACATCCAGCGCCTTGCCGCTAACCTGCGAGATTAACTTGTAGTAGCCGCTGCCGGCATCGGCAATTTTCCAATTCTGCGCGGCGCTTCCGTTATCGGTCCATTGCCGCACGTTGGCTCCGTCCGCGGTGGAGGAATCCGCAACGTCCAGCGCCTTGCCGCTGGATTGGGCAATGAGCTTGTAGTATCCGCCGCCGACATCCATAACCTTCCACTTCTGCTGGGCGTTTCCGTTGTCCGACCACTGCTGGACGTTGGCGCCGTCAGCGGAGGAGCCGCCCTGCACATCCAGATTCTTGCCGCTGTGCTGAGCGGTCAGCTTATAGACGGCGCCGGAAGTTATCCCGCTGCCGACGGGAGCGCCCCCGCTGGAATAGACTTCAAAATCCCATAAGGAATAGCCGTAAGACGTTGCGCGCTGCGTGCCGTACATTCTGACATACCGGGCACTCTGGGACGCAAAGGAGATATTGTCAATGCCACCGTCCCCGGATGTCGTGGAGTAGACGGTGGTCCATTTCTGATTGTCGGTGGAGAGCTGAATCTGATAAGCCTTGGCGTAGGCGACCTCCCAGTTCAGCTTCACGCCTTCCACCGGAGTCGCACTTCCCAGATCGACGCTGATCCACTGCGGATCGGAATAACTGGAAGACCAGCGGGTGGAGGAATTGCCGTCAACAGCCATAGCAGGAGTCTTGGAGGAGTCTTCTGTCGAGCTTGCCGCAGCCGTTCGGCCCAGGGCAGCATTGGTTGCAGCGCTTACATGGTTCTGCGGGAAGAACGCGATCAACAAGCATATACACAAGAGCAGGGATAATGCCTTCTTCAAAGTTCCAACCTCCTAAGGTTATGAGATTCCATGCAGCAGATCTTCTTCGCCTTCGTCTGCGCGGACGGTTCCTCCCTTCGGGCATTATAGTGAAAGCGCTCTCTATTGTACATGGAACAAGAGAGAGGGGGCCATGGAGCAGGCTTGAATTATCCATTTGTCTCCAATAAATCGATCATATTTGCAGATTGTTGCACCGGTCAATTGTTCAAACAACAAAGCCTAATAATGTTATATAAAAACAAAATAGGGCAAGCAAGGAGGGACAAGACCTGTCCTTATTTGTCTTTATGAACGCAAAAAAAGCCGGCCGTCTTCAGCGGCATCGGCTGTGGATGGAGAGGAGGCGGGACGTGGTGCCCGTCACCGGTTACGCTCCCGGTAAGCCCGGGGCGAGAGACCTTTTACCCGCTTGAACATGCGGGAGAACAACAGAGAATCGCGGTAGCCGACCGAGCGGGCAATCTCTCCGACGGTGCAGTCGGTACGGGTCAGCAGATCCGCCGCCTTCGCCATCCGGTAGTCCAGCAGATACTGACGGGGCGGAACCCCGGTCTCGCGCTTGAACAGCGCCGACAAGTACTTGCGGTCCAGCTGAAGCTGCTCGGCCATCTGTTCGACCGAAATATCCTCGCAATAATGGGCATGCAGATAGCGCAGCGAGTCGGCAACATGCACATTGGTCCGCCGGGAGCCGCTAAGGCCGGTCTCTCGGGCGGGCATCGTTCGCACCAGGGCGGCCAGGAACTCGTAGAGCCGGCCCATCAGCAGCAGATCGGCGGCTTCTCCGGCCCGCGCATCTTCGTTCAGCCGGTCGTACAGATCAGCCATCGGCTCGCCGTCCGCCGGAAAGACGGGTTGGGCCGGCGTAAGCGAGGTGCGGGCCAGCAGCTCTTCCGCCCTCGATCCGGTAAAGGCGATCCAGGAATACAGCCAGGGCTGCCCCCGGTCCGCCTCGTAATAGACCTTCTGGTGCGGATACGTGAGAAAGGCTTGGCCTGCTTCCAGCCTGCGGGTCTGGCCGGCGGCCTGCAGAACGCCCCTTCCTCCGTGGATGAAGTGGATTTTGTAGTAGTCGCGGACGCCCGGTCCGAAAGCGTGTCCGGGAGAACATTGTTCCCGGCCCCAGAAGAGGAGATGGAGCTCGGGCTCGGAGCGGGAAGGCGGATCGGGGTTGTAATGAAAGATAGCCATGCCAAGAACCTCCATATCAAGCCGTGTTACAGATTCGAGAGATGAGATACCTTCAGTATAAAGCATCCTTCCCGCGGCCGGAATGCCTGATTTAGAGGCGGATTTCTGGAAATCTCTTAAGGCGCTCTCTATCTTTTCCTGTTTCAAAATGGATCGTTTGGGTTCTTGCCGCAGAAATCCGGGCAGATGGTTTCGATCGGAATCCTGTGGTTAATTAGGCAATGTAGCCGATCACGTGCACCAAGTTCACAACCGTGCATCAAGTTCGAATTTGCAACTTTACAAAAATCTGAAGGAGGTAATTGAAATGAACAAACGTATCGTAGGCGTATTTACATCGGAGCATGAGGCTTCTTCGGCCATTGAGCAACTGAAGAAACAGGGATTCCGGACTGAGGATATTTCGGTTATAGCCCGAAATAAGGATGATATGGAGAACATCAGCGAACATACCGGAACTATGGCGCCGGAAGGCGTTGCTTCCGGCGCAGCAACAGGCGGCATTCTCGGCGGCCTTACCGGACTGCTGGCGGGGCTGGGAGCCTTGGCGATTCCGGGAATCGGGCCGATTCTGGCGGCAGGTCCTATCGCAGCGACGCTGGCAGGCGCGGCTGTAGGCGCCGGAACGGGCGGCCTGGTCGGCGGTCTGATCGGACTCGGCATTCCGGAAGAAGAGGCTGAAGCCTATGACCGCTATGTCGATGAAGGCCGCATCCTGGTTATGGTAGATGCCGATACGGCGAAGGAGAGCGAGATTTATAGCGTCTTCCGCAGCCATGGTTCGCTGAACAGCAGCTATTATGAAGACGAGGTAAAGGGGACGGAGGCCGACCATTCGGTGAGAGATTCGGTCGATGCCGTATTCAACGGCTCCTCGCTGGATAACCGCAGCAATCCCGGACTGGATACGGTAAATTCGGGAGCAGTCGGAGCGGCTTCCCATCTGAGTACGTCAGCAACCGGAACGGCTGTGCCGGATCATGCCCGTACGGATCTTGGTGTAACGTCCGAGGCGGATGCGGACAGCGCCCGTAAGCTCCGGCTGCGCGAAGAGCAGCTTGATGTGTCCAAGAACAAGGTCCAGACCGGCGAAGTGTCGATCCATAAGGAAGTCATTGAAGAGCAGAAGACGATCCACGTGCCGGTTACGCATGAAGAGGTAGTAATCGAGCGCCGCGCGGTAACCGACGAGACCGGCGCGGGTCCGATCGGCCAGGATGAGACGATCCGCATTCCGGTGAGCGAGGAGCGCGTCGAAGTCAACAAGAATACGGTAGTTACCGGCGAAGTCGATGTGCACAAGCGAGAGGTTCAGGAGACCGAGCAGGTGCAGGATACGGTTCGCCGGGAAGAAGCGAGAATCGACCGGACAGGGGACGCGAGATTAACCGACCGTGCGGCCGATACTGATCCGCTTCGCCGCAATCGGTAAGACTGCGCCGCCGTTGCTGAACGGCGCTGCCTCCGGCTGATACGGCTCCGCCAATCGCCGGATACGAATAAGGCCTCAAGCCCGCTCAGGCGGTGCTTGGGGCCTTTTTGCGCTGCAGGCCGTTCTTCTTCTTCTTCTTCTTGGCGCTGCGGCGAATGAGGGAGATGAACAGGAGCAGCAGGGGAATCGCAAGCTGGAACAGCATGTCGATCTTCAGGCTGGGGCCGAGTCCGATCGCGATATGCTGCGTGTAGTTCCGCTCGATGAAGGAGCTCGCGTAGATCAGGAAGCCGAAGAAGAAGATCCAAGCAGAGCCTCTTATTCCGCTCAAGTAGGCCAATCCGCGGACGGCGCAGAGGTAGAACAGCATCATCTTCATTGTAATGCCGATGAAGATGAGAAAGGTCACCATAATGTCCAGCCGTTCGATGAACCCGAGCGCGGTCAGCGTCCGGACCGAGTTCAGGAACGGCAGCTCTCTGCTGGTTGCAAGAGCCGGACCGAGTACGGCCAGGTTGAGGGCGTTCATGAAGACAAGGAAGAGGCTGACGGCGATATAGCCGGTGATCGTCTCCGGGGCGGATGAGCCCGGCTTGCCGCGAAGATGCCAGAGCATCAGGAAGACGAGCATCTGACCGAACGGAAAAGAGATCGTGTCCGGCAGAGCGGCTTGGAGAACCGGCTTAAGTCCGTTCTCCATCACGGGAGCAAGCCGCGCAAAATCTGTACACCGGGTGGCGACCAGCAGGAGAATCAGCAGGGCATAGGAGATGATCACCAGCGGAAGCAGCAGCTCGGGAAGACGGAAGACAATCTCCGTCCCTTTGGCGATTGCGTAGGCGGCCGTCAAGACAAAGATGAACATGGTGATTGCCATCGGACTGTTGGGCAGCAGCGTCAGCTTCGTCAGTTCTCCAAGGTCGCGGACGTTGCGCATGGCTTCGTAGGCAAAATAGAAGCAGTAGACAAATCCGGCAATCCGGCCGGCAAGCCGGCCGAATCCGCTCTCCAGCATCTGCATCAGATGCCGGCCGGGATACAGACGCTGAAGGGCAAGCAGGGCCAGCAGCAGAAGGAAGCCGGCGGCGGAGCCGATCAGGAGGGCAAGCCAGGCATCCTGCCGGGCCTTGCCGCCCAGAAGGAACATCGGGGTGCTGCCGACCTCGAACAGCACGACCATGAAGCCAATCTGCAGCGGAGAGAGGCGGTTGCTGGAGCTTGTCATTTAGGATTCTCCTCCCAGCCATTGAAATAGAGCATGGCCCACAGGCTCAAAGCCGATCAGGTACAGGGCCGACAAGCTGATTCGGGGCCACCCGAGCCTGGCGGATACCGCAAGGTAGAGGCTCCAGCCGAGCAGACCGGCATACAGCAGCCGGCGCAAGCCCGAGCCGCTTCCCCGGATTCTGCGGCTGCCTCCCGCCAGAAGGGCCAGGTACCCGAGAATTAGAAACGCAATGGTCATGGCGTACCTCTCAGTCCTGATTTTCGACGGCTTTGAACGACTTGTTGCTCAAGCCGATCCGTTCGATCTGCATGGTGACCTTCAGACGCAGCTCAATATCCCGAAAGACGTCCTCCCATCGCCCTTCGGCCTTGATCTGTTTCCAGCGGCGGGGGTCCTCCCGGTGGATCAGCGTAGCGAATTCCGTCACATCGGCATTCAGGCGGTGCAAGCTTCGCCAGGAGCGTTGAACGATTTTCAGCACATTGGCTTCAATGGCCTGTTCCATGCGGGCGATGGAGCGCTCTTCGCCGAGATTCACATCGCTGCCGATTTCCGACAGGTAGCCGCCGGCCTTGATGGAGACATCCATCACGTAATGATCCTTATCCCAGACGGGATGGACGGTCGTCGTGCTGTGCTGGATCGAGAAGGACGAGTCGTCGTTCGGCAGATCTGGCAGAGAGGGGAAAGAGATATTGGTCATCTGAACGCGGTTGCGCAAGAAGGACAGCCCCAGCGCCTCCGGCTGTGACAGCCAACCGATGAACCGGTCTTTCTTCAGGATGGCAAGTCTGCCAAAAGTAAGCCGGGAGGGCAGATCCGTCTGGCTGACTTCATCCGTCTTGTCCATTTTCTTGCCGCCGCTCAGCAGAATCTCGGGAACGGCCGCACAGTTGGAGTCGGAGAAGAGAGCCATCGCCAGCTCGAACATTCGGATGCCGGGATAATAGGAAGCCAGCTTGCTCTCCTGCTCGATCATGAGCTGGATGCCGGCCCCCTGATTCTTGCTTAGCTGCATGAGCTGATCGAGAATGCGGCCGGCCTCGCCGTCCGTAATGAACACATAAACCGTCTCCCGCGCATCCGGCTTGCGGAGAAAGAGATCGACAAGCTGGGCGATGCCTTTCTCCTGCGCGAGCTTGTTGCTGAGGATAACCACTCTGGAATGACTCAGGAACAATTGGCGGGTACTGGTCAGATTGGTCTTCTCCATCGCTTCCATAATCGTGGGCCCGCTGACCCGGAAGGTGACGAACGGCGGAGAGCTGCTGCTTCCCGCGCCGCTGCCCCCCGTACCGCTGGCTCCCGATGAAGGATTGATGATCTGATAGGTGCCTACAAATTGATTGTTCTCCCAGTCGTAGGCCGACCCTGAGGCGATGCCGAGCTCGCTCAGTTCCCGGTCGTCCCAGCAGCCGCCAAGCGGCGTCAGAAGCAGAAGAGCGAGTCCGAGGCGGACGCCGGCCCGCAGAACCGCGCTTGGTTCTCTGCCGCCAGCTTCGGTTCCGGTTCGGTCTGTGCTTCGCATTACTTCTCCTCCTTTGCGGGAGCCGCCCGGCCGCCGCGGATTCGTCCGTAGAGCAGCAGGAAGGCCGGAAGCAGAATGTTGATCAGATAGAAGACCGGAAACCGGCCGTAGGTGTTGTATTCGCTCAGCTTGGACGGATTCTGCCAAGTGTACGTGCATTCCAGGCCGACAATCAGCGCGATTGCCCAGTGATAAGGCTCCCGTTCCTTAAGGCGGAAGGTCTGCTTCAGACATTCCTGGCAGGCGAACAGGAACAGAGCCAGCTTGATGTAGATCATCAAGATCCAGTACGAGATAAATAAGATATCAAGCTGTTCGATGAAACGGCCCAAGTGGATGACGCTGATGACGGCAAAGCCGGGGTAAGCGGACATTTTGACAAAATACGGACCGAAGACGGCAACGGAGCTGAAGATTGCAAGCATCAGGAGACCCGCAATATACAGCAAGCCCAGCATGCCGATTCGCCATGCCCGCTGAGGCGTCTTCAAGTAAGGGGCCAGAAGCAGCAGAACGGCGATTTCGGACATCCACCCTACAGGCATCAGCGAAGCCTTCGTCAGCGCTGCGGCGGAATGATCGAAGAACGGCAGCAGGTTGTGGGAATCGGACAGCGGAATGACTCCGGCCAGAAAGACCGGCAGGAACAGCATCAGCAGAAGCACCACGATGGAATTCACCCGGGCGACGGATTCAATTCCCCGGCCCGTTATATACAGCGCCGCTCCGAGAATGACGACCAGCAGGATGGAAGCCGGCGTATTCTGAAGGACGTTGTCTTTCAGGAAATTGATGTATTCCCGGAGGATTGTCGCCGTGGCGTCCAGATAATACTGGAGCAGCATCAGCCCGAGCAGGAAGGCAAGCGCGGGAGAACCGAGCTTGCGGACCCAGTCAAGCAGAGGCATCCCGTTCGTGGTGCGGATCAAGGCCGCGACGATGCCGGCCACGCCGAGGCCAAGGGCCAGAGAGATCAGAACGACCAAGGGCGCATCCTGCTCCGCATACGTGCCGATGATGAGCGGCAGCACGATCAGGGCGGTGGGCGCTACGGCGTTGAAGAGGAGCATGGAGGCCTGGGCAGAGCCGATTTTGCTGTTCATTCGTTCCCTTCTTCCTTGGAGCCGGGAGCGCTGCTCCGCGTCTCCGGTTTCTGGCCGGGCGCTTGTCTCCGCGTCTCCTTGCCCGTGCTGGTCGATGGCCGCATCGTCATATTCCAGAGCGGAACCCGAATCAGAATATCCTTGAGATAGCGCAGCTTCATCGGTGCGAGCGGCGACAGGTAAGGAACGCCGAAAGAGCGCAGACTGGCCATATGGATAAGAAGCGCCATCAGGAAGGACATGATGCCGAACAGGCCCAGCGTGCCCGCAATCAGCATCATGAGGAAGCGGATGAGCCGGATCGAGTTCGCAATCGCCAGCGACGGAATGACGAAGTTCGAGATGGCGGTGAACGAGACCACGATAACCATCGCCGCCGAGACCAGACCGGCCTGCACAGCAGCCTGTCCCAGAACGAGCGCGCCGACGATGGAGATCGCCGGGCCGATGGCCCGGGGCATCCGGATTCCGGCCTCGCGCAGCACGTCGAAGGTCAGCTCCATCATCAACGCTTCCACAAGGGCCGGGAAGGGGACCCCTTCGCGCTGGGCGGCCAAGCTGATCAGCAGCGTGGTTGGCAGCATTTCCTGATGGAAGGTGGTCACTGCGATATACATGGCAGGCAGCATCATCGAGACGAAGAAGGCCGTGAACCGGATCAGCCGCAGGAAGGAGGCGATGTCGTAGCGCTGATAGAAGTCTTCGCTGGACTGGAAGAAGCTGAAGAATGTGGACGGCGCCAGGAGAGCGAACGGGGTTCCGTCGATCAGAATGGCAACCTGTCCTTCCAGAAGTCCGCCGGCCACCGCATCGGGACGTTCGGTATTCTGGATGGTCGGAAAAGGGGTGAGTCCCCCGTCCTGGATCAGTTCCTCAATATAATTGCTCTCTAGAATGGCGTCGGTCTGAATACGGTTCAGCCGCCGGCGGACCTCGGTCACCACCTCTTCGCTCGCCAGACCGTCCATATAGATCAGGGCCAGCGACGTGGAGGAACGCTGTCCGATCTTGTACTGCTCGATCCGGAGATCCGGACTCTTCAGCCTTCTTCGAATCATGGAAGTCCCGGTGCGAAGGTTCTCGGTGAAGCCTTCCTTGGGTCCCCGGATGACGCCCTGGGAGGTAGGCTCGTTGATGGCGCGCTTCTCCCAACCGGAGGTATCCGCCGACAGAGCGGCGCTGGAGCCATCCAGCCAGATCAGCGTATGTCCTTCGAACAGATTCGCCATCGCCGTCTCCATCGTCAGGCATTCGGCGACGCTGCCGACCGGCAGCTCCGCATCCTTAATGAACTGGTACGCTTCGCGCCCCTGGACGCTGCCGCTCTTCAGCGTGTCATTGTTCATCAGCGTCTTCAGTAAGGCTTGGTTGAGCGTCTCGGAATCAATCAGCCCGTCAATGTAGACAACGGCCATCTTATAAGCCGCTGAACCTCCGTAGGCCAGCCGCCGGATCACAACATCGTCGCTTCCTCCGATGCGGCTGGACAGCTCCCGGAGATTGTCCTCCAGCGATTCGGACAGCGGCCTGGGAGCGGGAACAGAGGTTTCAACAGGGTCAGGGTCCGGTATCCGGAAGGAATCCCGGAACGGGAGCTTCAGCTTCATCGTACAACCTCTCCTTCGGACTAGGTCGGTCATGATGAAGTAGTATGCCCGGAGCATCTTGCCTTATTCTGGCTGGAGACGTAACAAGCGGAAATCCGCGCGATCATTCCGCCGCAGCGGCTCCGGCAGCCGATTCAGGGAGGAGCGGGGTTCAGGCGGCGCTCCAGCAGAGCGCTTAGCAGGCCCGGCTCATCCGTGATAATGCCGGCTACGCCGGATTCGATGAGCGCCGACATTTCGGCCGGTTCGTTCACCGTCCACGGATGGAAGACGACTCCGCATGCGGCGGCTTCCCGGACAAGCTCGGGCAGAGCCGTGCGGTACTCGGCATGCAGGGCGCCGGCGCCGAGCGAAGCCGCATAAGCCCAGGGCCGGTACAGGCCTTCCGAGTAGAGAATGCCGGTGCCGATCTCCGGCGCCAGGGTCCGGCACAGCGCAAGCGAGTAGTGATTGAAGCTGGAAATCACGGTCCGGCTGCCGAGCCCGCAAGCACGGACGGCGGCAATGACCTTCTGTTCCATTCCCGGATAGAAGCAGCGGCCGTTCTTCAGCTCAATGTTCAGAACAAGCCGGCTGCCGAGCGCAAGCTCCAGCAGATCTTCCAGCAGGGGGATGCGTTCCCCGGCATAAGCGCCGCCCTTGAACCAGCTGCCTGCGTCAAGCCCGGCAAGCTCCTCCCAGGTGTGATTCTTGACCCAGCCCTTGCCGTTAGTTGTCCGCTCCAGCCTCTCGTCATGAATCAGGACAAGCCGGCCGTCCCGTGTCATCTGCACATCCGTCTCCAGGCCCGTAGCTCCAAGCTCCGCGGCGCGGCGGAAGGCCGCCATCGTGTTCTCGGGACATTCGCGGGACGCTCCCCGGTGAGCAAAGTTGATAATCGGACTGGTGATGATCATCGCCCTCCTTCTTTGTCGCAAGCTGTACATTCTATGCTTACGAGAATCCGGAATTGCCAGCGGGCGAATTGGGAGGCACAGGAGCGCCGCGAAATGAAAAATCCCCTGACCGGCGAGGCTGCATTCGAAAGGACGCGAATGCAGCCCGCGCAGGGCAGGGGAGGATTGATAATAAGGGGCAAAGCCGGGCCTTCTACAGACTGGCGATCAGGTTCTTGATCGCTTCCGGCTGGAAGCCCTTGACGGCCTTGCCGCCGGCTGCCGTAACCGGAATGCCCATGAAGCCGAGGCTCTCCACCTCGCGCTGATATGCCTCATCGGCGAGGATGTCCCGCACTTCATAGGACACGCCCTCGCTGTCCAGCATGCGCTTCACTTTGGCGCAGTCGCTGCATCCTTCCGTCGAGTAGACAATGACGGACGCGCTCATGCCTGAACCGCTTCCTGAATGGAATCGCGGGTGATTTTCCAATGCGAGGTATTCCAGCGCACTTCGCCGTCTTCCAGCAGGAAGATCTGCGGAGATTCATGCTTGATGCCGAATTCTTCGGCAATGGCGTTGGAGAGCGGGCGGTCCTCGATAACGTGGACAATTGCCGCTGACGTATCATGATTCTCCAGGTAAGCGGTGAATTCCTGGTGCGCCTTGGCGCTGATCGGGCAGGTTGTGCTGTGCTTGAACAACAGTTTCTTGCCCGGCTGGGCGACGAATTGCTGCAGATCGGACTGGGAATGAAGCTGGGTAAGTGCCATACAATCACCTTCCTGAATTAGAGTTGCGATTGGGAATTGCGGTTGAATAGATGCTTCCGATTGTAGCACATTTCAGCCGCAAACTTCAAAATTAAAGAATTCACAGCCGCTTGAAATACAGCACAGTTGCGTCCAGGCGGCCGTCTTCCGACCGGGCATAATCCGGAATTCTTCCGGCTTCCTCATAACCGAGAGAACGGTATAACCGGTTGGAGGGGTCGCCTTCCCGCGTATCCAGCACGAGAAGGGAGCGCCCTTCGGCCCGGGCGGCGTTCTCGGCCGTCTCTATCAGCTTCCGCGCCAGCCCCCGGCGGCGCGCCCCCGGATGCACCATCAGCTTGGCGATCTCCGCGCGGTGCAGGCCGTTGGCCTTCTCCGCCAGGTGAAGCTGGACGGAGCCGACAATCTCCCCGTCCAGACAGGCTGTCCAGAGCCGCACATTCGCCGCAGGCACATTGTGCCAATAGGCATCGGCTTCCGCTTCGGCGAGCGGAGGCAGAAATCCGACGGAAGCGCCGTCTGCCACCACTTCGACCAGCAGCCGGGCCAGCTGGCGCCGCCGTCCTTCGTCCAGATGCTCTTCCTGCGCTATGAAATCCGTCTCCTGCCCGGCTTCCGTCTCTGTAAGGCGGCGCTTCTTCAACAGGCTCTCCCATTCTCCGAAAGACAGCTTCTCCGTAATCTTCTTCAGCTCATCCGGCACATCCACCGCACACATGAGTTCCAGACTGTTGCCGTCCGGGTCGTCGAAATAGACCGAGGCGTTGCCCTGATTCGGACGAATAAAGGGCTGAACAGACGTTCTTCGACCCAACGGAACCGCTTCTGCTCCAATGGACGCCAGCCAGCCGAGCGCCTTCTTCAAATCCGCATACGTAACCCTGAAGGCCACATGGCGCAGCGAAGGATGATAAGGCGTGAGAGGCGCTTCTCCCTGCCACAAGCCCAGCCAGCTCTTGCCTTCTTCGATCCAGAAGAAGGCTGTGTCCTCGTCTCGCCAGGCCAGCTTCAGACCCAAGCCGGAATAGAAGGCGACGGACACGTCCAGATGTTGGACGGGTAAATGGGCTTCGTATAATCCTTTAATCATAAGGGTCCCCCTTCGCGGATGTTGAACCTGTTCATTCTGCCTTCCGATCCCTTATTCGAGACCGTGTTCCCGGACTCCTCTTCTGCGCTGCGGAACGGAGGTCTCTGGCCCGACCAATCTTCTTCCGCTCAAAAAATTTGCCGCAGGCCAAGCTCTCTCCTGCAACTATCCTCCATCTTCCGCGTTTGGATAAGAGAGGAAATGCATGGCAAGAAGCGAAGGAGGCGTCAAGAGTTGAACCAACAAGCAACGGAAATGAGACTGCCGGAGAACCGGTCCGGAAAAAGAGCCGGCAGGAACCGGAGTTGCGGAGCGTCCGGCCTCAGCCTGCGGGGGATTGCCGGCCGGCTGGCGCTGGCGCTGCTGGTGCTGGCGGGTCTGTTCGGGCAGGCGGAATGGCCGCAGGCTTCCGCCGCTTCGGCAGCCGGACCGTCCCGGGATCTGATTATTGTGAACAAAACGACCAACCGGCTCGCCTGGTTCAGCGGCGGGGAGGAAATCCGAACCTTCCCGGTGGCGACGGGAAGAACAAAGGCGCTGACGCCGGAGGGCAGCTTCCCGATCGTCAGCAAAATCAAGAACCGGCCTTATTATAAGGATCATATCGCAGGCGGCGACCCGAAGAATCCGCTCGGAGACCGCTGGCTTGGCCTTCAGGTGAACGATACTTACGGAACCACCTATGCCATCCACGGCAACAATAATGAGTCGTCCATCGGCAAGCATGTCAGCGCGGGCTGCATCCGGATGCACAACGACGATATCCGCTGGCTGTACCCGAAGATTGCGAAGGGAACCCGGGTCGTCATTGTCTCGTCGGAGCAATCCATGAAGGCGCTGGCCGTCAAGGCCGGATACAAGCTGGACCGGCAATCCGTGGCCGGCAGCTTCCAGATCGGCGCAAGCCGGATCGGGGCGGACCGTCCGTTCGTGATTGCCGGCGGGCGCGTGTTCGTGCCGCTTCGGGAAGCGGCTGAAGCGGCCGGCGCGGTACTCGGCCGCAAAGACAGCGGGGCGCTGACCGTCACCCGGGGCGGACGGACGGCTGCGCATCTGCCGCTGGGAAGCACGGTCGCGGCAGAAGGCCGGAACTACGGGCTGCCGGCTTCTTCGTTCTATGAAGACGGCGTCCTGATGGTGCCGCTGGCGGCTCTTCCGGCGCTGCTCGGCGGAGACGCTGCCTGGAATTCGGCCAGCAAGACGGCGGTGCTGAAGCTATGAAGAAAGAATGCGGAGGCAGGAGGCAGGGACCGAAGCGTCTTGGGGCCCTCCTGTTGCCGGTGCTGATGCTGGCCGTGCTGGCGCTGCTGTCCGCCTGCTCGGGTTCTTCCGGTCCGGCAAGCACGATCGCCAGGGCGGTGCAGGGCTGTCCGGATGCCGAAGTCGAGTATGTGGATTTCGTGCGGTTGAACGGGGTGTTCTACTCGTATACCGAGGATGCGAATCGGGGAACCGGCATCCTGCCCGGCGAACGGCTGGGAAGCGTCAATTACCGGCTGTCGGGGCAGGCCTGCTCCGATTATGAATCGGTGGACGGCAATGCGTCTTATCTGGAAGAAGGAACGGAGCTTTATGAACACCAGGGCTACGCCTCCTCCTTCCGCATTCTCGCCAAGACCCCGCAGGGACTGCGGGTGTATGAAGCTTCCCTCAACCCCAAGGCGGAGACGGTGGGCGAATTGATGGATATCGAAGGCCGCGTGCAGGCTGTGACGCTGAAGGACGGAGCCGTGAAGCTCACAGCGCAGGAGCAGGAAGAATTCCTGGCGGATTTCCTGAGTCTCTCTTACCGAC
Organism: Paenibacillus glufosinatiresistens; assembly: GCF_031470375.1. NCBI lineage: Bacteria > Bacillati > Bacillota > Bacilli > Caryophanales > Paenibacillaceae > Paenibacillus > Paenibacillus glufosinatiresistens. The sequence continues at coordinate 73,436 of NZ_JAVFHT010000012.1, forward strand.
CGGATCAGCTGCGCAAGGCCCGGCTTGCCGATTCGGTCGGAATGGAGCTGACTCTTAAGGACGGGAGCGGCATCCGGCTGCTCTACTGGCTGCGGGTCAAGCCGGCGATGCATCCGGGCGTCTACGTGACCGAACGCATGGACCGGATCGTACAGAACCGGCTGAAGGAGGCGGGGTATCTGAAGACGCTGCCTCCGCTCGTCGGTCCGGCGAAGGAATAGCGCAGTCGATTAAGGGACCGTTCCGGGAGATGATGCCTTGCCAATCTCCAGCTTCTGCCTGTATAATCGGGATAACGCTTTAAATTACGGACAATCCGGAGGACTTACCGAAGACATGAAGAACTAATGCGTGTTCCCACCGAATGGAATCAGACCGGCGCCGTGGGCGCCAAGGTCCGAGTACGCCCAGCAGGGCGGCGGTCAGGGATACGTATGTCTTCGGGAAGCTGTACCTGCAACGAGAGGAATCTCCCCGTTGCCGCCTTTTGCGGCCGGGGTATTCCGGTAAGCGGCCCTGCCGCCCCGGAAGGATGCCCTTCGTTTCGGCCGGCTTGTCTTCGGCGCATACGCTTTATCCCGGCCGCAGCGGTGATCCGCTGCGGTTTTTAGTATGCCTGGAACAGCAGGCAACGGGAGATGATGAGTTCATGATGATAATTAGAGCAACGGATGTACGTAAAGAATGGAACGGGAAGCCCCTGTTCGAGAAGGTATCCTTCGAGGTAGCGGAAGGCGAGCGGCTGGCGCTGCTGGGCCGCAACGGCACCGGCAAGACGACGCTGCTTCGCTGTCTGACCGGCGAGCTTGCTGCGGATGGAGGAAGAATTCACCGGGAGCTGCCCCGCTCGGAGTGGGGCCTGCTGGCCCAGCAGCTCCAGCCGGAGGAAGGGATCAGTGCGCTCGGCTGCGTGCTGGCGGGCAACCCGGAGCTGGCCGCGCTGAAGCGCGAGCTTGAGAAGTGGTCCGCGCTTATGGCGGAAGGCGGAGAGCTGCAGGAAGAAGCTGTGCAGCGTTACGGAGCGGCCTTCGACCAATATGCGGCGCTGGACGGATACGGCTGGGAAGCGGCTGCGGAGAAAGCGCTCGTTCAATTGGGCCTTGAACCGGAGAACTGGCTCCGGCCCTATGCGGCGCTGAGCGGCGGGCAGAAGACGCGCGTCCAGCTCGCGGCGCTGCTCGCCCGCCAGCCGAAGCTGCTGATTCTGGATGAACCGACCAACCATCTCGACGCCGAGACGATGGAGTGGCTGGGGCAGTTCGTCGCCGATTATCCGGGCACGGTGCTGTATGTGTCGCATGACCGGGCGTTCATCGACAAGACGGCGACGGCTGTGCTGGAGCTCCGGCAGGATGGCTGCCGCCGCTATCCCGGCGGCTACTCGGATTACCGGGCCCAGAAGGCCGTTGAGGCCCGCACCCAGGAGATCGCCTGGCGGAAGCAGGAGGCGGAGAAGAAGAAGCTGGAGGAGAGCATCCGCCGCTATTCCGAGTGGTTCCAACAGGCGCACCGGGCCGCCGGGCAGGATCCTTTTCTCAAGGCGAAAGCCAAGAAGAACGTCTCCCGGCTGCATGCCAAGGAATCGGCGCTGGAGCGGCTGAACAAGGAGCGGGCCGACCGGCCCAGAGAAGCGGCCAAGCTGAACGTCGCGTTCACGGGCGAGGCGTTTGAGGCGGGAACGCTGGTGGCTGCGGACCGAATTTCGTACGCCTATCCGGGCGGGGAGACGATCCTGTGCGATTTCAGCCTGTCGCTGAACCGGGGCGACCGGGCGGCTGTGATCGGTCCGAACGGAGCGGGCAAGTCAACTCTGCTGAAGCTGCTGGCCGGCGTCTATGAACCGGCATCCGGCACGGTCACCCGGCATCCGAAGGCGGCGGTCGGCTATTTTGCCCAGGAGCTGGAGGGTCTCGACCTGGAGACCACCCTTCTGGACAGCCTTCTTGACCTGCCGGGGATGACGGTGACGGAAGCGCGGACGCTGCTCGGCTGCTTCCTGTTCTCGAGAGAAGACGTCTTCAAGAGGATCGGTTCCCTGAGCCTTGGCGAGAAATGCCGGGTGGCCTTCCTGAAGCTGTACTTCGGCCGGGCCAATCTGCTTGTTCTGGACGAACCGACCAACTATCTCGATATCGACACCCGCGAGGTGATCGAGGAAGCGCTGCAGTCGTATCCGGGAGCGCTGCTGCTCGTCACTCATGACCGCTATCTGCTGGAGAGAGCGGCGAACCGGCTGGTGCTGCTCTCCCCCGGCCGGGAGCCGGTGCTGTATCCGGGCGGCTGGCGGGAGTATGAGGAAGGCAGAGCCTTGCGCTCGCTGCCGGACGAAGAGCGCGTCCGGGCCGACGAGGCCGGCCGGCTGGAGCTGCGGCTGGCGCAGCTCATTCAGAGCGAGGCCTTAAGCAGCGAGGAAGAGAATGACGGACTGCTGCGGGAGATGACGCGGCTGCGCCGGGAGATTGACGCGCTGCGGGGGCAGCCCGGATACAGAAATGCCGACTAGACAAGGGTGAACCAATGTTTTAAATGATTACCAAAATATAGAATAAGGCTGTTGTCACGAAAGAGCTGCTTCATTCTATGAAGTCTCATCGAAGCCAGAGGATGCCCATTAGGGCATTCTCTGATTTTATAAGAAGAGGAGGAACAGAATTGAAGAAATCGGTTGGGATGATCGTCGTCCTATGGTTCGGCTCGCTGTGGGTGCTTGTCGGCTTGGCAGGGGCCGCTCCGCTGTTCTCCGAAAGCCTGTTGGATAAGAGCACGGAAGTGTGCTCGCTGGACGCTTCGACAACTCTATTCATCGATCGGGTCGATCACCGCATTCAGGCGTTGGATTTATCCCGTAACACTATAAAGTGGGAGCTGGATCTACCGGCCATCTATGATAGCCGGGTATTCACTAACCCCCATAAAATCATCATTATTACCTCTGAAAATAACCATCCTAGAAAAGTTGTACTTTCTACGGAAGGAAAGATACTATCCTCACAAGTCTTCACCCGGATTGTCCTGAACTCTCAAGTGAAGCAAGTCGCCTGGACTTTCTCTGCTGCCAATCATCAGGAGGAGTTGGCTGTAGCCTGTTCAGACCGATTGTTCTTCTACCAAGCGCCTTGGTTCAAAGCCTCCCGGACGGTAAGTTATGCCCTGAAAGAGGATAGCCGCCGTTATGAGGATGTTGCGGTGGACAGGGTATGGCTGGAGTTCCCTTATGCGGTGCTGAAGCTTAGGGGAGGCGCTCTTGTTCAGGAGCGTGATTTGTACCGGGTGCTGAATTTGTCTTCCGGAGGCTCCTATACTCTATCCATGCCGTGGAATTTGACCACTAGCGGAAGGATTGAAGGGGAGGAACTGGTGGTTACCCGCTCAAGCATTGCAGGCAGTCCCGGAGGCATTGATGTCAATAAGGCGAATCCGGTTTATACCCGATATGCGCTTCCGACCGGCAAGGTGAATATAGAGCTCACCAAGACTTTCTCTTCCATAGACTCGAATTGGACCTCCGATTACTTCAATCATCGGCTGATGCTGATGAACTCGGAGACCGGACAGCTTGAAGAGTACGATCAGCAGGCGAATCTAATCGTTGCCCATGCCTTCACTGGGACTCCTTCCGGTGTTCGATTCGTGGGGTACCGCGGCAATCAGCTCTGGCTGCTTAAATACCGGCCAAGCGGAGGAGCGGAGCTAATCACGGTTAATCTGATGAATAGCTCCGGCGCGCCTCAACCATAATAACTGCGGTTACACTACTTTCCCACTCCGAGGAGGAATCACATCTTGAACAGCAACTTGTCCGGCCAGATTCAGCAGTGCGAGCAGCTCATCCAGCAGTTGATCAATCAGACTCACCAGGCCAGCCAGATGTACCAGCAAATGCTTCAGCAGGAGCAGCAGAACGCCGCCCAGCTGAACGACCTGGCCGACCGCGAGCGCAGAGCGGCCCAGACGATTCAGACCGCACTGCAGGGCCATCATACAGCCATTCAACAGCTTCAGCAGGTGACCCAGATCTGCCGCCAGATCGAGTCCAGCGCTTCCTTCAACCAGCCGGCGTTCGGAGGCCAGGGAATCGGCGCGCATTCCTTCGGGATGCCTTCCTTCAATGCTCCGTCTTTCGGTTCTTCGGCCGGTTCGCAGATCGGTTCTTCGATTTCGGGACGCGGCGGAATGCAGCAGTAGGACAAGGGTTGCACGTACAAAGGAACCGGCCTGGGCCGGTTCCTTTTTGTGCTGCATATGAACTTTGCGCCGCCGGCAGATCCAACGGGCATCCGCCGGTCCGGACCCATTGGGCTCGGGGCCTACATCTTAGCGGGCTGACGGTACACATGGCGGTAGACCGAGTCCCGGAAGCGCAGATAGTCAGGCTCTGCGAGCGGTGCGGAATAACTCATCAGCATGAGAGGCAAGGGCGCTTGCCCTTCGCGCAGCGGAGGTTGAACATAAGGATAAGAATTCAGGACGAACCCGAGCCGCTCGTAAAAGCGCACCCGCCGCTCCGGCCATTCGCCCTCCGGCGGCTCCACCTCCAGCACAACGGGTCCGCCTCCGGCTTCCCCGATATAACCGGTCAGCAGCCGCTCGCCGATTCTCTGCCCGCGCAGCCGGGGATGCACCGCCAGATGCTCGACGAACCGGAACGTCTCCAGCTCCCAGACCGCCATGAAGCCGGCGAGCGCGCCGTCTTCATGGCGGACCGGAAGGAGGCGGTAGCGGGGATCGTCCAGAAGAGCCGCCTGGTCCCGGCGCGTCCGGAACTCGGACGGAGGGAAGGACAGCTCCATCAGTTCATATACCTGATCGAATAAAATAGACATGCCGGCATCCTGCTTTCCTCATTGAACTTGCTGAACATCATACCGCAAAGCCCGCCGACAGATCAAACGGGCGCCGCCCGCGGCAACCTTTGGCGGCGCCGAACCGTCTGTAAGAGAACAAAGGAGATGAAGAATGAGATGAATCTTCGACAGCATGGATATAAAACCCTATCCGCCGGGCTTCTGCTGGCGGGACTGCTCGGACTGACCGCCTGCTCGTCCGGCGGAAACAACGCGCCTGCAGGAGCTTCGGCGCGTCCGTCCGCCACAGCCGCTCCGGCGGTTTCGCCGGCAGCAAGCTTGCAGCCTGCCGCCAGCATGCCTCCGGCCGGCGGCGAAGCTCCCGCTACGGCGGCGCCGGCCTCCACGGAGCCGGAGACCGCCGACTCCGGTCAGAGGGATGCCAGCGCGCAGCTCCAGGAAATGCTGGCCCTGGCCAAGCAGGGCAAGGCGCCGGGCATCGAATTCGCCGTCCACGACAACCTGATCGACGATGTCAAAGCCGCCTGGGGCGAGCCCGACCGTGAAGATTGGGCGGGCAAAGGCATGTACGCCACTTATACGGACAAGAAAGCGGCCATCGGCTTCAACAAAGGCAGCCGGATCTTTGATGTAAGGTCCAGCTCGTCCGAAGTGCAGGCGCTCACCCGGGAGCAGGTGGAGGGAGCGCTCGGCAAGCCGGACAACATCACGACAAGCGGAGACGATGAGATTCTCATTTATCAGGCGAAAGAGGGCTATCAGCTGAAATTCGCCATCCCGAAATCCACGGGGAAGGTCGATCACATCTCGGTCTTCTCGGAGAAGGATTCGTTCAACAATATGGCGGGATAGAAGATGCCGGTGCGGTTCGAAGCCGGGAATACAGGCTTCAGAACCGTGCCGGTGTTGTTTCTTCTAGTAACATGGAGAAAAGGGGGTGAAGGAGGTGCCTATGGCAGCAATCACCAAAGGAATCCTCGCTGCGGCGGGGCTGTCCGCCATTCTGCTTCTGGCGGCTTGTTCCGACTCCAATGGGAACACAAGCCGGACCATCCCCAGCGCCGCTCCGCTGGCATCCGCTCCGAACGCAGCGGCGGCGCAGGAGTCGAGAACGGAATGGATGACCGAAACCATCAGCCGCTTCACGGGGGTGTCGTTCCGGTTTGTCGAAACGTTCAAGCTGGAGAGCGGAGAGGAAGGATACGCGCTTCGGTTAAGCTTCATCCCGGAGGCCGGATCGGCTCCGATCAAGGAAGATATTTACCGTTCCATCGCGGAGTATGCCTGGAGTATTCAGCGCTTCTTCCCGGAGATTCAGCGGTATGAATTCCATGTGCTCTGGGATGAGAACAGCAAGAAGGAGGCCATCGGAGCGACGATCGGCGGAGAAGCGGTGCAGAAGCTGGCCGAGCGCTATTCCGGAATCAAGGCCGATCAGCAGGCCGGACTCGGCACATCGTGGCGCTCGGTGTTCTCGGATATTACCGAGAGCGCGGAAGCGAAGGGCTGGCACGAGAAGGACAGCGGCGTCTAGAGCGCCGTCCGGGTTGCTCCTGTTAGGATGTCAATGCAAAGACCCCGGAAGCGGACGCTCCATTCAGCGTCCCGTTTCCGGGGTCTTTGTTTATGGTTTCAGCGCCGCCCAAGAGGGGCTGAAGATTCCTTGCAGAAATCCCGCCCCCATGCTATCATGGGAAGGCTATGGGTACATTTTATTCAATCGGACATAGAAAGACCATCTTAATTACAATTTAATCATACCACGGTGGATCGCGATTGTCAAATGGACCCGGCCATGCCTTACCAAATTGCAGGGGAGCGTGATGGCAGGATGGTTGAAGAACAGGAATGGGTGGAAGAGGAACGTCGGCTGGAGCGGGTCGAGGCGCTTCTTCAGGAGCGAATCGGCGAACTGGAGCCCTTGGTCGGCGGCCTGCGCGAGCAGGCATCCGAGCTTCGCAAGCGGTTCTGGGAAGAAGTGACGGTGAATGCCAGTACGCCCGAAGATTTCGAAGAGACGTTCTACAGCATCCGGCAGCAGGAAGCGCTGCTGTCGGAACGGGAGCGCAGCCACCAGCTGCGGCGGCGTCAGTGGAACAGCCTGAAGCGGCTGGCGCCCTCGCCTTATTTTGGACGGATTGATGTTCAGGAGGCAGGACAGAGCGGCGAAGAGGCGATATATATCGGCGTTGCTTCTCTTCTGGGCACGGACGAAATGAGCTTCCTGATCTATGACTGGCGCACGCCGGTAGCCGGCATGTACTACGACTATTCGCCGGGCCCCTGCGCGTATGAGACACCGGGCGGAGAGCGGATCGAAGGGACCATGAAGCGGAAGCGGCAGTATCGCATCCGGGACGGGCGGCTGCTGGATGTTTTTGATACCGGCGTCACCATCGGCGACGAGCTGCTGCAGCAAGTGCTGGGGCAGGACGCCGACAACCGGATGCGGAGCATTGTCGCTACGATCCAGCGGGAGCAGAACGCCATAATCCGGGACGACCACAGCCGGCTGCTGGTGGTCCAGGGCGCGGCGGGCAGCGGGAAGACCTCGGCGGCGCTCCAGCGGGTCGCCTACCTGCTCTATAAGCACCGGGACCGGCTCCGGGCCGATCAGATTGTCCTGTTCTCGCCGAACCCGCTGTTCAACAGCTACGTCTCGACCGTGCTTCCCGAGCTTGGAGAAGAGAATATGCAGCAGACGACCTTCCAGGAGTATCTGGAATACGGACTCGGGAAGCAGTGGCGGATGGAAGATCCGTTCGACCAGATGGAGTACCTTCTGACCGCTGCGGGAGAACCGGGGCACGAAGCGCGTCTGGCGGGGATTCGCTACAAAGCGTCGGAGGCCTATCTGGAGGCGCTCCAGGGTTATGCGGACCGACTAGCGGCCGAAGGCATGTGCTTCCTCGATCTGCGTCTGGACGGCCGGGTGCTGATCGGAGCGGATGAAATGGCCGCCCGCTTCTACGCTGGAGACGCCTCGGTCCGGCTTCCGAACCGCATTGCGCTGCTTCGCGAGTGGCTGCTGCGCAGACTCGGACAGCTGGAGCGGAAGGAGCGGGAGGCGTCCTGGGTGGAAGAAGAGCTGGACTATCTGGACAAAGACCAGTATGACGCCGTCTCCGGCGAGCTGCTGCGCAAATACCGGCGGGACCGGCCGGTATTTGATTTTACAACCGAGTATCTGGAAGCCTACGGTGAGCTGGAGGGCACCGAGCAGGGAGAGGCGGAGGTGTTTGATTTTGCGGAGCAGGAAGAAGAACTTCTGCGCAAGCTGATCGTTCATGCAAAATTCAAGCCGCTCCGCCGTCAGGTCCGACGGCTGTCCTTCGTGGATGCGGCGGGGCTGTATGCCCGGCTCTTCACGGAAGAGGCGTCTTATCGGACCCTAACCGGTGCGGCCGGGGTTCCCGGGCATTGGCCGGAGATCTGTGCGCAGACGCTGGAGAAGCTGGAGCAGGGCGGGCTGTTCCATGAAGATGCGACGCCGTTTCTCTATCTGAAAGAGCTGGTCGAAGGCGTGCGCACGAACACCGAAGTTCGTCATCTCTTCGTGGACGAAGGCCAGGACTACTCGGCGTTTCAGTACCGGTTCCTGCGCCGGCTGTTCCCCCGCGCCCGTATGACCGTCCTCGGCGACTTCGGCCAGGCAATCTTCGCGCAATCGACGAACCTGAACGAAGCGGATTCGCCGCTGCTCCGTCTCTACGGGGAGGCGGACACCCGTATCATCGAGCTGCTGCGGAGCTACCGGTCCACGCGCGAGATTGTAGAATTCACCCGGGCGCTGCTTCCCGGCGGCGAAGGGATTATCCCCTTTGACCGAAGCGGCGGCAAGCCCTGTGTGGTGCGCCGGACCGGCGCGGGAGAACGGAACGCCGCGATTGCAGCCGATCTGGCGGCGCTGGAATCCGCCGGCTTCGGCTCGGTCGCCGTCATTACCAAGACGGCGGCCGAGAGCCGCGAGGCGCTGGAAGCCCTGGCGAACGAAGGAAGGGAGGATCTGCGGCTCGTGACGAAGGAGACGCTCGCTTTTGAGAAAGGGACCGTCGTCATCCCCGCCTACCTCGCCAAAGGAATCGAGTTCGACGCCGTGCTGATCTACAACGCTTCTCCTGCCGTATACGGGCGCGAGAGCGAACGCAAGCTGTTCTATACAGCCTGCACGCGCGCGATGCACCGGCTGCTGCTGTATACGGACGGAGACTGGACCCCTTTGCTGGATGGGGTGAGTGCGGAGTTGTATGAGAGCCGCTGAATGGAGGGGCAGGCCCTTGCAAAGGGCCTTGCTCTCCTCTCTCAATCGTACCAGGCGAACCAGGCTCGCCTGGTGCGAACCCCAAGCTCCCATGAAATCCCCGAGTCCTTCGCACCTCGGATTTCCTCGAACTTTGTCGATTTCAAGTTATTCTCTAATTTGTCAACCGGGCGCACAGATTTGTTTGATATGATAGGGGGAGAAAAAGCTCCAAATTGATGCTTCGGGTGGATCAATCGGCTGGTTTTTCGCTGTCGCACTCTGTATGGAGTGCGTGGATTGAAATACGTAGACCTCCTTGAAGTTTGCACCATACACAACGCCGCACTCTGTATGGAGTGCGTGGATTGAAATTATTCCAGTACCACACAGTCGGCAACCTGGGCGTTTGTCGCACTCTGTGTGGAGTGCGTGGATTGAAATGCATTCGGCTCTCGTGTCCATCCCAATCCAGTAAGGTAGCACTCCATATGGAGGGCATAAATGGAATCGTGATATGATAAATCTAAAACCGAAGATGCAAGTGAGTCGGCTTTATTATATATGATGGCAGCACAGAGTAATTCACAGGAGTCTGCCGGCCGATGACCAGATGCCGAAGGAGGGATCGAATGAAAAGAATCAACCAGCTCGAGCATGAAGCGCCAGGTTCCGTCAACTTGAGTCCTGCTCAGATCGAGGCCATCATACGGATTCTTAACGAGACAGTGGCTCCCGCATCCATAATGCTCTTCGGCTCAGCGGCCAAGGGGACGTTTCGTCCGGACAGTGATCTGGATTTGGCGTATATCCCCAACTGCCATCGGCCCGGGGCCTATGAACGGTTTCAAATTGCCGCCACGCTCGCGGATGTGGTGGGGCGGGAAGTAGATCTGGTTGATTTTGAACAGGCGAGTCCGGTCTTTCGCGCACAGATCATTGACGGCGGTATTTTGCTCTATGAGACGGATGCTTTAAAGCGTCAGCTGCTGTTTATGCGATCCCTGAAGGAATACGCCATGCTCAATGCAGAAAGAAGCGAGATCATCCAGAACCGGATGAGGGAGGGACGGACATGAATCGAGACATTCTGCTCAACAAAACCGAAGTTATTCGCAGATGCCTGAAACGAATCCATGAGGAGTACGCGGGTGACGAACGGAATCTGCACCATTACACGAAGCAGGACTCCATCATCCTGAACTTGCAAAGATGCTGTGAAGCTTGCATCGATCTGGCGATGCATACGGTGGCGGAGCTTGGAACGGGTGTGCCGCAGGCGAGCCGGGAAGCTTTTGACATCCTGCTGCAAGAAGGGGTGATTCCCGAGGGATTGGCTCGCAATCTTAAGGCGATGGTTGGCTTCCGTAATATTGCCGTTCACGATTACCAGGCCGTTCAGTTGGACATTCTTAAGGCGATTTTGGAAGAGCATTTGACGGATTTCACGGAATTTGCGGCGATTCTAAAAGCACAAGCGCATGGTGCGAACCCCAAGCTCCCATGAAATTACCGGGTCCTTCGCACCTCGAAATTCGACGAATGCTGTCGAATCCGAGCTGTTCTTGAATTTGTCATTAGAGCACGCAGATTTATTTGATATGATAGTCGCAGAAAAAGCGCCCGATTGATGCTTCGCGGGGATCAATCGGCTGGTTTTTTGCTGTCGCACTCCGTATGGAGTGCGTGGATTGAAATAGCACCTGCATCCAACGGCCGAGCCGATACGCGACGTCGCACTCCGTATGGAGTGCGTGGATTGAAATAAACGCATGGACCGGCGTCTACCAAAAAGTGAGAGTCGCACTCCGTATGGAGTGCGTGGATTGAAATTGCAAATCCTCTCCAATCTTTTTTAACCCATCTACGTCGCACTCCGTATGGAGTGCGTGGATTGAAATATCGGGTTATGCTTAACGATGCACCTGCGGGTTATGGTCGCACTCCGTATGGAGTGCGTGGATTGAAATTTCGGTGTATGGTAAGAAAAGTTGTTCTCGATTGTCGCACTCCGTATGGAGTGCGTGGATTAAATTTCATGAGGGTATCGACGGTCCGGATGGACTCCGGTCGCACTCCGTATGGAGTGCGTGGATTGAAATCCGGGGAGCGACTGGAAAAAGTCCACGACAGCTTGGTCGCACTCCGTATGGAGTGCGTGGATTGAAATTGTAAATGATTTGATACATCCGCTCTGTGTCCAGCGTCGCACTCCGTATGGAGTGCGTGGATTGAAATACATCAACCGTGGACAGCGTGTCCACCCGACTGTGCGTCGCACTCCGTATGGAGTGCGTGGATTGAAATCATTGAGCGCGCGACTTACATAGACGGGCGACGTGGGTCGCACTCCGTATGGAGTGCGTGGATTGAAATTTCCGCCCGGTCAGCGTCGCAGTAATGAACCTTTGTCGGACTCCGTATGGAGTGCGTGGATTGAAATCTCCTGGAACGGGAAGGCAAGACGAATTCCGTAGGTCGCACTCCGTATGGAGTGCGTGGATTGAAATGCAACGGAGGCTATAAAACTTGTAACGGCTACGGTCGCACTCCGTATGGAGTGCGTGGATTGAAATACCCATCAGCTCGGAAGCTTCAGTCAGAAGCGGAGTCGCACTCCGTATGGAGTGCGTGGATTGAAATCATGCAACGGTGTTGAACTGGTTGAGCGGGTCGCGTCGCACTCCGTATGGAGTGCGTGGATTGAAATTTCGGTCATCCCTAACAGCTTTAAGCCGGCCGCAACGTCGCACTCCGTATGGATTGCGTGGATTGAAACATATAATACTGCCCCGTAATCATAGCGATCCTCAGCGTCGCACTCCGTATAGAGTGCCTGGATTGAAATCGCCCAGCTCGGCGGAGAGATATAGTAGTTATTTAGGTCATAAATTCTACGATTTTCATTACACCTACTTTTTTATGTAGGTGTTTTTTTTGGCTTAAGGAGGAAACAGCGATGCGACAAAAGAAGTATAAAGTTGGAAATTCAGAATAAAGTGGATATTTTGTAGGATGAAGGAGGTTTGTGATGAAAGTGAGAATTCAGCCGCCTCCGTTGCAGGAGCTGGAAGAACAAATTAAGCGGGCTAGCGAGGCCCAGGAGTATCGTCGGCAAACCTACTCTTTCACTATTGTGAATGCGGCTGTTTTGACCGGTACGAGCACTGATCTAACCCAGGTGGGGGATGTTAGGGCTACATCAGTACGGGGACATTTACGATTTTGGTGGAGAGCAACCCGGGGAGCACAATTTCGTACTCCTGGGGATCTGAAGGCTCGGGAAAGACTAATATTTGGTGACACCTCATTGCCGAGTCCCTTCCGAATGAGTGTCACTATGTATGCATCTGTCAAGCAATCAAGTCTCTACCGAATGGATTCTTATGTCGCATTTCCATACAAGCAAAAGGATAAAGCGGACAGCAGTGCTGTTGCGTTTGACGAGCAGAGAAGGCGGCGTTTTGATCTGCATTTAGATTATGGAGACTCCGTGGCTTATTCGTCTGGATCGAAAGAACCATTGGTCATTTTATCTGCGGAGGAGGTTCGGTACGAAATCCAATTTGCATTGTGGGCTTGGTGTAATTTTGGAGGAGTCGGAGCAAGAACGCGTAGAGGGTGCGGAAGTCTATACTGTCCGGACTTTTCACCAAATATGAACAATGGGTGGAACGCTATAGAAGTCCGGAAATGGGCCAATGACTGGCTGGAGAAATTACCTAGTCTTATGCCGGATGAATCACGCGAATGGCCTGTCCTAGCAATGCTTCGTGATGGAGAGCAGGGGCTAGCTATTCAGGATAAACCAGCAACGACGAATATAGTCTGGGGAGATACTATTCGTTTATATTTCAAATTTAGGCAAAAACGAAACACCCCAAAGGCACGCACGCATTGGCCTGAGCCGGATGCTATACGGAGAATTACAGACTGGAAGAGCGAAAAGCATAAACTTCCCTTTTCTCTTGATGAAAAGTCTAATATTGCCTTCCCGCGTGCGCAATTTGGTCTTCCTATAATATTCCAGTTTAAAGATGACTCTTCATCTTCAGGCCAAGAACCATTGAAAACTGAACTTAACCACGAAGATCCTGAAAAAAACCGCCTTGCCTCTCCGTTAATTCTTAAGCCCTTGGCTATAAGTGAGGATAGAGCTTATGGCGCGATAATTCGTCTGCTTCAGCCGCCTTTAAAATCGCTGCGACTGAAGCGTGTACCCGATCGAAAAATGTCTATGCACACTCGGACTAAAGATTTTGACCAAAGGCTAGAAAAAACCAGGATATTACCAGAGCATATCTATCCCAAGCATTTCATCAGTTCACATTACCCGCTTAAAGACAGCGGGCCGGATGCTGTGGCTGGATTTATGTGCAGTGCGGAGGTGCAGAATTGGAAGAAATCCTTCAGAAACAACAAACGCTGATTGTTATTTCACTGGGCCCGGTACAGGACTTCATTGCTCAAGCCCGCAAAACGCGCGATCTGTGGTTTGGTTCATTTCTGCTCTCTGAGCTTAGTCGGGCGGCAGCGTTGCGACTTCGGCAGGAGGGTGAACTGGTGATGCCCTTTTTCGCTGGAGAAATGGAAGATTTCAATGACCAGCGTCCGGAAGAACGTCTGCCCGTAGCCAACAAGATTATTGGAGTGACCTCTCATCCCAATCCCTCTGTTCTGCTAGAACAGATTCATGAAGCAGTACTGGAACGTTGGAATTGCTACGCAACGAGGACCCAAAAGTTATTGGACCGAGAGGGCCTAATTCTAACTGAAATGTGGAGACGCCAGATCAAAGATTTCGTCGAGTTTAATGCGGCGTGGGCACCGATGCCGGATGCAGACTCATATTCTGTGACACTGGAGCGGGTCAATCAAATACTGGCTGGACGAAAGACATTGCGAGATTTCAGACAGAATGAACCATCTCAGATCTATGGCGATAAAAAGTCTTCACTGAATCCCGGTAGAGAATCTGTATTAAAGGAAAGACGCTATAAAGATTATGCGCGGTATGGAATAAGTAAGAGCGAAACGCTCGACGCTGTGTCGCTGGTCAAACGATTAAGCAATCGGATTATTGATGTCGATGATGGCCAGTCAACGTTTAGATCTGTATGCGATTTGGCATTTCAGCCATTCCGCATGCGATTGATGGATGAGCCGGAACTGGAGAAGAAGGCAAGTGAACTCTATAGCTCGTTACTGCAAATCATGGAGAAGAGTAACTTAAAGCTTCCTGAGAAAATTGCATCGGCACTGAAGGCATCCGATTTTGACGCCAGGCTGTTTTATCCGCAGCAAATGGAAGACATGGTGAATGAGTATGGTTCCAAGACGGTCGAAGAACCCCGAAAGTTAGTACAGCAGTTACGTCGGCATATTCTGGAGTGGTCGAGCCAGTACGCCCTTGCTCCTTCGCCCTACTATGCCTTTTTGCTGTGTGACGGAGATCGAATTGGGGATCGATTGAGAGAAGTCCGCACGCTTGAAGGTCACCGGTTATGGACGAAACGTCTTTCGGAATTTGCAGCGGGTTCCAGAATAGTTATTCAGAAAAATGGTGGCCAATTCATTTATGGCGGAGGCGACGATTGTATGGCTCTGCTTCCGTTGGACACTTGCCTGGAGGCTGTTGATGAACTCCGTCAGAATTTTGCTGGAATTATGCAGGATGACGATTCTTCCATACAGCCATCGCTATCCGCCGGTCTGGTGATCGCCCACATGCTGGAGCCGATCGGCGAAGTGAGACAATTGGCTGAAGCGGCTGAACGCGGAGCAAAACGGCAACGAAACAGCCTATTCGTGCATGTGCAGAAGCGCAGCGGCAGCAATCAGCTGCAAGTAACCCTGCCTTGGTCTGAAGAACCGGTGGTAAGGTTGCGACAATGGAAGCAATTATACCGGGACAAGCAAATTTCCGTACAGCTTGCCCATGATACGCGGTTGCTGCATGACACGTATACAAAGCGTCTTCACAATGTGCCCGGCATTGGAAGTGGCCCTAGTAGCAAAGAAAATAAGGAAGTGATTGTTCAGGAATTAAATCGGCTGCTCCGTAAAAAAGGTCTGGATCAGGTCCCCGTTCAGGGTGAAGAAGGCGACAAAATTTCTTTAAGCGAATGGGTAGCGTGGCTATTTCAAAAGTACGGGACTTCAGGAGTGGATCGGTTACATAGCTTGGCCGAAGAGATAATGCTGGCCATTACACTCACCAAGATGGAGGTGGATCGTGATGTTGTTGCGTATTGAGCCGCTTGACCCGCTAATGCCCCGTGATGGGCGTCCTTTCGATGCGACACCTGGAGTATCGGCCCGTAGCATGGATGGAGTGTCACCGGGAATGCTTTCGGGCAGCTTGAGAACCTGGCTCTACAAAAGGCTTGGTTCTTTGCCGGAAGGAACGACTTCGGATATCTTAAAGCGGGTCCGCATTGCCGGACCGTTGCTGGAATGGAAGGGGCACATATACTACCCGATGCCTGCCGACCGTATTTTTTATGAGCAGAAGGGCTGCCCGAGGACCGAAAGATTGCGGCCTGAGCCACTTCGTCATGGAGAAGGGTACTTCGGGATGAAGGTTGAAGGAAGTCGTAGAATGGAACTGGAACCTCCCATCGTGAACTTTCACGGCAAGCCCTACTTCGATAGCCCGGCCTATGTCCGCGAGGATTGGATGTTCCGCGAACTCTTGAACGATCTTTCGGATGAGGAATGGGAACATGAGTTGCAACGTTGGAGGAATTGGCTTCGTGGGGAGGCCAAGGAGCAAGCGGGGAAAAAGCATGATGAGGCCGCACCGATTAACTCTCCATTCCTCCAACCATTTGTCAAAGAACAGCGGATACATAACGCCATAGAAGGGAGTACAGGAAACACGCTGGAAGGAGCGCTCTTCTCTACGGAGGCGCTGCGATATCGACAGGGCGTTTCTCTAGTTGTATCCCTTGATATGGAAGACTATGAATTTCCTATAACTTTTAAAGGCCTGCACAGTATGGGGGGAAAGCGTAGACTCTCTTCTTTTCAGGAACTGGATTGGCCGAACGAACAATTGTCGCCATGGCAATGTCCAGACCAACTCGCAGAAAGACTGCGTGGAGCAGTGACGGGCAGTTTGTTGCGAATGACGCTTGTAACTCCTGCCTATTTTCTGAAAGGCTGGAGACCGCGCTGGATCGACGCTGACTCTATAACCAATCAAAACTTATTCGCCAACTGGTATCCGGATGATATGAAACTCCCGAACCTTCGGCTTCGCTTACGGTGGGCCTGTGTAAATCGGGCGCAACCCATATCGGGCTGGAGCTATAGCCGTACGGCGGAAGAAGGACGGGAAAAGCCGGTCCGGCGTATGGTGCCTGCAGGGAGCGTCTATATTTTTGAGATTCTTGAGGGAAATGCGGGAATTTTGGCCGAACATTGGTTGGCATCCGTATCCGATACGCGCCGACGCAAAGGCCCTCTTGATCGGGAGGACGGGTTTGGATTGGCAATGTGGGGAATTGAATAAGAAGGGGAAGATAATCCATGAGCTCAGACGCGAGTATGTATTTTGTTCATTGCCTTTCACCTGTTCATATTGGTACGGGACAAGGAGTGGGGGATATTGATTTGCCGATTATTCGTGAACGCACCACGGAGTGGCCATATTTGCCTGGCAGCGGGATGAAAGGGGTACAGCGGCGGTACTGTCAGCGCTCTAATCATTATTCTTCCGATTGGGTGGAAGCTGCATTTGGGCGTGCAGCGGAAGGAACTGCTGATGATGAGTATTCAGACGTATCAGAATCAGCAGCAGGTGCGCTGGTAATTACGGATGGCCGTTTACTGGCATTTCCGGTTGCAAGTCTACACGGTATATTCGCGTATGTGACTTGCCCGCTGGCACTGCGAAGAATGATGCGTGACGGAGAGGCAGCGGGATTTCAGATGGTTGATCCCGGTATAGCGAACATGGAAGAGCAGTTGGGAGTGAATACTCAGGTTGCTTACATATACCAGGATAGCAAGCTGCAGGCGTATAAATCTGACGAAAAGGTAACTCAGCAAGATAAAACGAATGATATCTGGCTGGATGAGTTCAGATTTTCACCCCGGCATTCGCCAGAGCTGGATCAATGGGCGAATTGGTGCGCCGAACAACTCTTTCCTGAAGACGAAGCTGGAGCAAGCCGATTAAGCTGGAAAGGGAGACTTGCCGTTGTCTCCGATGAAGCTTTTCATTATTTTGTCACCATGTGCAGTGAGATTACGCCTCGAATTCGGATACAGGCAGATACGAAGACGGTAATGGACGGCGCTTTGTGGTATGAGGAATATGTCCCTTCGGAAGCCATATTTTACGGCCTGCTTTGGTGTGATCAGGTTTATACAAAGTCCCAAATTACAGCTGACGCGATCATGAGTAAACTGGAAGAGAATCTGGTGCTTCAGATCGGCGCCAACATCAGTGTTGGCAAGGGGAGAGTACGTTATTTGCTTAGCAAAGGGGGGATTGTTCGATGATCTCCAGCGAGCAGCGTTACGCGGAGGCTGCTTTTAGCGCCATGAAAACTGATCTAACACCGAATACACCTGAAGCCAATTTCTTCGGTTCCATCTGTCATCAGTTCCCGGCAATGGTGCGGTTGAACGGGTTACGGTTGACTGCGATTTACTATCAGGCTAAGGCGGGAACAGCTTCTCTAGCGGACGGAAGCACAGCAAGAAATAAAGCTTATGAACGGTATTTGAAGTATCTTGGCCAAGCACTGGATATTAGAAATTCATCTCTTGTCCAAGCTGCTAACAACGATTCGTCAAATGCTAGTAACTATCGAATGCTAACGAGACAGGCATTAGCTGCCTCTGTGTGGTTCAAACGATATGCGGAAGCCATCCTTCGAGTGGAAGCATCAAGTGATCCGGAAGGAGAACTGAAATGAATCCCTATCTCTTTATGACCAAATCGGTGGATGGAACCGCAAACAATAGACTTGAGAAAGTCATCAGCAACAAAGAAGACAATCGTTCTGAGTTCTATAAGAAAGTCATTGAAATCTACAAGACGAGTTGGAAAGATCCCGAGTGGATAGAATGGTACGAAGCCAGATACAATTCGCTGTTTGAAAGGAAGGCAGAACTAGCAATCGGTGCTGGCCCAATTACAATATTTACTCTTGATTGCCAAGCACCCGCTGTTGTCGGTCAGGGACAATCCTCGGTGCTGGAAACGCATGTTTCACTTCATCCGGTATATGGATTCCCTTACTTCCCGGGGACTGCAATCAAAGGAGCAGCATCTCATTACTGTCACCAGATATTAGGAAGGGAAAATTCTTCTTATTTACAGGATGGGGCTTACTATAAAATGTTATTTGGCGACAATGACCAATCTGCTGTTATTCATTATGAAGATGCCTGGCCAACGCCAGCATCGGCCGAGCGAGTATTGACTCTGGATGTGCTGACGCCGCATCACCGGAAATATCAGAACATGCAGTCGGATATCGACGGTAACTTCCGGTCTGAGAGACCTGAAGATGCACCGCGAGACGATGATTCTCCTGTTCCGATTCATTTTCTGGCGGTACAAGGTTCGTTCTCTTTTCGGCTGGAACTTGATCCAATTGCAGAGGGAGTGGAAGATTGGCTGCCGGTGGCAGAGAGAATTGTCAAAGCTGCCTTAGGGAGCCTGGGATTAGGAGGAAAGACATCATCCGGTTACGGATTATTTGCGTAGGAATCGATAGGGAAAGATTATCTGAAGGTAGTTAGGAGAGATACAATGCAGAACCAAGACGATTTGGCTATCGCCAAAGTGAAAATGAATTATGTTCATTGGGAGCAGTCCCTTGTTGAACAATTGAATATGAGTTCTCAGCATCATTTGACGACCGGGGGATTCAGGGAAGATATCTGGATGTCGATGTTCGAGCAGATGGTACCCAGAAAGTTCTCGATAGCCCGGTCTGTTTTCATTATCGATTCGGAGGGCTGTATTTCCCATGAGGTAGACCTGGCGATTTTTGATGAGCAGTATACTCCATATATATTCAGAAACGGGCAGATGAAATATATTCCAATCGAGGCCGTATCCGTGGTAATACAATGCAAAAGTACCGGTATCAGTGGCGTAATTGAGTGGGCGGAGAGTATTGCCCGATTAAAAACATCATTTACTGGCATTAGTCGGACTGCAACAGCGATATTATGTGGAGAGATGGACTATAAGGATCTGAATGGAGACTGGATAGACAGAACGACAACTCAGACTGCCACACGTCCTCTTCGAATTCTATGCCACATGTCATCGAAGAGAATATTAACGGAAGAACGAAAAGCTTTTGATATTCTGATTAAACCGGAGGGAAGCCGGCTTAAAGTAGAGTTGGTGAGCGAACCGGGCAAAGATACGATTGCAGATTGGATTAACGAGCTGAATCATAACGAACCTTCTTTTCCGATTAGGAATAGGGCGAAGATCAATAAAAAGCTTCAGACGAGATCTATGAATGAGTTGAAAGTATGGGAGGCAGAGGAAGAGGGAAATGAGATTCCATTGCTCACACTTACATTTCAACTCAACCAGTTGTTAATGCTCATTAATAATCCGCTCTTATTCCCGCACCGTGCCTATGCAGAAATGTTTAATCGGATTGAACTTCCCTTTCAGCCCAAGCCTGTAACTAGACGCAAGAAGAAGGGCATACACTCCTCTTAGCTCTGTAAAGGAGTTTGCGACAAAACAATTCAGGGTAGCTTCCTGATGTTTCTTTCAGAACAATCACCCCCTATCCGCTGGATAGGGGGTGATTGACTGTTATTCTATTTCATCCAGCCCATGGATTCAGCAACCGGGAGCCAGCCCGATTACCCCTCCTCCACCGTATACGTCTTCAGTCCCCGCAGCACCGGGAACAGCCCGTACATCCAGATGACGGCTACGGCGAGGGTGCCGATGCCGCCGATCACGGTCGCCGGGACGGCGCCGACGAGGCCGGCCATCGTGCCGGACTCGAACTCGCCGAGCTGGTTCGAGGTGCCGATGAACAGCGAGTTCACGGCGTTGACGCGCCCCTGCATATCCTGGGGCGTGTTGACCTGAACCAGCGTCGAGCGGATGACGACGCTGACCACATCCGAAGCGCCGGTGAGGAACAGGGCGAACAGCGAGAGCCAGATGTTCGTGGAGACGCCGAACAGAACCGTCGCCAGGGCAAAGACGGCAAGGGAAGCGAACAGCGTCTTGCCGATCGCGTTCTCCAGCGAGACGCGGGTAAGGACGAGCGATACGGCCAGCGCGCCGACGGCCGGTGCGGACCGCAGCAGACCGAGACCGAGCGAGCCGGTCTTCAGGACATCCTCGGCGAAGATCGGCAGCAGGGCGGTCGCGCCGCCGAGCAGGACGGCGAAGAGATCGAGCGAGATCGTGCCGAGGATGATTTTGCGGGCGAAGACGAACCGGAGGCCGCTGAGGAAGGTGTCCATGTTGACGGCGTCCAGTTTTTTGACGAAATGCACGGTCTTGACGAAGAGAATCAGGACGACCGAAGCCGCAAGCGCGACCAAAGAGGCGACGTAGGCGGCGGAGGTCCCCCAGACGACCAGCACGCCCCCGAGCGACGGACCGACGATCATCGCCGTCTGCATCGCCGAAGCGGACCAGGCAGAGGCCTGCGCCAGCTGGTCGCGATCGACGATGTCCGGCACAAGCGCAGCGGAGGCCGGGCCTTCAAAAGTGCGGGAAGCGCCGAGCAGGGCGGCGGCAATCAGCAGATGGACCGGTTCGATCCAGCCTTGGGCGCTGCCGAGAACGAGGACCATGACGGCTGCGCACTCCACCAACTGGCAGACATAGACGATGGTGCGGCGGTCGTAGCGGTCCGCGGTCTGCCCCGCCGGGAGCGTCAGCAGCAGCATGGGCAGGAACTGGGCCAGACCGACGAGGCCGAGCTGAAAAGCGCTGTCCGTGAGCACGTACATCTGCCAGCCGATGGCAACGGACAGCATTTGAAAAGCGGTAGTGGAGAAAATCCGGGCCATCCATAAGCGCAGGAACGAGCGGTTATGGAGCACGGAGGGTTTGTTCTCATTCAATGAAACGACATCCTCTCTTGAGTTCCGGGATTCATGAAATTCACAGAATTTCCCGATAGAAATAGAGCAAACGATGAAATATAGCACTAGCAGACTATCAATCGACAAAAGGAGTACAGAACCGAAATGATCCAGCAGAACCGACCGTATCATCCGGCCCCACAGTATGAGCCGGGCCCATTCCACGAACCGAACCCACAACTTCAGCCGGACCGCCAGCCGCAGACTCAGCCGCTATCCTCGGATTGGCGGAGCTTCCGCACCCGCACAGGACAGGCTCTGCGCAGGCTGAAGCTCCTGACGCTCGGAGCCGTCATGCTACTGGCATTGGGGCTGATCCTGACCCCCGCCCATGCCGCCGCGCCTGCCGTCAAAATGGCGGTGCTAGTCGACGGCCAGAACCGCAGCTTCCTTCCGGTCCGCTTCCTGGACGGATTTGCCGGCATTTCAACCGGCGCGGGAGCGGACGGCGCAATTACGGTGAGCCGGGGAGAGACGCATCTCACCCTTGTCCGGGGCAGTCTGACGGCTCAAGTCAACGGCAAGCCGGCCGCGCTTCCAGCCGCTCCGTTCGCCGAGCAGGGCGCGACTTATGTTCCGGCCGGGTTCCTGGCCGGACAGCTGAATCTGAACCTGACCTGGAACAGCGGCGGCACCTCCGTTACCGTGGCGGCGGGCGGCGACGCGGCTGCCCTGCCGGTAGTCCATGGCATCGGCTCTTTAGCCGCATCGCAGCCGGTCACGAGCGCCGAGCGGGCCTTCAAAGTAGGTTCGCGCACATATCATACCCGCGTTGTCACCGTGTCGCTGCTGCATCCGAAGGTCCGTCTCGGGGTCGCGCTCGCGCAGGGCACGGTCGGACACGTGCAGGAATTGAAGTCAATCGCGGTACAGAACAAGGCAGTGGCGGCGATTAACGGGACTTTCTTTGACGCGTACACCAAAGGGGAATACAAAGCGCCTTACGGATATATCGCGAGCGGGGGCAAGCTGTTGAAGAACAGCCCGGGAGACCGGAGAGCCACCTTTGTCTACGACGCCAACGGGCTGGCCGAACTGCTGCCAGGCCTGGATTTCCGCGGGCGCTTCGATGCGGGCGTTATCGAGGGGGCCGTGCAGGCCGGGCCTCGTCTTGTGACCGACGGCAAGGTATCCATTCATGTCCGGGAGGAAGGATTCCGGGACCCGAAGATTCTCACCGGCGGCGGCGCAAGAAGCGCGCTTGGCATTACCCGGGACCATAAGCTGCTGCTCTTGACCACCGGAGGCGCGACCATTCCGCAGCTGGCGGAGATCATGAAGCAGGCCGGGGCCTACCAGGCGATGAACCTGGACGGCGGCGCCTCAAGCGGCCTGTATTGCAACGGCAAGTATCTGACCGCGCCGGGCCGACCGATCAGCAACGCGATTATCGTAACTTTGCAGTAAATACCCGGCAATCGAAGAAGCACGCCGCCCGTTCACTCCGGTGAACGCTTCGGCTTCGGACACATCTCGGGATGCTCGCGCCGGATCAGGGCGTAGTTCGTTCCGTACTTCTCTTTCAGTTCCTTGGCAAAATCGTTCTCGATTCGCGTCATAACGACATCGTGGAAATAGGAGGTCTCCAGCACGCTGCGCACGGCAGGGTGATTGCTCTCGAGCGCGGACGCCGTCTGCTGTCCGAAGCTGCCGAGCAGCGCCTGCTGCTTGTCCAGCAGCAGCGAGAAGTTCCGGCTCGCCGGGGCCGGTCCTTCCGGCCGGCTGTGCAGGATCACGTGACCAAGAGGCGTAGGCGTCTCCCCGATCAGCATGAGATGGACCGCGACGCCCCGGCGCTCGGCTTCGAGCAGCGGTTCCTCCAGCCGGGGCAGGTCCTCCGCCCACAGATCGGCCAGAATATCACGCTGCGCATTCGCCGCCAGGCGGCGGATCGCCTGCGTGACTTGACGCTCTCCTTTCCAATTGGAGAAGAAGGAGGACGGCTCCGGCGGAGCCGTCATTTGTTCGGTCAGCTCGCGCGCAGTGCGCTCGAAGTCGGTCTGCAGCAGCTTGATAACCTGGCCGACCGGAATCGCAGCGAACAGAACGGGATCGCCCTCGATCATCCGGCAGATGCCTTTCTCCACCAGCAAGCGCAGCGCAGCGTATACATTCGAGCGCGAGACCGATACCTGTTTGGCTACCTCGTAGCCCGACGCTGCGGCTTGGCCGTGAAGCGCCAGATAACAGCGGGCCTCCAGATCGGAGAGCCCAAGCTTGCGCAGGGATTCGATCATAACCTTGGCTCCTTTATTGCCGGCACATCGGCCGGATTGGTTAGACGTATTATAGAATACTACTTCCGGTGAAGAGTTCTGTCAAGAAATTCCGGCGCTTCCCCCGTGGCGGTTAACCTGCGCTTTTGACCGATAAGGAGTCTGATATAATAAACGGAAGAATACATACGGAAGGTCCGCCAAGGGGCCGAAAGGGAGCAGAGGAGCATCAACATGCTGGAACTGAATGAGAACGGCTACACGGCTTCGGCCGCCGGGGTCACGGTCACGCTGCTGCCCAAGGAGTTCGCGCTGCTGCGATTTCTGGTGCAGGGAAGAGACCGGGCCTTCACCCGGGAACATCTGCTGGACGCCGTCTGGCCGCTGGAATATCCGGTGGAGCGGACGGTGGACGATCATATATACCGGCTCCGCCGCAAGCTTGCGCCGCTGCCGGGGGTGACGATCCGCACGGTGCGGGGGCTGGGCTACAGCCTGACACTGAAGGAGCCGGGCCTGCGCGTCGATGCCAATCCGTCGGCCCGCGACGACGGGCTGCGGGAGGCGATGCGGGGAGTATTCGCCACCTATCAGCGGTATGGGCAGGGCCGGTCGATGCTGGCGCTGGCCCGGCAGCAGGAGGTGCTCGGGTACGAGATTGACCCGTTCTACGCCTGGTACATCCATTTTGTCGAAGGCGATCTGGAGTGGCTGCTTGGTGACACGCTTCCGCTGACCGAACGGATATACGCGCTGCTGCTCTTTGCGATGACCGGCCTTCAGGCGGAGGAGAGTCTGCGCTATGCCGAATGCGCACTGGAGCGAGAGGTGCTGAGTCCGTTCCAGCATGCGGAGATGAAGGTGCTTAACATCCTCGATCTCTATGCCGTCACCGGCCGGTTCGAGCGGGCGGAAGAGCAACTGACGGACACTTATGAAGTGATAGCGTCCCCGGATTTCGAGAACTTCGACATTCCGGTCGCGACCTCGGCGCTGTTCGTCCGTCTCCTGGCGGGCGCGCCGGATGAAACGCTGCGGGAGGACGAGTGCCGGATCGAAGCGATGATGCGGGAGCGGCCCTTCCTGCGGGAGATCGGCAGCTTCACTGTGCTTCGCGGGCTGATTGAGCTGCGCAGCGGAGAAGAGAAGCGGGCCGGAGAGCTGCTGGAGGAAGGTCTGGATGTGCTGGAGGTCTCCGGTTTTGTGCCGCTGAAGCTCTCGGGCCTGCACCGGATCGTTCACGCCTGCCGGCGTATGGGTCTGCAGCCGGAGCATCCGCTGCGGAACCGCTATGAGGCCCGCTTCGCCGATGAGCTGGAACGGTATGGGATACCAGGGGCGCTGCCGCGCCTGCGGAAGCAGCTGGACGCGGCTCTTGGAACGCATTAGGCGATTTGAACACCATACTCCCCGGACACCGCCTTGCCGATCTTGATTCTCTGATCTTTCTCTGACAATTTGGCGGTAGAGTGAGCCTAGGAAGAGAGGCCGCTCCTGCGGCCGTCCGGGGAGGATGGGAAGAATGGAAGAGATAACAGGAGAGACTGCGGAGAAGAGAGGGCTGTCCCCGAAGCGGGCATGGCCCCGCATCGGACCGGACAGCCTGCTGCGGAACCGGGTGTACGTGCGTGTCTATACCGCGTATGCGGCGGCGAGCTTCGGCGACTGGTTCGATATGCTGGCGATTCAGGTGCTGGCCGGCTACCGGTGGCAGGTGTCGCCGCTGATGCTCGCGCTGATTCCGGTGAGCGCCGCGCTGCCCGGCATTGTGCTAGGCAGCCTGGCCGGCGCCGCCGCCGACCGGCTGGACCGGCTGAAGCTGATGCGCTGGTGCGATCTGGCCACGGCTCTGCTGACAGCGGTGCTGATCTGGGCGCCCGGCATGGTCTGGCTGCTTCCGGTGCTGCTGCTGCGCTCGGCGGTATCGACGCTGAACGTGCCGGCCCAGCAGGCGCTGACAAGGAGTCTGGTCCGGGAGGACCAGCTTCTCCAGGCGTCCTCGCTGAACGCGCTGGTCATGCAGGGTTCGAAGGTAGCAGGCCCGCTGTTCGGCGGAGCGGTGCTGGTCGCGCTCTCGCCCGAATGGTGCATTGCGCTGAATGCGGGAATGCGGCTGCTGTCCTGGGGCCTGCTGCTGTCGGTCCGGGCAGGGAATACAGGGGATACGGGGCGCACAGCCGGGCTGCCCGCAGGGGCAGGCATGAAGGCCGCCGGCGGCACAAGCGGCGAGCGGACCGAGGAGCTGGCGTCGGAACGGGCCTCCTTTCGCGAGACTTGGCGGGAGGGGTGGGCATTCGTGCTTCAGAACCGGATGCTGCGGGTTCTGCTCCTGTTCGGTCTTGTTGGCTCGGTTGTAATTCAGATGGTCGACTTCCAGTTCGCCAGCCTGTTCCGGGAACTGGCCCCGGACCGGTCTTATCTGCCCGGCTGGATGATTTCGGCCGCCGGCATCGGAGCCATTGCCATGGTGGGAGCTATGAACGCCGGTATGCGAAGGGGAAGCCTCGGATTTCGCCTCGGGGGCGGATACGCTCTGATCGGAGCGTCGCTGGCGGGACTTGGCCTGCTGCGGGACGGGACAGGAGCCATGCCGGTCCTGCTGCTGGGTCTGCTGCTGGGTGCGGGCAACGGGGTGTTCTTCATCGCATTCAATTACGGGCTGCAAAAAGAAACGCCCGCCGCCATGACCGGCCGCGTCTTCGGCATCCAGAACATGCTCCTCAGCGCGATCATGATTGCGGCGCCGCTGCTCGGCGGAACGCTCGTGCAGGCGGCAGGCCCCCGCCCCGTCTTCCTCGCCTTCGGGCTTATGCTCGCCGGCCTCGGAACGGCCGGGCTGCTGCTGCGCCGGCGGTTGTGGCCGGAACCCGGCACGGAGACGGCCATATCCGCCGACCCTCTGTAACTTCCGGAAGCCGAGTGTCGTCTGAGAAGAGGCAACAGCCATCATGCAAGCTTAAGGAGGGTAACTCTATGCGAAGCATCCATCCTGCGGAAGGGCGATTCTCGTCCAAAAGAGCCGCAGCGGGTCTCTCCGCTTCCCTTGCGGTCCTGCTCCTGCTCGGCGGCTGCGGCGGCGTGGCGGGCAGCGTCTCCCCGTCGAGCCCGGCGTACACGCCCGGGAGCACGGAGAGTGCGGCCCCGTCTGCGGAATCGTCTGCCGGTATGGCCGGTAGGACCCATGCGCCCGCCATCCCGTCCTCTGGTCCTGCCGCCGGAGAGACTGCCGGTACGGCCTCTCCGTCAGCAGCTTCCGCCGAGCCGCCGGAGGCCGCTCCCGAAGAAGGCCAACCGCCGACGGCGCTGGAAGCGGCGAAGACGGTCATGCGGGCGCTGGCGGCAGGCGATATGAAGACTGTGGCGGCGTGGACGGACGCGGATGAGGGACTGCGTTTCTCGCCGGATGCGCATGTGGACGAGAAGAAGGATCCGGTCTTCCCCAGGGAGGAGACGGAGAAGCTGATGAAAGACCCCGAGAGCCGCGTCTGGGGAACAGCCGCCGGTTCCGGAGAGGCGATCAAGCTGAAGTTCAGCGATTATTACAAGCGGTATGTCTACGACGCCGATTACGCGGCGGGTGCAGAGACCGTCCTGAACCGGGCGCTGGGCGAGAGCACGGCCCGCAACAATCTGGAGGAGGTCTATCCCCCCTCTGCATATGATTATGTCGAGTATCATATCGGCGGCACCGATCCCGGCGCGGACGGCATGGACTGGCGCAGTCTGCGGCTCGTCTTCAAGAAGCACGGCGAAGACCGGGCTTTGGTCGGAATCGTCCATGACGAGTGGACGCCGTGAATGCGGGTGAACTTCTTGCTCCTTCCGGGGGCGGAACGGATGCACGGAGGTGCATTTTGTCCGGGAGGTCCGGGTGAAGAAAGGATGGAGGCGTCCGCAATCATGACCGGATTATGGAACGGGGCGTACGCGCGTCTGCCGGCACCTGGGCGTTCGGCTCGCGGATAGCGGACCGGTCTGAAGACGCCTCCTCTCCTTAGTATCAACGGCAGCGGCCGTTCAGGGAATCCCTGGGCGGCCGCTGTTTGATGTGCGCCCGCCAGGGCCGCCTTCCTGCTTGTCACGCCCGTCTGCATAATGCGTTCTTGTCCCTCATAGACATGTACTATTCAACGTTACCAATACAGGTTAAGGGGATGATGTCATGCGCCGGATTGCATGCGTGCTTGTGATTGTGTTGAGCGTGGTCCTGGCACTCAGCGGGTGCGGGAAGAAGGATGCCGCTTCCGTAGTGAAGGATTTGAACGGAGTGGCCGACAAGCTGGAGAGCAAGGAGGGCGCCTACAAGGGAGCGGCCACGATGACGCTGTACACGGGCGAGCAGCCGCAGGAGTATAAGGTTGAGATCTGGTACAAGAACCCGTCCTTCTACCGGATCAGCCTGGCCAACGTGGAGAAGAAAATTACGCAGATCGTGCTGCGCAACGACGACGGCGTCTTCGTTCTGACCCCAAGCCTCGGCAAAAGCTTCCGCTTCCAGAGCGATTGGCCCGACAACCAGGGGCAGGTCTATCTCTATCAGACGCTGCTGAAAGGCATCGCTTCCGACGACAACCGCCAGTTCGCCGAAGACAAGAACAGCTATGTCTTCGATGTGGCCGCCAACTACCAGAGCAGCGCGCTGGTCCGCCAGAAGATCTGGCTGGACAAAAAAACATACCGGCCCCAGCAGGTGCAGGTATCGGACTCCGAAGCCAAAGTAGTGGTTGATGTGAAGTTCGACAGCTTTGCCTTCGATCCGCAGTTCTCGAAGGACTCTTTTGATATGCAGAAGAATCTGAGCGGCGACGCCTCGAAGGAGACCGTGGCTGAGGTGGATGAGAACGGCAATCCGCTGCCTGCGGCTCAGGCCGGCCAGGGGCAGGATTCGTCGCCTGAGGCATCCGGGGCAGCGGGCGCAGCCGGGGATTCCGGCACAACCGCTAGGTCCGGCGAAGCCGGGGCGGTTCTCGGCAGCTTTGGCGTGATTGAACCGGGCTATCTGCCCGAAGGCGTAACGCAGAAGGATTCCAACGTGATTGAAGGCAGCGAGGACCATGCGGTTCTGCTCCGCTACGACGGCATCTACCAGTTCACGATCCGCGAGTCGCGGCCGAAGGACCTGGCCGTGTCGCTGGTGCCGGGCACAATGATCGACCTGGGCTTCACCGCCGGGCTGCTGACCGGCGATGAGCAGCGGACGCTGACCTGGATGCCGGGAGACGGGATGGAGTACCGTCTGACGAGCGCAAATCTGCCGCTTTCAGAAATGATGCAAATTGCCGCTTCTATGGAAGGGCAATCGGGTAAATAATAACGGGTAGACGGGTACTGCTGTGGAGTTTTCCCTCTGCGCCGGCGGTATCCGTCTTTTTGCACCCGGTCTTTCCGGCCGAATTGACACTGCCAGCCGTTAGCATTACCATTACGATTAAGAACTTGGGAATACTAACGAGAAGGTGACGAAGAAAGTGCAGGATTGCTATCGACCGACGATCGCCGAGATTGACCTGGATGCGCTGCGGGCCAACTATGAATCCTTCCGCCGGCACTTGCCGGAAGGAACCCGGTTCATGGGGTGTGTCAAGGGAAATGCCTACGGACACGGAGCGGTGGAGATTGCACGTGAATTGGAAGCGCTGGGCGCGGACTACGCCAGCGTCGCTTTTCTGGACGAAGCCATCCAGCTGCGCCAGGCGGGAGTGGGCCTCCCGATTCTGGTTCTGGGCTATACGCCGCCGGAAGCGATTGCCGCAGCCTATGCGCACGATGTAACGGTAACGCTCTTCACCCCGGAGGTTCTGGAGGCGGTGGCACAGCTGCCGCTGGAAGGCGAACGCAGACTCAAGGTGCACATCAAGATTGACAGCGGCATGGGCCGGCTGGGGCTGCTGCCTCCCGACGCGCCGCCGTTTATCGAAGAGGTGCTGACAGTCCGGCAAGCGGAACTGGAGGGGATGTTCACCCATTTTGCCAAGGCAGACGAACAGGACAAGAGCTATACACTGAAGCAGTACCGGCGATTCATGAGTGTGACGGAAGCGCTTCGGGAACGAGACCTGACCATCCCGATCATACATACAAGCAACAGCGCTGCGGCCATTGATCTGCCGGAGTTGTCGCTGGGCATGGTGCGAGTAGGCGCCAGTCTGTACGGGCTGTATCCCTCTGCGGAGGTGAACCGGCAGACGGTCCGGCTCCATCCGGTCATGACGCTCAAGACGATGGCCGTCTACGTCAAGAATTTGCCCCAAGGCTGGGGCGTAAGCTACGGAACCCGCTATACAGCGGACAGCGGGGAGCGGATTGCCACGCTGCCCGTCGGTTATGCAGACGGATATTCACGCATGCTCAGCGGCAAAGCGGAAGTATTGATCCGCGGCCGCCGCGTTCCTGTCGTCGGAACCATCTGTATGGACCAATGCATGATCTCACTCAAATCCTTGTCCGAAGAAGCGGAACATATTAAAGCCGGCGAAGAAGTTGTACTGATCGGCAGCCAGGGAGACGCGGTCATAACGGCCGATGAACTGGCGGATCAGCTTGGAACGATTCACTACGAGGTGACCTGCATGATTCAGGCGCGTGTACCGCGCGTATATGCGCGAAGCGGCGCCGAGCCCCGTCTCGTCAATGCCCTTTTGAAACCTTAAAGCCTCTTGTAAGCCTCCCGGCGGCCGTGGCGAACGGTCACGAAATATTCAATCGTATACAACTATGTGAGGTATAGTCTATACGAACCGCCGATTGTAGTTTATAATGGGATGCGACATGGATGCAGCATAGTTGATATACTCGCTGCATATATTCCTTGTATAAAATTCCTTGCATATTGCTACACTGGAATACAAGGGCAGAAGGTTTGTGGGGGTGGAAGAGAAGGTGGCCAATTTGCAGAACACCAAAAGAATCATGATCAGCTTGCCCGATCATCTCTTGCAGGAAGTGGACGGAATCGTCGAACTCGACAATTCCAACCGCAGCGAACTGATCCGGCAGGCCATGAAGCTGTATCTTAGTGAACGGAGGAAGCGTTCCATAAGGGAGTCGATGCAGCGCGGATACATGGAGATGGCCAAGATCAACTTGTCCATGGCCTGTGAAGCGTTCCTCGCTGAAGAAGACGCCGACAGCACTCTTGGCCGCTTAGTTAGCGGGGTGTAACTATTGATCGTTAAACGCGGCGACGTTTTTTTTGCCGACTTGTCGCCTGTGGTTGGCTCGGAACAGGGCGGGGTACGTCCGGTTCTGGTCATTCAGAACGATATCGGCAATCGCTTCAGTCCGACGGTAATCGTGGCGGCCATCACCGCCCAGATCCAGAAGGCCAAGCTTCCGACCCATGTCGAGATTGACGCGGTGTCACACGGCTTCGACCGGGATTCCGTTATCCTGCTGGAGCAGGTGCGGACCATCGACAAACAGCGTCTGACTGACAAGATCACCCACCTGGACGACGAAACGATGAAAAAGGTGGATGACTCGCTGCAAATCAGCCTCGGCCTGATCGACTTTTAATCCGGGCCGGCTCTTTTTAAAACCAATCAAACATTTGTAAGGGAGGCGCACTGCGGGAGCGGGGCGTCTTTTTGCTTGGGCTCAAATAAATGTGATACCATTTAACCCTAGGCTACAAGGAAAGAGGGAATCGGCTTGGCTGTGGACAAAATTACGGAAGCCGCCGTCTCTGCGGAAGCGGAGCGGCGCGAGCTGGAGAGAATGATCGGCGTTATCGCGGCGGAGCTGGGGCTGGGAGCCGCCAAGGTGAAGGCGACGGTGTCGCTTCTGGACGAGGGCAATACGATTCCGTTCATCGCCCGGTACCGGAAGGAAATGACCGGGGAGCTGGACGAGAATCAGCTGCGCGACATTGAAGAGCGGCTTGGCT
The DNA here is from genome assembly GCF_031470375.1 of Paenibacillus glufosinatiresistens. Classification (NCBI taxonomy): domain Bacteria; kingdom Bacillati; phylum Bacillota; class Bacilli; order Caryophanales; family Paenibacillaceae; genus Paenibacillus; species Paenibacillus glufosinatiresistens. The sequence goes on from NZ_JAVFHT010000012.1 coordinate 104,687, forward strand.
ATCTGCGTTCGCTCGGCGAGCGCAAGCGGGAAGTGCTGCGGATCATTGAAGAGCAGGGCAAGCTGACGGAGGAGCTGCGGACGGCCATCGGCCGTGCGGTCAAGCTCCAGGAGGTCGAAGATCTGTACCGGCCTTACCGGCAGAAGCGGAAGACCCGCGCCAGCGTTGCCCGGGAGAAGGGGCTGGAGCCCTTGGCGAATTGGGTGCTGGAGCAGCGCCGCAGCGGAGAAGCACTGACGGAAGCGGCCCGGTATGCCGACGCCGGGAAGGGCGTGAATTCGGCGGAGGAGGCGCTCCAGGGTGCAATGGACATCATTGCGGAGATGCTGGCCGACGATCCGGCGATTCGTTCTTGGGTGCGCCAGCATACGGCGGCTCAGGGAGTGGTGGTCTCCGAAGCGAAGGACGCCGCGCAGGAATCGGTGTACGAGAACTATTACCACTACCGGGAGCCGGTGTCGAAGATGCCGCCGCACCGCATTCTCGCGATTAACCGCGGCGAACGCGAGAATATCCTGAAGGTCGGCATCGAGCTCGATCCGGCCCGCGTTCACGCCTTCATGGCCCGCAAGTTCATAAAAGGGCCTTCCCCGGTCAAAGACCTGCTGGAAGCCGTGATCGAGGATGCGTACAAGCGGCTGATCGCGCCATCCGCAGAGCGGGAAGTGCGCGGGGAAATGACCGAACGGGCCGAGAATCAAGCCATCTCGATCTTCTCGGGCAATCTGCGGAGCCTGCTGCTCCAGCCGCCGGTCCAGGGACGCGTCGTGCTGGGGGTGGACCCGGCATACCGTACGGGCTGCAAGCTTGCCGTAGTGGACGAGACGGGCAAGCTGCTGGAGGTGGCGGTGACCTACCCCACCCCGCCGAACAACAAGAAGCGCGAAGCCGCCGCGAAGTTCAAGGAGCTGATCGCCAAGTATGGCGTGAAGCTCATTGTCATCGGCAACGGCACCGGCTCGCGGGAGACGGAGCAGTTCACCGCCGAGGTCATTGCGGACATCGGCGACCCTTCCCTGGCCTATCTCATCGTCAATGAGGCGGGGGCCAGCGTCTATTCCGCCTCCAAGCTGGCGCAGGAGGAGTTCCCGGACCTCGACGTCGCCGAGCGGAGCGCTGCTTCCATCGCCCGGCGCGTGCAGGACCCGCTGGCGGAGCTGGTGAAGATCGAGCCGAAGGCAATCGGGGTCGGGCAGTATCAGCACGATGTCTCCCAGAAGCATTTGGAGGAGAGCCTCAAGGCGGTCGTGGAATCGGCGGTCAACCACGTCGGGGTGGATGTCAATACGGCATCCCCGTCCCTGCTGTCCTACGTTGCGGGAGTCAACGGAACCATCGCCAAGAATATTGTCAAATTCCGCGAGGAGAACGGCAAGTTCACTTCCCGGAAGCAGCTGCAGAAGGTGCCCCGGCTCGGAGCCAAATCGTATGAACAGTGCATCGGCTTCCTGCGTGTTCCTGAAGGGGACAACGTGCTGGACAAGACGCCGATCCATCCCGAGTCCTACCCGGTCGTGGACGGTCTGTTCCGCGAGCTGAAGCTCGACCTCCGGACGATAGGGACGAAGGAACTGGCGCAGAAGCTCGCCGCGCAGAATCCGGAGGAGCTGGCGGAACGGCTGGACGTTGGCGTTCCGACACTCCGCGACATTCTGGAGAGCCTCCAGCGCCCGGGCCGCGACCCCCGGGAGGAGCTGCCCGCGCCGATTTTCCGCACGGATGTGCTGAAGCTGGAGGACCTGCGCCCCGGCATGGAATTGCAGGGAACCGTGCGCAATGTCATCGACTTCGGCGCCTTCGTCGACATCGGCATCAAGAACGACGGTCTGGTCCATATCTCCAAGCTGCGCCGCGGCTTCGTCAAGCATCCGATGGACGTCGTGGCGGTCGGCGACAATGTGACGGTCTGGGTGCTCGGCGTGGACGAGCGCAAGGGCCGGGTCAGCCTGACGATGATCCCGCCGGAGGATGGAAGCGAGTAAGCGGGCGGAGGGCGGAAGGCGCACTCGGCAAGCGTGCAATCTGATTCGTTAAGGCCGTTTTGGCGGCAAACAGGAAGAAGCCTCCGTCTTCGCTTTGCAGCGAGGATGGGGGCTTTCTTCTTGCCTAATGCGGTTATCAGGAGATTGCAGGTCCTAAGGATTGCCGTTTCTTAAGTGCTCGAAGCGTCCTGGCGGTTAACGCAGAGGATTGCTGCCGGAGCCGTCCGAATACCGGGAATCGGAGCTTCCGCCCTCGGATTTGGCCGTTACGGTGTAGCCTTCCGGCACATACGTTACAGCAGTGCCCTTGGAGATGACCTGGGTATAGAACCCGGTCTTGGGCGCTGTCACCCGGAAGTAGACTACGGCCGTCTTGCCGGTGCCGAATTCAATCTTGGTGACGTTGACGCTGTAGCCCGGGTTCGGCAGACCGCCGACCGTCAAGGTTACCCGGCTGACGCCCTCTGATGTCTTATCCACTTGAACGTCAGATGTGTACGCGTCCGCTTCCCCGGCGGGTTCGGCGGGCAGATCTGTCTTCGGTGTAATTGACGTGCGGGCGAATTCTACGGCGTTGTAGAGCCACACGGCAGCTTCGGCGCGCGTTATGGCATCATGCGGCCGGAATCTGTCGCCGCTCTCCAGCGAAATAATCCGGGTGTTGAGCAGCACTTGAAGACTGGAATTGAGCTCGCCCGAAAGAACGTCGCCGTCCGCGATATACAGGTACATCCGGGTTACGGGGTAGGTCCCCTTGGCATCCAGAGCCTGCTTCAGCAGATAGGCGAAGTCGGCCCGGGTCATGACGGCGTTCGGATCAAACGACGCATGCAGAGTGAGGCCGTTCTGCGCCGCAATGTGGATAGCGGAGGCATACCAGGCCTTGGCGTTCACCTTGGTGAAGACCGGCACATCGGAATCGTTCGCCTTCAGGCCCAGACCGGATACGAGGAACTGAATGGCCTGGCCGTTCGTCACTTTGGCATTGGGGGCAAAGCGGTCGCTGGTCACGCCGTTAATCACTCCAGACTGATGCAATTTGTCAATCTTGGCTTCGGCCGGATGTCCCTTCAGATCGGAGAAGGCGTAAGCGCCCGTGCCGACTGACAAGGATGCGGCGAGTATGCCGCAGGCCACGATAGTTTTTCTCATGATCATCACCTCTTGCTCTTATAGATGTCTCGGTTCGTCAAAAAGTTGCACTCCTCCGTCAAGATGATTCCTTGGATACGGGTCCGCTTTCGTCTTCTGGTACCCCTGCCGGAGATCGGCTACAATGAAGAGAGACGACAACGGAGCGAAAGCGGGAGATGGCAGAGTGGACAAGGGAGCAACACGCAGATTGAACCTGGGCATATTCGCGCATGTGGATGCCGGGAAGACGACAACCACGGAGCATATCTTATATGAGAGCGGCCGGATCCGGGCGCTCGGCAGCGTCGATGAAGGAACCGCCCAGACGGATTCCCTTGAGGTGGAACGGCAGCGGGGCATCTCCGTGCGGTCGGCGATTGTCTCGCTGGAATGGAGAGGCACGCAGATCAATCTGGTGGACACGCCCGGGCATGTCGACTTTCTGTCGGAGGTGGAGCGTTCGATGCGGGTCATGGACTGCGCGGTGCTCATCCTGTCTGCGGCGGAGGGCGTGCAGGCCCAGAGCGAGACGGTCTGGAGCGCGCTGCGGCGCTTGAAGATACCGACCCTTCTGTTCGTGAACAAAATGGACCGGATCGGCGCGGACCCCGCCCGGGTGCTGGAACAGGCGCACGCCTATTTGTCGGACGGCGTCATTCCGGTGCAGCGCCCCCTTGGGACGGGGCCGGATTACAGCGGAGCCGCCGACCTGTGGGCCGATGCGCCGGGAAGCCCGGAGCGGACGGCGCTGCTGGAGAGCCTCGCCGAACGCGACGAGGACATGTTCGCCCGCTATCTGGCGGGGGAGACGGACAGCGCGGCCGGGTGGAAGGCCTTTCTGGCCCGGGAGACGGCCGCCTGCCGGATGTTCCCGCTCCTGTACGGAGCGGCGGCGAAGGCGATCGGCATCGGGCCGCTGCTGGATGCCGTAATCGACTACCTGCCGCCGGCGGAAGGCGATCCCGAAGCGCCGCTGTCGGGCATTGTCTTCGGCGTCCAGCAGGACCCCGGGCTCGGCAAGGCGGCGCTCGTCCGGCTCTACCGGGGACGGCTCCGCAACCGGGACGCCGTACCCGGCCCGGCGGGCGAGACGGGCGGCAAGGTTACGCAGATCCGCAGACTGGAGGGCGGACGGGCCCAGGCCGTCCCGGAGCTTGCGGCAGGCGACATCGCCGCCGTCTACGGGCTGGCAGACGCCCGGGTCGGCGATGTGCTCGGCTCGCCGGACGCCGTGCCGCCGGAAGCGAAGCTGGCGGTTCCGCTGCTGACGGTCCGCGTCTTCTGGGAAGGCGCGGCGGATCATGAAGCGATGGCCGCCTTCCGGGAGCTGGCCGATGAAGACCCGCTGCTGGATGCCCAGTGGCTGCCGGAAGACCGGGAGCTGCACATCAAGGTCATGGGCAAGATTCAACTGGAGATTCTGGCGAGTGTAGTTCGGGAGCGTTTCGGTCTGGCCGTCACCTTCGGACCGCCGTCTGTGATCTACAAGGAGACGCCGGCCCGGGCCGGCGAAGGCTTCATTGCCTATACGATGCCCAAACCGTGCTGGGCAATTCTGCGCTTCGCCATCGAACCGCTGCCGCGGGGCAGCGGCCTGATCTATGAGTCCATCGTCCGCAGCTCGGACCTGCTCCCGCAGTATCAGAACGAGACCGCCCGGCGGGTGCCGGAGACGCTGAGCCAAGGGCTCTTCGGCTGGGAGGTCACCGACCTGCGGGTGACGCTGGTGGAAGGCCAGCATCATGTGTGGCATACCCATCCGCTTGATTTTGCCGTGGCGACGCCTATGGGACTGATGGACGGGCTGGCGCGGACGGGAACGAAGCTGCTGGAACCGATGCTGTGCGTGCGGATCGCCGTACCGGAAGAGAACGCCGGACGGGTGATGAACGACCTTGTGCAGATGCGGGGCTCCTTTGAGCCGCCGCTGCTCCGGGAAGGGCGGATATGGATAGAAGGGCGGGTGCCGCTGGCGACCTCGCTGGATTACCCGGCGTCGCTGGGTTCCTTCACCAAAGGCCGAGGCACGTTCTCGAGCGTATTCGACGGCTACGAGGAATGCCCGCCTGACGTGAAGGCGGAGCGGACACGCCGGGGCGTGAATCCGCTCGACCAGGCCCGCTATATTCTGAGCGTCCGCAAGGCGCTTCAGGGGTAGGTTCGGCCGCGGCCGGTTTGCCGGACGGCGGGAGACCTGGCTGCGGGAGGCTTGGCGCTGGAGACCGGGACCGGGCGGCAAAAGACAAGGTTCTCTGCATCCCGACAGGGAGGGGCAGGGGGTTCGGAAGCTGACAGGATGCCGGCCTTTGCCGGCATCTTTTTTTTAGCGGGCAGGGCTGCGGGTAATAGGGTCTAGGCCGTCAGGTTAGAGTGGTCTGAACGGTTGTGAATGAATTTGAATAATAATGATTGTTTTTTAAGGTTTTTATGATATGATTAACTCAGTTGGAGGAATGCAGATGTTGACCGAAGAACGCTATGCCCTAATCTTACAGCGCTTACAGGAACGGGGAACCGTTAAAATCCAAGAGCTGATCGAGCTGCTTGGTGCGTCCGAATCCACGGTACGCCGGGATTTGATTGATCTGGAGGCCCGCGGGCTGCTAAGACGCGTCCACGGCGGCGCGACCCTTTCTCCGCAGCGCAGTCTGGAGCCGGGCATGGAGGAGAAATCCTCCACAAACGTTCAACAGAAGAATGTAATTGCCCGTCTGGGGGCTGCTAAGGTCCAGCACGGCGAGTGCATTTATCTGGATGCCGGAACAACGACGCTTGCCATGATCCCATATATTGAAGCCCGAGGGATTACGGTAGTGACCAACGGGCTGTCGCATGTGGAGGCTCTGGTCGGCAAGCAGATCCGCAGCTACCTGCTGGGAGGGATGATGAAGAGTCATACCAAGGCGGTTATCGGCAGCATTGCGCTGCAGAATATGGATAACTTCCGGTTTGACAAATGCTTCCTGGGGACGAACGGCGTCGATGCCGAAATGGGCTTTACCACGCCCGATCCGGAGGAAGCCATGGTCAAGCGGCGGGCGCACCAGCTCTCGGCGGAGACCTACGTGCTGGCCGACGGCAGCAAGTTCGGGCGGGTCTCCTTCGCGAAGCTGTTCGATCTTGCCGAAGCGACCCTGATTACGGAGGCCGTGCCTTCCCAGATGCGGGCTTCCATTCTTCACAAGACACAAGTAATGGAGGGAGAACGATGATCTATACGGTTACGCTTAACCCTTCCATCGATTATATCGTCGAGGTCGGGGAACTGAAGCTGGGCGGACTCAACCGGATGAACCGCGATCTCAAGCTCCCCGGAGGCAAAGGCATCAACGTCTCCAGGGTGCTGCACCGGCTCGGGATTGCGAATACGGCGACCGGGTTCCTCGGCGGTTTTACCGGCCGCCATCTGGACGACCGGCTGCGGAGTGAAGGAATCGGCCGGGATTTCGTCTTCATAGAAGGCGATACCCGGATTAATATCAAGCTGAAAGCGGGCGAAGAGACGGAGATCAACGGCCAGGGGCCGGAGATCCGGGAGGCGGAGGCGGAGGAATTAATCACCAGATTGTCCCGTCTGAAGCCGGGCGATATCGCCGTGCTGTCCGGAAGCGTGCCTCCTTCGCTTGGCGCAGGCTATTACAGCCGGCTGATTGAGGCGGTGAAGAAAGCCGGGGCCGATTTTGCAATGGATACGACCGGCGAGGCGCTGCTGAACGCTTTGCCGCTGAACCCTCTCGTCATCAAGCCGAACCATCATGAGCTGGCGGAGCTGTTCGGGACGGAGCTGCGGACCGAGGAAGAGCTGATCCGCTGCGGCCGGCGGCTGCTGGAGCGGGGAGCGAGGCATGTGCTGATTTCGATGGCCGGCGAAGGGGCGCTGCTGATTACGGAGTCCGCGGCGTACCGCACGGCGGCTCCGGCGGGAACGGTCCGCAATTCGGTCGGCGCGGGAGACTCCATGATTGCCGGATTCGTCGGCACGCTTGATGCCACCGGCAGCGTTCTGGAAGCGTTCCGCGCAGGCGTGGCCTGCGGAAGCGCGACCGCTTTCTCGGATGACCTCGCTGAACGGAGCGACATTGAACGCCTGCGTCCGCAGGTGGAGATCCGGAAGATAGCACACACCGGATAGAAGAGCAGGCGTCTGCGTTCGGCTGCCGGGTCTTGCGCCTAGTCGCATAGACCCAGGCCCTTCGGGGACGCTTCTGATACGGATGACACCGCTGTGAATGACCCGTAAAGGAGATTGAATCGAATGAAAATCACGGATTTGATGCTGAAGCAAGTGATGATTATGGACCTGGCATCCGCGACGAAGGAAGAGGTCATCGACGAGCTGATTGCGAAGCTTGTTGAAAGCGGTCGCATTGTGAACCGGGAGCTGTTCACGGAGATGATCTGGAAGCGGGAGCGCGAATCCAGCACGGGCATCGGAGGCGGCATTGCCATGCCGCATGCCAAGACGGGAGCGGTGAAGGAAGCGACCGTACTCTTCGCCAAAAGCTTCGCCGGTGTGGACTACGATTCGCTCGATGGCGAACCGGTCCACCTGTTCTTCCTGATCGCCGCTCCCGAAGGAGCGGGAACCATGCACCTGCGCACACTGGCCGCGCTGTCCCGGCTGCTGATCGAGCCGGAATTCATGGAGGCGCTGAAGAAGGCGGAGACGCCCGATGAAGTCGTTGCTCTGTTCGATGCCAAGCAGTCCGAAGCGGAAGCGGGGGAGCGGCTAGAAGCGAACGCGGCAAGCCCGGTCCTGCCGCAGGACGGGCGGGAGTCTTCGGCTGCGGATGCGGGTGCCGGACAACCGGAGGCAGGCGAAGCTTTTGTCGTCGCGGTAACAGCCTGTCCGACCGGCATTGCGCATACCTTCATGGCCGAAGATGCGCTGAAGAAGAAAGCGCAGGAGCTCGGCGTCCGCATCCGGGTCGAGACGAACGGCTCGGAAGGCGCGCAGAATGTGTTGACCGCTGACGAAATCCGCCGGGCCAGCGGCGTCATTGTCGCCGCCGACAAGCAGGTCGACATGGCGCGCTTTGACGGCAAGCCGGTGCTTCAGCGGCCGGTCAGCGACGGTATCCGGAAGCCGGAGGAGCTGATCCGCAAGGCGGCGGTCGGCGAAGCGCCGATCTACCGCAGCCAGGGAGCGGCCGGCGGCGACGCTGCGGGCGCAGCGCACTCGGGCGGGTCTTCTACGGGTCGGCCAAAGGTCGGCAGCCGAATCTACAAAGACCTGATGAACGGCATCTCGCATATGCTTCCGTTCGTCGTGGGCGGCGGCATTCTGCTGGCGATTTCGTTCCTGCTGGAGCGTACGCTTAGCCCGGATAACGAGCTCGTCAAGCTGCTCGGAGCCATTGGGGGCGGCGAAGGCGCTTTCCATTTCCTGATTCCGATTCTGGCAGGCTTCATCGCGATGAGCATCGGCGACCGGCCGGCGCTCATGCCCGGTATGGTCGGCGGCTTCATGGCTGCCACGGCAAATGCCGGCTTCCTGGGCGGCCTGGCCGCGGGCTTCCTCGCCGGCTATGTCGTTCTCGGACTTCGCCGGGCTCTCGCCGGCATGCCTAAGTCGCTTGAAGGACTGAAGCCGATCCTGCTCTACCCGGTCTTGGGGCTTCTCGTCACCGGAGCCATTATGTACTTCATCTTCGACCCGGTCTTCAGCTGGATCAACGAGGGCCTGATCGACGGTCTCAACAGCCTCGGCACCGGCAACAAAGTGCTGCTCGGCCTCATTCTCGGCGGCATGATGGCGATCGACATGGGCGGACCGTTCAACAAGGCGGCCTATACGTTCGCAATCGGAGTATTCACATCCAGCGGAAATACGAACGGCCTGATGATGGCGGCTGTTATGGCGGGCGGAATGGTGCCGCCCCTGGCCATCGCCTTGGCTACGACGCTGTTCAAATCTAAATTCACCGACCAGGAGCGCCAGTCCGGTCTCACGAACTATGTGCTCGGCCTGTCGTTTATCACCGAAGGCGCTATTCCGTTCGCAGCCGCCGATCCGCTGCGGGTATTGACCTCTTGCATTCTCGGCTCGGCTGTAGCCGGCGGCCTGACCCAACTCTGGAATATCGACGTGCCGGCACCGCACGGCGGCATCTTTGTAGCTGCGCTCGCCAATCATGCGCTGCTGTTCCTTCTCGCTGTAGCGGTCGGCGCGGTTCTGTCCGGGCTGATCCTCGGCTTCTGGAAGAAGCCGCTCCGCGCCCGGTAACCTGCAGAACGAACCGGCAATTGCATCTTATATCCAACCTAAGACCCGCTTCCGGTATATGAAGTGCACCCCTTAGAATAGACATTGGAAAAACCCCCTGGTTATTCCGATAAAATCTAAGGGGTGCATTTTTATGGCGTTTAAAGGGCAGAAGCTCAAACAATATTCAG
>NZ_JAVFHT010000013.1:0-110172 GCF_031470375.1 Paenibacillus glufosinatiresistens
TTGAACGGCCGCTTTGTTTACTTTTTAGTGGAGGTGGTCCCTCTCAGCTTAGAAATATCTACTTTTGGGACAGCCTCTTCGCGTGTGCCGTTATTGCCGTCTTCCTCGGCAGTCCCCTTCGGCTGCTGCCCTTATTGCTGCGCCAGCTTCACCAGGCTGTAGTTCTTCTTGCCTTTGCGGATAATGAGGAACCGGCCGCCAATGGCGTGATCCGGCGTGACTTCGAACTCCAGCTCGCTCACGCGCTCCCCGTTCAGGGAAATCGCGCCCTTCGTAATATCTTCGCGGGCCTGCCGTTTGGAAGGCTCAATGCCCAGCTCCACGAGCCAGTCGACGATATTCTTCGTCTCCGGAGCAGCGGTGTACGTCGGCATTTCCTTGAAGCCCTCTTCGATCTCATCGGCCGTCAGCGCCGAGATATCGCCGCTGAACAGTGCCGCTGTAATCTTCTTGGCCTGCTCCAGCAGCTCCTCGCCGTGCACGAACCGGGTCATTTCCTCGGCCAGCGCCTTCTGCGCCTCACGCTTGTGCGGTTCGGTCCGAACCTTCTCCTCCAGCGCCTCAATCTCTTCTTTCGTCAGGAAGGTGAAGTACTTCAGGTACTTGACCACATCCCGGTCATCGGCGTTCGCCCAGAACTGGTAGAACTCGTACGGCGTCGTCTTCTTCGGGTCCAGCCAGATCGCGCCGCCCGCGCTCTTGCCGAACTTCGTGCCGTCGGCCTTCAGCATGAGCGGGATTGTCAGGCCGAATACCTTCGCTTCGGCGCCTTCTTTTTTGCGGATCAGATCCAGGCCGCTCGTAATGTTGCCCCACTGATCGGACCCGCCGACCTGGAGCTGCACATCTTCGTGCCGGTACAGATGGAGGTAGTCGATCGACTGAAGAATCTGGTAGGAGAATTCAGTGAACGAAATGCCGTTGTCCAGACGGCTTGCCACGACATCCTTCGCCAGCATCGTGTTGATGCTGAAGTTTTTGCCAAAGTCCCGGAGGAATTCAATCACGTTCATGTCCTTGGTCCAATCGTAGTTGTTGACCATACGTACCGTGTTGTCGCCGTCCGTCACGAAGAGCTTCTTCATCTGGGCCGTCAGCGCATCGACGTTCGCCTGCACCTGCTCCATCGTCTGGAGCGAACGCTCGGTCGCCCGTCCGCTTGGATCGCCGATCGTACCGGTGGCGCCGCCGATCAGAATGACCGGCCGGTGTCCGGCCATCTGGAAACGTCTCAGTACCATGAACGGAATCAAATGGCCGATATGCATGCTGTCGCCGGTCGGGTCGACGCCGCAGTACAGCGAGATCGACTTGCTCTCCGTCAGCTCGCGCAGGCCCTCTGCGTCGGTCTGCTGATTAATGGCGTCTCGCCATTCCAATTCGTCGATGATGTTCAAATTGCACAGCTCCTTTTGGGGTCAGATTCTGCAGAATTTGTTGAACGGAGCCGGTCTTCACACCGCCGGACATCGCCGCCGGAACGCAAAAAATCGCCCCGTGCGCCGATTCATATCGGCACAGGGACGATGGATACACCGCGTTACCACCCTGGTTGCGCGCCCCCTCCCGTATCGGGTCAGGAACGCACCGCTCCCGGCGAGTTAACGTTCGCCTGATCCGCTTGGCATTACCCAAGATACTCCAGAGTGTAATTCGCAGTCCTTGTATGTACCGGGTTCCATCGCCCCCCGGCTTTCTGGGACAGGGACAAAGGCTGCTACTGACTCGTTCAACGTACTTCCGCTATCGAATTAGCTAAAAGTATAGCCCACTTCCAATTTCATTGTCAATGCCGTTAGCTTCAGTACCGTTCTCCCCGTCTGCGGCCCATCATCAGGGCAAGGCCCGCGGCCACCAGCAGCACAGCCCCCACCGATTGTCCCAGCACGCTCACGCTCAGCAGCGTCCCTACGGTGAAGATCATGAAGAACGTCAGCGAAGCTCCGCCGAGAATAAAGACGGGAATCAGAATCCAGCGGTTGCGTCCGCCGAACCAGTAGAATTCCAGCAGCCCGAAGGCAACCGCAAGCGGAAAGCCGGGCCAGGTGTACTCCCAGGCGTCCAGCAGCATCGAGATCTGGAAGATGATTCCGCTGACCAGCAGGATGCCGCCGGGAATAAGCAGCCCGCTGCCGCGTCTCCGGGTGGCGTAGAAATACAGCCAGTGCATCAGAATGCCGAGCGGAATGACGAACAGGCTTGGCCAGAAATAGGTGAAGACTCTGCCCGGCTCCATAATATCGCCCCTGCCCGCGAACAGGAGCACTCCCAGAATGACCAGCAGCAGCCCCCACAGTGTGCGTTTATCCATATACTCCGAACCTCCGTATGTTCCAGGATTTGCTTCTCCATCTGATTGTATCGGAGAAACGGCGTTTCGGACAGCAGCCAGGGATGGAAGAAGACTCCGTCCCGGGACCGATGCAAAGAGAAACCGATGCAAAGAGAAGAGCCTTCCCGATGTCCGGGAAGGCTCTTCTTGGCGCATGGCCTGGATAGAGGTGGATCAGGAGGCTTTATCCAGCATGCGGTAGACAATAACCGCCGCCTGGGCGCGGTTCGCGATCCCCTTCGGCGCGAAGGAGTCGCTGTCAACGCCGTTGACGATACCGGCCTGGGCCAGCTTCGCCACCGCCTCTTGGGCATAGGAAGCGATCTTCGATTTGTCTGCAAAATCGGCCAGCGCCGTCGTCTTGTTGACCGCCGGAAGCTTGTCGCCGAGCGCGTTGGCGATCATAATCGCCATTTCCTCGCGGGTGATGGCCCGGGACGGTTCGAACTTGCCGCTGCCGGAGCCTTTGACGATGCCGGCGTTCACGGCTGCCGTAATGGCATCCGTATACCAGGCGCCCTGCTTCACATCCTTGAAGGATGCCGCGCCCGTCGGCTGCAGGTTCAGCGCGCGCACGATCATCGTGATGAACTCGGCGCGGGTGACTTCTTTCAGCGGAGCGAAGTCGGAGCCGCTCACGCCCTTGATGATTCCCTGGGAAGCCAGGGAGGAGACAGCCTCCTGAGCCCAGGCCACCTTGGCCAGATCCTTGAATACCGGAGCTGCCGAAGGGCTTGGGAGCGGAGTGGCCGACGGAGCCGGGCTGGCCGAAGGCGCTGCGGAAGCAGCCGGAGTCGGCGACGGCGTTGCGGCCGGGCTCGTAGTCGACACCGGAGTCGGTGTCGGGTTCGTACCCGAACCCGAGTCGGTCTGGTTCGTAATGCGTCCTTCGATTTTTGCCGTAATCGGTCCGTAGTTGAAGGTCTGAACGATGTAGTTATACAGAGCCTCCAGGTCCGTGAGTCCGATCAGCTTGGACGATGCCTGCGGAAGCACCTTGTAGTTATCTCCGCCGTCGGCCATGAAGTTGTTCACAACCGCCGTGTACTTCGCGTTCATGTCAATCGGTGTGCCGTCCGCCTTGGTCATGGAGAGGACACGATCGGCAATCGGCAGTTTCAGATTGGCCGTATACTTGAGGCCGGAAATCTGCAGCGTCTTCGTATCCGCATCGGTTGCTCCCCACTGCTGCTGCAGCAGCGTCTTGATCTGGGCGCCGGTCAGTTCCAGCTTCACCAGCGTATTGCCGAACGGCTGGATCTTGGCCAGATCGCCGTAAGTGACGCTGCCCTTCGGCATATCGGCGCGGATACCGCCCGGATTCATGAAGGCAAAGTCGGCAGGGCCGGCTTTGTCGCCGAAGTCGGCAAAGCGCATGGAATCCGCGATCAGGTTGCCGAGCGCCGTCTCTTTGGTGTACGCATCGGTTCTCGTAATCGTGCCGTCCGTACTGCCGACCGGGTTGGTCAGTTCCGGATGCTTGGTCAGATATTTGTTGACCAGAGCAACCGTATCCGGGTCAGGCTTTACGCCTTCCTGGAAGGTGCTGGTTACCACGGCGCTGCTGGACTTCACGTCGCCGGTCGCAGGGTCAATGACAAGCTTGATGTCTTCAAAGGCTGTCCCGTACGAGTAAGCCTGCACAATCAGCATGCCGTTGACATAGCCGTTGGCCAGAGCGTGATTGTCGCCGGCGACGATCACGTCGATCGGAGACTTCGCGTTCGGGTCTTTCTCCTTCAGCTTGGCGATGAGCTTATCCGACAGCTCTGCCGCTTCGCCGGTAGTCGTACCGGTCGTCTTGGTAGCTTCCCCTGTCGCGGCTCCGCCTTTGGTCGTAGCCGGATCATGGGCCAGAACGACGATTGTCTTCACGCCCTTCTCCTCCAGCTTGGCCGCATAGCGGTTGATCGCTTCAGCTTCTTCGTCGGCGCTCAGGAAGTTCACGCCAACCAGACCGGAAGGGGCCACCTTGGACGGTGTCGCTTTGGTTACCGTGCCGATAAAGCCGATCTTCACCCCGCCGATTTCCTTGATGACGTAAGGGTTCAGAATCGGTGTGCCGGTCGCTGTGTCAATGGCATTCGCATTAATGTAGTCAAAGTTCGCTCCGGCATGCTGAATCTTGCCATCCTTTGGATCCAATCCGCCGAAGATCTGGGCCTTCAGCGCGGCTACGCCCTGGTCGAACTCATGGTTGCCCAGTGTACCGACATCAAAGCCCATCATATTCATCCATTCCATCGTTGGCTCATCGCGTTCCAGTGCGGACACCGGAGCGGAAGCCCCTACGGAATCGCCGTTGTGGAACAGAAGCGCGTTGTCGTATTTAGCGCGGGTCTGCTTCAGGTAGGTGGCCAAAATCGCCGCCGTACCCACATTCTTGCCGCTCACGGTATTCGTCGTATCCAGTTGTCCATGGAAGTCGTTCACGCCGAGCAGGTGAACTTCCACGTCCTGGGTAGGAGCCGCAGCCGTTTGCTTCAGATTGATATTGTAAATGCCAAAACCGCCGGTTCTGGAATTCGCGGCATAGAACCGATTCCCCGGTTCATTCAATTCCGGATTATAGGTAATGCTCTGATCGGCCGGAAGGAAATCAACAGCAACCGGAGTTGTAGTAAAGGTTACATTCACATTGCCCTTGATCGGAGCGATTGACCAGTTGTTGTCAGCTTCCGGGTTCACTTTATCGGTGCTGCTAATATAATCCATCAGCACTTGACGATTTTCCATCTGGGAGTCGATTATCAGCTTTCCGTTCTTGACACCCGGGAAGTTGCCGCCTCCGCTCGCACGGTAGTTATTGGTCACCACAACGAATTCCATATCGTCGTCCAATGGCTTGTCGTTGTAGGTAACGTCGAACACACGACTCGAGGATGCGTCGTTGATCGTGCCGTCCGCCTTATATTTGGCTTTTTTGGTTACATCAATTTTATACTTGATCCCGTCGATCACATCAAAGTTGAACACGGAGAAGTTATTGTTCAGCAGCGGTTGTGGCGTTGTAATGCCGGTCTTGATCTGATTGTAGGCCCCGGCGCTCATTTCCAGCCACTCTTTAACATCTCGGCCCTTCAGAACCAGCGCTTTTAGCGTATTGTCATACAGATACAGATCGCTTGCGCTGCGAATCGTAAGGTCCCCTTTCTTGATATTGGTATACTCCGTAACCCCGTTGCGCCCCGCTTTGAAAGGAGCTCCTACACTGAGTATAGGATAATCTTTATAGGTCGCCAGCGTCACATCGTGCTGGATCATATCTTCTACATACCTTTTCTGAGCATAAGTCACGATCTGGACAGTTGGATTGTCCTGCACCATAGCAAAATAGCTATTCATAGGCGAAGTAGTTTCGCCCAGTTTGGTGCCGGTATACCCGATCGTTCCTTCGTGAACCGCCGCTACCGCGTCATCGACACTCTGGTCGGGTTCCACATTAGCTATGTTCACCTTTTTGTTATCAATCGTTTTGGTCTGATAAATGGAGCGGGTCGAAGCCTTGGAGGCTTCCTTATCTACCGACCAGCCGTTCCCATTCCACTTAATGGCCAGGTCAATCTGGCCGAGATAGGCTCCGCCGTAGCCGGCCTGAACCGCAGGTGTGCCGTTGATGTGGCCGTTAATGTTGTCTATTTTGACATTATCCTTGTTGTAAGGAAGATTGGTTGCCGGATCTTTAAAGGAGGAATCAAGCGTCTTGTCATCCCCGGTAGGGAAAGCTTTGTGGGTATGAGAGAACGTGATGGCATCAATGCCACCCACCTTGCTCAGCCCGTTAATCGCATTCTCGACGTTGGGGTCGTTATCGCTGGCAGTTCCGTCAAAGCCGCTGTGAGCCATGGCAATCACGACATCGACATGTTCCTCTTCTTTCAGAATTTTCACATATTTCCGAGCGGTCTCTACAATTCCTTTGGTGACCACCTTGCCGCTTAGATTGGCTTTGTCCCAATCCATAATCTGCGGAGTTACCAGTCCCAGGTATCCCACCCGGATGGTCTGGTCATCGCCTTTACTGTCTTTTACTTTCATTTCTTTAATAACGTAAGGCTGAAAGGCGTTAGTCACTCCGTCGGTCTCATAAACATTGGCATTGATATAATCAAAATTTGCACCCGTACCGGCCTTGGCACCACTTCCTGTATCGTAGCCGTAAATACTGCGTTTCAGAAAATCCAGTCCATAATTGAATTCATGGTTACCCAGCGTCGCCACATCATATTTCATGACATTCAGCGCGGCAATCATCGGCTGGATACTTTCTGCATCTTGTGGGAATCCCGGATTTTCCTTAACAAAATATGTAGCCATCGGAGTTCCTTGAATCAGGTCTCCATTGTCCAGCAGTACGCTGTTAGTGCTCGGCACCTCTTCACGTGCTTTCTTGATCAGACTCGCAGTTCGATCCAGACCGACCGTCACAGTCGGAGTATTGGAGAAATAGTCAAAGCCATAGACATTGGAGTGTACATCGGTAGTGCTTAACACTCTCAATTGTACCGAGGTCCCCGAAGCCGGAGCGGCCTCCGCCTTCTTCGTTCCCACCAAAGATCCCGCAACCGCTCCGCCCAGAACCTGGACCGACAACACGGCGGCGGCCAGGATCGAAGCCAGCGGCTTGTTCCCATTCTTCCTGCCCTTCATCATCTGCTTGCTCCTCCCAAAAAGAAAATATTAATGATGCCTATTTCTACCTGCTACACGGCGATATTATAGCATAGTTTGAGAGAAGGTCTTCTTGATTTTTCACAAAAAAGATCATTTTTGTGTAAAGTCCGCGTTTGTTTGTATGACTTGCTTAACATACAGTTAACACGCAGAGTAAATACCGGGACTCAATTAAAGGAACACCGCGTTAAACGGGCAGTCGGACCATTGACATTCCGCTGCAAATGCGATAGTTTTCCTACATCTATGAATATTGAATACGGGCCCCCCGCCCTGGAGAGGATAACCGCATGAACCTACATCAAGAGGACGTCTCATTCGAGAGTTCCCCCTACTATAACCCGAACCTGAAGAACATTGTGCTGCTTGCCACCGGAGGCACGATCGCCGGGAGCGGCGAGAATCACCGGACGACCAATTACGAGCCGGGAACGCTGGACTTTCAGGCGTTGCTGGACAGCGTCCCCCATCTGGATCGGCTGGCCAATATGGCGGGCATTCAGGTCAGCAATCTGTGCAGCGCCGACATTACCGGCAGCCACTGGCTGACACTGGCATCGCTGATCAACCGTCTGTCGCTGCGCGACGATGTCCACGGGTTCGTCATTACCCACGGAACCGACACCCTGGATGAGACCTCCTACTTCCTGAATCTGACCGTCAAAACGGACAAGCCGGTCATCCTGACCGGCTCCATGCGTCCGGCTACCGCGCTCAGCGCCGACGGACCGCTTAATCTGTACCAGTCCATTGCGCTGGCCGTCAATCCCGAGGCGCACGGACAAGGCGTTATGGTCGTCTTCGCAGAAGGCATCTACAGCGGCCGCGATGTGCAGAAGGTCAATACCTTCAAGGCGAACGCCTTTGACGAGCGGGATTTCGGCTGTCTCGGATATATGCGGGACGCCGAAGCCTTCTTCTATACACGCTCCATCAAGCGGCATACTACCGCCGCCCAGTTCGACGTCACCGGCCTGACGGAGCTGCCGAAAGTTCCGGTCGCCTACTTCCACGTGGACGCCGATCCCGGCATTCTGGACTATTTCGCTTCAACCTCGAACGGCATCGTCATTGCGGGCGCGGGCGGCGGAATCTACAGCAAGCCTTGGATCGACAAGGTCGGGGAGCTGAAGGAGAACAACATTCCGGTCGTGCGCTGCTCGCGCATCTCCAGCGGGATTACGCTGAAGGATGCGTACATCGACCTTTCGGCCAACTCCATCCCCTGCAACAGCTTGGTCCCGCAAAAAGCGCGCATCCTGCTCTCCCTCGCCCTGACCCAGACGACGGATTATCTGCGCATCGGCGAGATGTTCCACGAATATTAATCTGAAATCCTGCCCTGACAGGGAAAACGCAAACAAGGCGATCCGGCCAAACGGATCGCCTTGTTTGTCGTTCCTTTCCCGCTCCGCTTCTGCTCCTCCGCCGGGTCTGTTATACTCCCGGCATAAGCAGGACCATACCGCCGTTGGAGGGGATAGAATGAACGGCCGTTCGCCGCCATGCACTACAGGGTTACCCTCGAAGAGTAGAGGCAGCCGCCCCGGTCAGCGGGACTGGATGAACGCGCCGATCCGGCGGGCCGCTTCCAGCAGCCGATCCTCCTCTTCGACAAGGGCGATCCGTACATACCCCTCTCCTTCGCGGCCAAAAGCGCTTCCCGGAATCACCGCTACCCCGGTGGCGAGCAGAAGCTCCCGGGCGAAGCGCCGGGAAGCGCCCTCCGATGCCCCGGAGACCGCATCCGGGAGTCCGGGCGGCAGCGGCGCCCAGACGAACATCGTGGCGGCCGGCTTCGGCACCGGCCAGCCCGCCGCTTCCAACGCCGCCGCGAACACATTGCGCCGGCGTTCATACACCGGTCCGACGCCCGGACCGGGGGCCGGTCCCATCGCCTGCTCCAGCGCGGCGATGGCCGCCTCCTGAATCGGCTCGAAGACGCCGTAGTCGATGTTGCTCTTCAGCTCGCCGAGCGCCGAGACGGCTTCGCGGTTGCCCGCAAGAAAGCCGATGCGGCAGCCGGCCATGTTGAAGCTTTTGGAGAAGGAATGAAATTCAACGGCTGTATCAGCCGCTCCCTCCACCTCCAGTATGCTCATCGGCCGGTAGCCGTCGAACCCCATCTCTGAATAGGCCAAGTCGTGGACCACCAGCAGCCCGTGACGCCGCGCCAGCTCCAGCAGCTCCCGGAAGAATGCTGCGTCGGCCCGAACCGACACGGGATTGCCCGGGAAATTAAGCAGAATGAACCGGGCCTGCTCCAGCACTTCCGCCGGTATGGCCGCGAGATCGGGCAGAAAGTGGTTCCCGGCCCGAAGGGGCAGCGGCCACGGCTTCACGCCCGCAATCTCCAGCGCTCCGGCATAGATCGGATAGCCCGGGTCCGGGACAAGGGCGATATCGCCCGGATTGCAGACTGCCAGCGCCAGATGGGTCAGCCCGTCTTGCGAGCCCATGAGGGCAAGCACCTCTTCGTCCGGATCGAGCGTGACGCCGAAGCGGAATTTCATCCACGCCGCGGCGCTGCGCCGGTAAGCCGCGCTCCCCTGCGAGGACGGGTAGCCGTAGGCGTCCCCGCGCTGAACGGCGCGGCCAAGCGCCGCGCGGATCTCGGGAGACGGACCCCGGTCCGGGCTGCCGATCCCGAGATCAATGATATCCCGGCCCAGGCGGCGGGCTTCCGAGCGCCAGACGGCCACCTCGGCGAAGATTGAAGAGCCGAGCCGGTCCAGCTTGTCCGCCCGCCAGCGCGGGCGGAAACGCAGTTCATTCACTCGCGACACATCCCTGCTTTGTTTTTCAGCCAGTATATCATACGCCGGGCGGCCCCGCAGTCTGGAGATTGATTTCACGGCCAGCCTGCATTGGGGCCCCTCATTCTCCCAGGCGAAGAACGGAGTTCCCTTACGATCCACCTGTTCGGGATTGTCTGGATCTTCGGACGATGCGCCACTATCTGCTGAATCAACAGACGCAGTTGGAGGCGCAGGCCGCGCAATTGGCGATCTTCTCTTCCGGGAAAGGCTTCTTGGTCTTGGGATCGATCAGAACGTCCGGTGAACCACGCTTCGGGTCTCTGCCGACTCAAAGATGGCCTCGATCAGCACCAGCACGCGGTGCACCTGCTCGTTCCGGACAAGCGGTTGAGCTTTGCCTTCGATGACAGATACCAGGTTCTCGTAGAAGCTCTCGGTCTTCGAGGGAACGCGTTCGAACGGCTCGCGGATCGTCGATTCCTCGCTCGGCGGGGCCATGGTCTTCGTCAGGCCGACGCCGGCCTGGATCGGCTTCGGCTCCACATGGGCCACTGCCTGGTTGCGGGTCACAATCTCGCCGCTGAGGTCCCAGTCATAGATAACTGCCGTTCCCTCCGTGCCCTTGACGTACCAGCGTGGCAGCTTAATGAAGTTCGTGGTGCCGACTTCAATCACTGCGGTGAGACCGTCCTTGAACCGGATGTGGGCAGTGAAGCCGTCGTCCACTTCGGTGCCCAAAATTGTACTGAGGCTGGCCGTCACCGTCTCGATCTCGCTGTCCGTAAGCAGGAGGAGCTGATCGAGCAGATGAACGCCCCAGTCCAGCAGCATGCCGCCGCCGTAGGCTTTCAGCTGACGCCAGTCTCCCGGAATTCCGTTCGCTCCCTGTACGCGGGACTCTACATGAAAGACCTCGCCGGCCTTCTTGTTCTCGACCAGGTTCTTGACCATGAGGAAGTCCTCATCCCAGCGCCGGTTCTGGTGAACCATGAATACCCGGTCCGCTTCCTTGGCCGCCTGAACAATCTCCAGCAGCTCGGCGCTGGTCACCGTAACCGGCTTCTCGCAGACGACGTGCTTGCCGGCCTGGAGCGCCTGAATGGCCAGATCCTTATGAACATCGTTCGGAGTCGCAATCACGACAACATCGACGCTCTCGTCGGCCAGCACTTCCCCGTAGCTTCCATAAGTCCGGAAGCCCTGGCTGCGGGCCAGCTCCATCCGGTATTCCACAATATCGTATACGCCCGTAAGCGCGATGCCGGGCACCGGAGCGATCAGCTGTCCGTGGTAACTGCCCATGCCGCCGTAACCGACGACCACAACGTTATAGGTCTTGTTCTCCATTCCATTAACTTCCCTTCTGGATTTCTGGTCTTGTACGTTCCCGAAATTGAAGCAAAGGCCACCGGCGGTCCGCTGGGCGGACTGAACCGGTGACCTGATAACCCGATGAAGCGAGGGGCGGCGGGCTTAAGCCCACCACATATCCGTCGGCTGGTCGCGGATCAGAATCGACTGCAGATTCGTCACGGCGCGCTGGAAGCCTTCGTCGACCGACATCAGCGGATCTTCGTGCTCAATGCTGACCACATGGTCGTAGCCATAGGTCCGCAGCGCGCTGATGATGTTCGACCATTCGGTCATGCTGTGGCCGCAGCCCACGGACCGGAAGGTCCAGGCGCGCGTCTGCACGTTGCCGTATGGCTGCATGTCGAGCACGCCGTACAGGTTGATGTTGTCCTGGTCCAGATACGTGTCCTTGGCATGAAAATGATGGATGGCTCCGGCCTTGCCGAGAATCTTGATGGCGGCAACCGGATCGATGCCCTGCCACCAGAGATGGCTCGGGTCCAGATTGACGCCGATGGCGTCGCAGGTCGCTTCGCGCAGCTTCAGGATCGTATACGGCGAATGGCAGAGGAAGCCGCCGTGCAGCTCGATGCCGATCTTGACGCCGTGCTCTTCGGCGAACTTGCCGATCTCCTTCCAGTACGGAATGAGCTTCTGCTCCCACTGCCATTCCAGAATGTCGGAATAGACGGTCGGCCAGGCAATGACCGGCCAGTTCGGAGCCTTGGCGTCGTCGCTGTCCCCGGCCGTGCCGGAGAACGTATTGACGACAGGCACGCCCATCAGCGAAGCGAGCTTAATGCTTTTGCGGAGAATCTCGTCGCCGGCCTTCGCCTCTTCCGGGTCCGGTGATATCGGGTTGTTATGACAGCTGAACGCGCTGATTGTCAGACCGCGGCGCTCGAATTTCTCCAGATACGCCTTGCGTGCGGCTTCGCTTACGAGCAGATCGTCCGTCGGGCAATGACTGTTGCCGGGATTGCCGCCGGAGCCGATTTCTACGGCCTGCAGGCCGGCCGCTTCCAGCTTGTCGAGCATTTCTTCCAAGGTCAATGATGCGAATACGGGATCGAATACGCCGAGTTTCATAAGAGCACTGCGCCTCCTTTGATCGGTTCCAGAGCTTCCGAATGGCCGTATACCGGATATGCGCGCGGTGTAGGCTCGCACCAGCGGACGCCGTTGACAATGACGCGCTGGATATCGGGATGATAATAGATTGGATAGGCTTCATGGCCGGGCTGGAAATAGAAGATCTTGCCGCTGCCGCGGCGGTAGGTCAATCCGCTCGGGAAGACGTTGCCGCCCTCGAACCAGCCGACGAAGATCTGTTCGTCAGGAGCCGGCACATCGAAATGCGTTCCGTACATCTCCTCGCGTTCGAGGTCAATGTACTCTCCGATGCCTTCCGCGATCGGATGGCTCGGATTCATGACCCAGATGCGTTCCTTCTCGCCGGCGTCGCGCCATTTCAGATCACAGCTTGTGCCCATCAGCTTCATGAAGATTTTGGACATATGGCCCGAGTGCAGAACCACAAGGCCCATTCCCTTCAGCACGCGGTCGTGCACCCGGTTCACAATCTCGTCGCTGACTTCTCCGTGGGCCATGTGTCCCCACCAGATCAGCACGTCGGTACGGTCCAGGACCTCCTGCGTCAGCCCGTGTTCCGGCTCATCCAGCGTGGCCGTACCGACTTCCATCCCGGCTGCAATCAGAAAGCTTGCAATCTGATTGTGGATGCCCGCCGGGTAGATCTCCCGAATCCGTTCTTCCTGCAGCTCATGCCGATACTCGTTCCATACGGTTACTCTGGTCATCGTCTTAACTTCTCTCCCCAAGGATCATATATAGGTTATGTCAATCAGTTAATTAATCATTTAATCAGTTACTCAGTTACTCACACAGTCATTCAGTCAAAATAAACGGGCTGTCCGGTCTCCGAGGAGGTATAAATGGCCTCCAAAATCCGGGTCACAATCAGAGCCTGCTCCGGCTTCACGACTGGCTCGGTGCCGTCGAGAATGCTGCTGATCCACTGGCGGGCTTCCGCCACCGCCGGGTCATCGCCTGCGCCGTCGTAGAAATCGACGCCGCCCGCATCCAGACCGATCGTCTTCTCGTAGGTACGGCCGTGCGCCTCGCCGTTGATGCGCAGCCCCTTCTCCATATCGGCGCCGCCTTCCGTTCCGTGAAGAGTGGTCTTCGCTTCGCCGACATCCAGCGTGTTCAGCGCCCAGCTTGCTTCCAGCACGATGGTCGCTCCGTTCTCCATCGTAATGAAACCGATGGCCGAATCTTCGACCGTAAATTTCTCGGGGTCCCAAGGTCCCCAGGCGTTCGCCGCGTTCTTGCGACCAGACAGCTTGTGGTAGGCGTTCCCTACTACATATTTCGGTTTATAATTGTCCATCATCCAGAGCGTCAGGTCGAGGGCATGCGTGCCGATATCGATCAGCGGTCCTCCGCCCTGCGCTTCCTCGTCCAGGAAGACGCCCCAGGTCGGAACGGCGCGGCGACGGATCGCTTTGGCCTTGGCATAGTAGATCTCGCCCAGTTCTCCGTTCTCGCATACCGTATGCAGGTACTGCGAGTCGGCGCGGAACCGGTTCTGGTAACCGATCGTCAGCTTCCGTCCCGTCCGCTTGGACGCATCGATCATCGCCTGCGCTTCGGCCGTCGTCTTGGCCATCGGCTTCTCGCACATCACATGCTTGCCCGCTTCCATCGCCGCGATGGAAATTTCGGCGTGGGAGATATTCGGAGTGCACACATGCACCACATCAATGCTTCCGTCCGCCAGCAGTTCGCGGTAATCCGTATAGACCGCCGCGTTCTCGTCGCCGAACTGGCTCTTCGCTTTCTCCGCCCGCTCGGGCACGATATCGCAGAATGCCACCATCTGCGCTTCCTTGATTGCTTTCAGGGCGGGCATATGTTTGCCGTTCGCAATGCCGCCGCAGCCGATAATTCCGATTCGAAGTGTCATAAGCCAGATAGACCTCCACGCTCTAAAGTTAGGTTTCGTTCACACTCCTATAATACCGAAGAGGCGAAGCGCTTTCTTCCTACATTCTTGTCGTATTATTCCCGAATATTGTCCTCCGGTAGCGCAGCGGCGATACGCCGGTCGATTCCTTGAACAGATGGTGGAACGTCTTGACGCTGCCGAATCCGGCGCTCTCGGCGACCTCCGCCATCGAGGTTTCTTCGTTCAGCAGCAGCCATTTGGCTTTGTTCAGCCGGTATTCATTGAGGAACTCGATAAACGTCATGCCCGTATTGCGCTTGAACAGCTTGGTGAAGTAATACGGGCTAAACCCCATATAATCGGCGACCTCTCCCAGCGAAATCGGCTCCCGGTAGTGGCTCTCCACATAGTTGAAGATCCGCTCCAGCTTCCCGAGCGTATCCCGGGACCGGTTCAGCGCATCCTCGGAGATGCGGGGGTCTGCGGCATGGGGATCGGACGGGACCTCGCGCACAATAAGCGCGAACATATCAAATACGCGCGCCTTCAACCGGTAGCCCCAGGCCGGGCCCCTCTCTGCATTCTCGCGGAAAATATCTTCGATCAGCTTCCTCATGCGGGAAGCCGTCTCTTCGGGCCATTCCAGACTGGAATGCGCCATCTGGGTGAAGACGTCGCGCAGCCCGATATCTTCGCCGCTCCAGGCCAGCACCTCCTGGAAGAGCTGGAGATCGAACTGGATGACCGCGCGTTCGCTGTCGGGAGAGGCCAGGAAGAAATGCACGTCCCCGCCGTTGATGAACTGGATTTCGCCCTGCCGCATCTGGACCGGCTCGTCGTTGATGCCGAGCTGAAGCGTGCCCTTGGTCACATAGATGATCTCGATCTCTTTGTGCCAATGCGGGTAGACCAGCGTGTCCCCTTGATTCGTGAAGCAGCGAAACGGAAAATGGCGGTTGAGCTTGGGGATTTCAAGAAACAGATTCATGCCGGCACCTCCCCTTCTACTCCGATCATAAATCAGCGGGAGAGCCGGTTCAAGCGGCCGCACGCTTCTTGCGGACCAGAGCAACGGCAAGGATCAGGAGCGGCAGCAGAATGCCGAACGTAATATCCCACATTAAATAGTAGTCGGTGATATAAAAGGCATAGTACAGCATGTTGGGGCTAATGAGGTAAGTCAAGCCGAACATCAGCAGGATGCCGGGATAAATGAGCGGCTTTTTGTCCTTCATCCTTGTCATCCCCGCCAGCATTTCCAGAAAGGCGAACTGGTACAGAGTCGCTTTGAAGCAGATTCCGAATAGCCAGTTGATCGCGAGCATCACTTCGATTCGTTGCAGAAAGTGGCCGATATCTATGGATTGGGCAAGCACATAAGCCGGATAGAGCAAGGTCCGGCACAGCCCCTCCCCGAGCACAAGCAGACACGCAGCAATAATGCCGACCATCAGGAACGAGCCCAGTAGACTGGTCAGCAGCAGATCGCGGCCGGTGTGCTTCCGCCGCTTGACATAAGGCATCAGTACGAGCAACGGGCAGAGCTCCGTCCAGGGAAACAGCGCATTGTATATTCCTCCCTTGACAATCGAGAGTGCGCCGTTCCCGGTTACCGGCTGAAGATTCGTCCATGTGAAATTAGGAATCGTCAGGATGATAACCACAACCAGCACCGCGATGAATATCCCGAAGAAAATCTCGCCCGAGCGGGCGATCGGCTCCAGCCCTTTGCGCAGCGCATAAGTGATGGCGAGGAGTCCCAAAATATCCAGCACCCGGATCGGCGTATCCGTCAAAATCTCCGTACTGAGAAAATCTACAGTCTCCCGGGCATAGATGGCGCCGCCGAGCACAAAATACACCGCATACCCGGCGGAGACGATCCTTCCCGGCCATTTGCCGAGCACCTTCTCTGCCAGTCCGCTCAGCCGCAGCTCCGGATGAAGCCGGCTCACAACGAGCAGCAGCCACATAATCAGCGGGGCGGCCGGAACGGCTATCAAAGCCGAGAGCCAGGCCGCAGACCCGCTCTTGGCGGCGGTGAGGGGAGGCAGAACAAACAGCATATCTCCGACAATCATATAGAAGATCAAACACGCGACTTGTCGGGTACTGATTCTTTCCTGACCTGGCGGTTTCACAAACGATTCTCCCCTTCCGCAGCGCTACAGAATCCAGCGCATCCACTTCACTACAGGATCATACAAAAAAACCAGAAGCTGCAGCGGGCTCTGCCATTTCACCCCCGCCCCCGCCGCCGCGGAACAGAAAAGGCCTGCGCCGGACAGCAGCCCGCACACCACTGCATCCCGGTACTGCTTCCTTCGCAGCAAGGGCCACAGTTCCTTGAAGGCAATCAGCATGCCGACCAGAATGATGAACGCAATCAACATCTCTTATTCCTCCAATGAATGCTTAATCGAAGCTCCGCTTGAACCTGACAGAAGAATATGAACATCCGCCCGGCAGTGAATATCCAGCTCGCTCAGCCGGTCATTCCAGCCCTCTCCGAGACGGAGCCAGAGAGCCGGCTGCTGCTGTTTCACCGCACGTCCAAGTCCCAGGAAATCGCTGTGCATCCTTGTCTTCTCCGCTTCAATGGCCTGATTCATCAGCCATACAATCTTTTCCGCCGCTTTCTTCTCAATCATCCTGAGATTCTTCTTCTCGGTGACATCAATCGGACTTGCGACATCCGCCAAATTGACCGTATTTTGAACATGAATGTCAAACACCGGGCGTCCCTCTACTTCCCGTACCCGGATCTTGGTCGTGCTGTTGGTCGCCTCGGTCGTAATTTTATTTCCGTTGACCACGATGTGGCCAACCGAGTTCTGAATCTGATTTGTCACATAATTGAAGCCCTTGGATTCATTCTCATCCAGCCATCCGATGAGCTTGTCGGACCGGAATACCGCGAGGTTCTTGTAGACCAGCCGTGCGGAAGGAAGCGTACTTTTGACTCCGTTCGCTTCCTCCCCCTTCTTCGCATCGCCCGTGATCATAAGTCCGGTCAGCACGGGATCACGTCCCTCGGCCAACAGTTCGTCCAAGAGCTGCATCATGTTGACGTTCGAGGTGGGTGAATAGTAATTGGTGGAGACTGTCAGTGAACTGAACAGCTTGTTGGCCGGAATGCGTTCCAGCGGCGTCAGGATCCGCAGCGTCTGTTCGGCGGTGGTGTCTTTTGCGACAATCATATAGAAATTTCCGCGGACCTCAGGGTCCCTTACGAGAAAGTCGATAAAATCGGCGACTCCCTCCCGGGCCAGCTCCTCTCCGAGAATGACTACCTGAAGGTGTGCCAGGTAGACCTTCCGGGGACTTCGTATGGTCATTTTGCGCAGAGCTTCAAATATGGTCGGTCCCGACTCTTCGTAGACCGTGACCGGCAACCCCCCGGAGCTGTTCATGTTCACTGCAACTTCGGACGGAATGACTACTTGGGCGGTCAGCTTGTAGCCGTCGCCCGTCTTGTCGATTCCTAGACCGACGCCAAGCGCGAGCTCGTTCAGCTCGTGACGGTCCCAGCAGCCGGTAAGGCACGGCAGAAGGAGAAGCAGCGAGAGCGCGGCTCTCCGGCAGATGCGAACCCGCCCTGTCATGACCCGCCGCCTCCCTTACTCCCCCGCTTACCCAGACGACGTCGATTGTCAGCAACCGCCGTCGTCGGCCGCCGCTTCATCCGCGGCCAGGGGACCCGAAGAATGGTATCCTGCCATTCGTCCTCCGCCGCAGGCGCGAACGGCATGGAGTACGGAACCCCGAATGAACGAAGACTGCAAATATGAACGGTCAGCAGGACGCATCCGAAAAATATGCCCACCAGCCCGAAAGAGCCTGCCAGAATCATCATGCCGAACCGGATAATACGGACGGAGATCGACATACTGATGGACGGAATAACAAAGCTGGAAATAGCCGTAAGCGAGACGATGATGACCATTGCAGCGGAGATGATTCCGGCATCAACCGCCGCTTGGCCGATGACCAGTGTACCGACAATCGAGACCGCCTGGCCGACGGTCCGGGGCATTCGAACACCCGCTTCGCGCAATACCTCATAGATGAATTCCATGAGAAGCGCTTCGACAAACGCCGGAAAGGGAACCCCCTCGCGCTGGGCGGCAAGCGAAATCAGCATAGCCGTGGGCAGCATCTCCTGATGATAGGTCGTCAGCGATACATAGAGAGCGGGAAGCAGCATGGATATGAACAGGGATATGACCCGGACCATCCGAAGCAGCGAGCTGATGTCGGCGCGCTGATAGTAATCTTCGGCGGATTGAAAGAATTGAACGAACAGCGCCGGCACCAGCAGAACGAACGGGGTGCCGTCCACAATGATGACGACCCTGCCCTCCAGCAGCGCTCCCGCCGCCGTATCGGGACGGTCCGTATTGAAGACGGTCGGGAACGGGGTGAAGGCCGTCTCCTGAATGAATTCTTCTATATAACCGCTCTCCAGAATGCCGTCGATATCAATGGAGCCGAGACGGATTCGGACCTCCTCCAGCACCCCAGGACGCACAATGTCCTTCATATACAGCACTGCGACCTCGGTATGGGTCCGCCGGCCAATGATGTATTTCTCGCTCCAGAGGCCCGTATCGCGGATGCGCCGGCGAATCTGCGATATATTGGTTCGGATATTCTCCGTAAATCCCTCCATCGGTCCACGGACGACCGCCTGCGAGGTCGGCTCACCGACGGACCGCTCCTCGGCCCCGCCGGTTCCGGCCGCGATCGCTTCGCTCTGTCCTTCAACCAGCAGGATACTGTCGCCGGACAGAAGCGACTGGAACAGCCCGTTGAAGTCCTTCACCCGGCTGCTTCCGCCGGTCGTCAGGACCCGCTCGCAGATCCGGCGAAGCAAGTCCTCCGGCGGCTGTCCCGCCTGCACTGCTTCGCTCTCGCCGCCGTCCCCGGGAACGCGCATCAGCGACTCGAGGGCGGTCTGAAGCAGCGCCTGATCCGCCAGCCCCTCCAGATAGACCAGGGCCGACGGATAGCGCCCCGAGACCACCAGCGATTTGACGGCCAGATCGGAGCTTCCTCCAAGCCTGCGGCCGATCTCTTCGATATCCTGATCCAGCTTGCCGGACAGGCAATCAAGCTCTCCGCCGTTCTTCATGCTGCCGCTCATGCTCTTCTCTCCTTTCTGTGGATGAATTCCAGACTTCGCCAATCTCGGCTCTTAGCGCCTGACGCCCGCACCTTTATGAAATCAGACGGGACCGGGCAGCCTGCTCGGCCGAATGCCGAACCAGCCGCTCCAGCGGGCGCTTCAGCGCGAGCGCGGCAAGCAGCGCCAAGGCTGCGAATCCGAGCAGCCCGGCTGCATCCCGCAGAACCGTTCCGGGCTCCGCTCCCCCTACCGCCTCGCGCAGGAGGCCGATGGCATAGGTGAACGGCATGAACGGATGCAGCGCCTCGAAGAAGGGACCGGCGGTGGAGACCGGGAACGTCCCGCCTGAGCTGGAGAATTGCAGCACCATGAAGATGATGGCGATGCCCTTGCCGACATTGCCGAACACCGAGACCAGAACGAACAGCACGGTAACAAACACCAGGCTGATCAGCACCGCCGACAGGACGAAGACGGCCGGACTCGCCACATAGCAGTGCAGCAGGTACAGATTGCCGAGAACGGCTACCAGCGCTTGCAGCACGCCGATGGTAGAGAAGGTCAGCAGCCGGCCGAAGAAGAGCTGATACGGCCGGTACCGGACTTCATCCGTCTCTACCGAAATCCGCAGCAGCGAGACCAGCAGCGTCCCGCCCACCCAGAGGGACAGCACCACATAGAACGGCGTCATCGCCGAACCATAGTTCGGAATGGGGAACAGCTTCTTCTCCTTCAGAAGGACCGGGCTCGCCAGAAAATCGCTTCTCGCCGCCATGTCTCCGGCAAGCAGCGCCGACACCTCGTCCAGGTTGGCCGCGCCCTTCACCCGGCGGACGGCATCCGCCGCCCGGCGCACCGCCTGCGTCAGTTCCGGCAGCCGGCCGCGAACGAGCGAAGCCGCCCGGTGCACGTCGCGGCCGGTCTCGGGCAGTCCGGCCGTGATCCGGCCGGACACCTCCCGCAGCCGCTGCTCGGCGGCGGGCCACTCGCCGCGGACCCAGCCGGCCGCGGCATCCAGCTTCGCTCCGGCCGCCGGCAGGCCGGAGAGCGCCTGCGGCAGCTCGGCCTTCGCCAGCTCGCCGAGCCGGCGCGCCTCCGCCGCCTGCCGCAGCTCCGGCAGGCTGCCCTGCAGCGCCTGAACTGCGGCGCTGCCTGCGTCGGCGGCCTGCTTCGCGGCCGCCAGCGCCTCAACCGGCGGAGCGGTTGCCGCCGGTTCCGCAGCGGCCGCCGGCGGCTCGGCGGCGGCCTCCAGCGCCGCCCGGGCCGCTTCCAGCCCGGCCAGCGCCGCTTCGAGGCGGCCGGCGGTATCGGCCGCGCCCTGCTCGAGCTGCGAGGCGATCGCTCCGGCCTGCTCCAGGCCGGGCGCAAGCCGGTCCCGCAGCGGAGCCAGACCCGCGGCCGCTTCTTCGATCTGCGGCCAGCGCTCCTGCAGCAGCAGGACGGCAGAGGCGGCGGCATCGGCTTCCGGGAGCAGGCGGGTCAGACCCGCGACCCGCTGGGCCGCGGCTGCAATCTCCGGCCACTTCGCTTCCACCTCCAGCACCTTCTGCCCCGCCTCCTCCAGCTCCGGCAGCCGCTTCTCCAGCGCGAACAGCCCCGCCTCCACCCTCCGGATCATCGGAAGGTTCGAGACCAGCTCCCGGTCGGCGCGCTGCAGCGCAGCCAGCACCGTCTCGCTGAGCGTCCGGGTGAAATGCTCGTCGATCCGGGCCGTGATCGACGAGGCGCCCTTATCGGTAATCTTGGGCGCAATGGCATTCAGCTTCTCGTTGACCTCATAGACCAGCTCCGGCTTGTTCTCCCCGCCTTCCAGAACCCCGGCCAGCCGGGCGGAGAAGTCGGCCGGAATGACAATGGCGGCATAATAATCGCCCCGCCGGACGCCGCTCTCGGCAGCTGCCCGGCTTACGAAGCGCCAGCCCAGCGAAGTGTTGTTCCGCAGGCTCGCCACGACCTCTTCGCCGACATTGAAGGCAGTTCCCGCAGCAGCGCTTCCCCGGTCCAGGTTCGCGACCGCCACCGGAATGCCCGATGTGCGGGTATACGGGTCCCAGACCGCAGCAACGTTCACCCAGTCATAGACGGACGGGAGAACCACAAGCGCCGCTATCAGCAGCAGAGCGACCGGAGCCCGGAAGAGGCGGCGCCAGTCGGTCCGGTAAATCCGCAGAATCCCCGGCATGATCTCACTCCCCCTTGGCATAAATTCCGATATTTACTATGCCCGGATTCTTCCCTTTTGATGAATAGCCTTGTCTGCCGTGTGAACGGTTTGCAACCTTTTTGCCCGAAATTACGTTTATTGAGGAAAAGAAGCGTTTGAGAACGGATGAAGCGGGTATATAAGCCATATACCGTGCTTTAGCCAAGGGGGAGAACCGATTGATGAAGAAGAGAGCGTACATATTGTCCGTCCTGGTCCTGCTGCTTCTAACCCTCGTCAGTACGGCCAGCACGGGCGGGACCTTTGCAGTGGCCCGAAGCGCAGCTGCGGACCAGGCAGCTCCGGCCGAGACCTATACCGTCTATCTGAAGGCCTTTCATACCGACGGCAACGGCTTCTCGGTAACCACCGATCCGATAGATTGGTATGAAGGCAAGGCGGCCGACGCCATGTTCGCCAAGGAAGACCCGGAATCCTACCGGGAAATCGGCGGCGCGCCGGACGGCTACTATATTGTGAATGACAGCGACAATACCATTACCTATCCGGTCGCAGCCGACGCTTCCGTGAAGGTTCAATTGTTCGACCATACCGGCGATCCCGCCGATCTCGATATCCAGTGGAACGAACCGGTCAATCTGGGAACGTTCATCGGACAGTTCGCTTCCTCGGATGTGATTGACCTCGGAGCCTTCCCGTATCACATTACCGTGCAGAACGGACAGATTATCTCCATCGTGCAACAGTACGTTCCGTAACCGGCACCCTGCTGCACGCATACAACGTTCCGTCTGTCCAGAGACTGGAACAGCAAAGTGCCAGCCCATTATTATCCGGGCTGGCACTTTCATTTTCTTATGAAGCGGCTCTCTTGATCAGGTTGTAAATTTCTCAGCGGCCCGCCTCGGTATCGGGCTGCGGCTCGCCGAACTCCGGCAGGCCGTCTTCGGACCAGCCGAAGCTTTTGACGCGGGTATGGCGGTTCGGATCGTACAGGGGGTCGCCCGTAATCTCCTTGTAGCTGCGGGCATGATAGACCAGCACATCGCTGCCGTCCTCGTCCACGGTGAAGCTGTTGTGCCCCGGTCCGTACTGGCTGTGGGCTTCGTTCGTCCGGAATACCGGCTCCGGCAGCTTCGTCCAGGAGGACGCCTCCAGCAGATCGGCGTTCTCGTCCGCCCACAGAAGGCCGAGGCAGTAGTTGAAGTCGGTGGCGCTGGCGGAGAAGCTGATGAAGATTCGCCCGTTCCGCTTGAGAACCGCCGGGCCCTCGTTCACGCGGAAGCCGATAATCTCCCAGTCGTATTCCGGCTGCGAAATCATCGTCTGCTTCCCGGTCAGCGTCCACGGATTGCTCATTTCCGAAATATACAGATTAGAATTGCCCTCGATCTCCGGATCTTTCTGGGCCCATACGTAGTAGAGCTTGCCCTTGTGCTCGAAGGTAGTCGCGTCCAGACAGAAGGATTCCCAGGCGGACTTGACCTGTCCTTTCTCGGTCCATTCCCCTTCCAGCGGGTTCTCCGAAGCATTCTCCAGCGCGAACATCCGATGGTCGAACAATCCGTCATTCGTCTCGGTCGTGCGGGCGGCGGCAAAATAGATATACCATTTGCCCGCATTAAAATGAATCTCCGGCGCCCAGATATTGGCGCTCAGCGGCCCGGTCTCGTATTTGCGCCAGACAATGGCCGGTTCGGCCTCAGCCAGTCCTTCGAGGGACGAAGCCCGCCGCAGCTCGATGCGGTCGTATTCCGGCACGGATGCCGTGAAATAGTAGAAGCCGTCCGTATGTCTGTAAATCCAGGGATCGGCGCGCTGTTCAATCAAAGGGTTGTTGAATGTCTTCTTGTTCATATCGGCTTATCTCCTTCGTATGAATTGGACCCAGGTGTCAAGACAGCTCAAGCACGATGACGGATGCGGCCGGGACGGCGCAGGATAGAAGGCCGTTCGCCAGGGAAGCGCCGCGGAATGCCGCCGGTTGAATCCGGTCCGGGGCCTCGAAGGTATTGTGGGCTTCCAGATCGGAATGGGTCAGAATCCGGCCCGTTACGGAGGCCGTCTCGGCCCCCTCCACCTGAATCGTCAAGGAAGCTCCGTCACAGTGGCTCAGGTTGCAGAGAGAGAGATAAATGCGTCCTTCCCCATCCCGCGATGCGGTTGCGCTGATTTGCGGCAGCGGCTGGCTGCCGTGCGTATACATGGGGCTGTCAAAGACAAGCTCCAGATACTCGTTGTCCTGATGCACGCTGTACATCTCCAGCACATGATAGGTGGGCGTCAGGACAAGCTTGTCGCCTTCGGTCAGCACAGGAGCCTGCAGCACATTGACGGCCTGGGCCAGATTTGCCATATGGACGCGGCCGCAGTGCTTGTGGAAGATATTCAGATGAATGCCCGCCACCAGCGCATCGCGCAGGCTGTTCTGCTGGTAGAGGAAGCCCGGGTTGGTGCCCGGCTCGCAGAGGAACCAGGTTCCCCATTCGTCTATAATGAGCCCGACCCGCTTCTCGGGATCGTACTGATCCATGATCGCGGAATGCCGGGTTATCAGCTCATCCATATGGAGGGCTTTGCCCATCGTCTCGGCCCAGTCGGCTTCGTCGAAGCCCAGAGCGGACTTCTTCTGTTCCCAACTGCCCGGGATGGTGTAGTAATGCAGGCTGAGGCCGTCCATGAACCGGCCGGCTTCCCTCATCAGCGTCTCGGTCCAATGATAGTCATCGACATTGGGGCCTCCCGCGATTTTGTACAGCCGGTTGTCGCCGTAATTGCGGGTATACGTCTGATACCGCCGGTACAGATCGGCGTAATACTCGGGACGCATATTCCCGCCGCAGCCCCAGTTCTCGTTGCCGACGCCGAAATACTTCAGCCGCCACGGTTCCTCGCGGCCGTTCCGGCGGCGCCAGTCCGCCATCGGCGATTCGCCGTCGAACGTCATATATTCCACCCACTCGGACATCTCCTGAACGGTGCCGCTGCCGACGTTCCCGCAGATATAAGGCTCGCAGTCCAGCAGTTCGCACAGGCGGAAGAACTCATGGGTGCCGAAATGATTGTTCTCGGTTACGCCGCCCCAGTGGGTGTTGACCATCCGCTTGCGCCCTTCCCGAGGGCCGATGCCGTCCTTCCAGTGATATTCGTCGGCAAAAC
The DNA here is from genome assembly GCF_031470375.1 of Paenibacillus glufosinatiresistens. NCBI lineage: Bacteria > Bacillati > Bacillota > Bacilli > Caryophanales > Paenibacillaceae > Paenibacillus > Paenibacillus glufosinatiresistens. The sequence continues at coordinate 24,541 of NZ_JAVFHT010000013.1, forward strand.
AGCCCCCCGGCCAGCGCAGCACGGGAATCTTCAGATTCCGCAGCGCCTCCAGGACATCGGTGCGGTAGCCTTCTGTATTCGGAATATCCGAATTCTCGCCTACCCAGATTCCTTCATAGATACACCTGCCGAGATGCTCGGCGAAGTGACCGTAGATATGCCGGCTGATCCGGCCTTTGCTCTTGTCCGCCTTCAATGTCATTACAGTGGTCAAGCCGTTCCCTCCTAATCTCTATATGCGCCCGGGGCGCTGTTGATCGTCCACGCTTCCTCCCTGCCGGAGATCGACAGGTCATAGGAGCGGGAACACGACCGGAGAATCCGGAAACACCGGCTTCTCGTCCATGATTCGCCTCCTCTAGCCTTTGACTCCCGAAATGGCGACCGACTCGATAATCTGCTTCTGGAAGATCAGGAAGGTAATCAGCATCGGCAGCAGCGCAATAATGGATGCGGCCATAATGAGCGGATAATCGGTCTGGATGGCATAAGTCGCATTAAAGTTCGCAATGACCAGCTGAAGCGTCTGCTTCTCCGGCGAATTCAGATAGATAATCGGCGCCAGATAATCATTCCAGATGCCCATGAACCACAGAATGAGCTGGGCGGCAACGGCCGGCTTGATGAGCGGGAAGGTAATCGAGCTGTACAGCCGGAAATAGGAGCTGCCGTCAATCTTCGCGGCCTCGATAATGGCGTTGGGCACGCTGCTGAGATACTGCCGCAGGAAGAAGATCATGACAATGTTGCCGAACAGACCGGGTACAATCAGCGGCAGCAGCGTGTCGATCCAGCCCAGCTTGGAGAACAGGAAGAACTGCGGAATCATAACCGCGGGATACGGAATCATCAGGGACGACAGCATCAGCAGAAAAATTTTGTTCTTCAGCGGGAATTGCAGCTTGGCGAACGCAAAGGCCGCGAGACTGGAGGTCAGCGTTCCGACCACCGTTACGGACACCGCAATGATCACGCTGTTCTTGATGCCGTTCAGCAGCGGACCGGCCGTCCAGATTTCCTTGTACTTGTCAAAAACAAACGGATGCGGAATCCACACCGGCGGCAGGGCGAACACATCCTGCTTCTCCTTCAGGGACGTGGAGAGCATCCACAGCAGCGGCCCGATCATAAAGACGGCGCCGATGGCCAGCAGAATAAAGATCAGGGCATTGGTCAGTTTTCTTCTGCCCGAATAGGACAATGAGTTCATAGGGTCTCCTCCTTTACGCGATCAGTCGACGTCGAACGAAGATTTCTCGTTCATCCGGAATTGGATCAGTGTCACAACAAAGATGAACAATCCGAGTACGACGGCCATCGCAGACGCATACCCCATTTGGAAATTGCCGAACGCCTTCTGCCAAATGTAGAACACCACGGAAGCGGAGGCATACTCCGGTCCCCCTGTAGGCGTCATAATGTTCATTTCGGTGAAGATTTGCGAGCCCCCGATGATGTTCGTTACTACGATAAAGAACGTAACCGGGCGGACCATCGGCCAGGTGATATGCCAAAAGGTCTTCCAGCCCCCGGCGCCGTCGAGCTCCGCCGCTTCGTAATACGAGCGGGAGACACTCTGAAGGGCAGCCAGATAGAGCAGCATCGTATAGCCGAGACCCTTCCAGACGGCCATCATAATCAGCGCAGGCTTGACGGTATGCTTGTTGGCCAGCCAGTTCGGTCCCGAAATGCCGAACAGATCGAGGAACTGGTTAACCAGACCGAAGTCGCCGTTATACGCCCAGCTCCACATAATAGAGATGGCGGCCAGCGACGAAATGACGGGAACATAATAGATCACGCGGAAGGCCGTCGTGCCGGGAATGCCCCGGTTCAGACCGAGCGCCAGCAGCAGCGCCAGCGTAATGCCGACCGGAATGCCGAGCATCATGTACAGGGTGTTGAACAGCGCCTTGTGGAACAGCTCATCGGTGAGCAGGTCCTTGAAATTGCTCAGGCCGATGAAATTCATCTGGCCCAGGCCGTCCCAGTCGGTCAGCGAGCCGTAGATGGAATAGATCATCGGATACAGCGTAAAGACGAGCAGACCGATCAACGGCGGAAGAATGAACAGGAATCCATAGATCCGCTCTTTCCGGTAGAGGCTGGATTTGAACATTGCACGTATCACCTCAAGTTCTGATTAGAATGAAGAATGCTGCCGGGCCGCTTGGCATCAGCGCCGGCAACATTCTTCACTTGACTTGCAGACGGATTATTTCTTGGATTTCTGCTCCTGTGCAATCGCCTTGTCGAGCAGCTTCTGCATCTTCGGCTGTTCGGACTTCACATAATCGGCAGCCGTAACCTTGCCGTCGAGCACAGGCTGAATGTCCGTGAAGAACAGGTCATACCATTCGGTGTTGTACGTGTAGTTGCCCGGCAGCGAACGGCCGTACTCGTTCACGACTTGCAGGAACTCTTCCTTGTTGGCCGGCTTGATGGAGGCATCCTTCGCCCACGTGTCGGCCATGTCGATCAGGTTCGGAATCTGCACCTTCGCTCCGACGAGCAGGTCCATGCCTTCCTTGGAGGTCGTCAGGTAGTTGGTCAGAGCCACCGCTTCTTCCGGGTATTTCGTCTTGGCCGATACCCCGATGCCGAGCGATCCGGTCCAGGTTGCCGATTTGCCGGTGGAGCCGGCCGGCCACGGGATGAGATCATATTCGAACGGCAGTTTGTCATAGGTGCTCATATCCCAAGGTCCGACCGGGAAGAACGCCATTTCGCCCTTCATCCAGCGCTGGTAAGTATCCAGGGTCTGCGCTTGTTCCGTCGACGGGGTAATGTGGTACTTGTTCTGCATATCAGCAAAATACTGAAGCGCTTCCGCGAATTTCGGATCGTCGATCGTAACCTTGGTCTTCGTGGAATCCAGCCAGTCGGCGCCGTTGGACCATACCATCGACTGCAGCGACCAGTTCACGTTGAAGCCTGTGCCGAACTGGTCCACTTTGCCGTCACCGTCGGTGTCCTTTGTCAGCTGCTGGTTGACCTTGATGAACTCATCCCAGGTGTACGGCTTATCTTTATCGGGGAGCGGAACGCCGCTCTTCTCGAACATCGTCTTGTTGTAGCCGAGAGCGAACGGGCCGACGTCTTTCGGCATGCCGTAAATGTCGCCCTGGCCGGCGGTTGTGCCGTCGTACCGGTACAGGTCAATGCCATATTTCCAGATGTTGTCGAGGTTGATGCTGCTGTCCTTCTCAATATAAGGGGTCAGGTTCAGCAGAATGCCGCTGTTCACGTAGGCTTTAATATCGCCGGGGCCGTAGTAGAAGACATCGGGAACGTTGTTGCCGGTAATTGCCGCTTTCAGCTTGGTGGCGTATTGATCGGCTGCCGTAACGACGATTTTAACCTTGACGCCGGGATGATCTTTCTCGAACTGATCGACGACTTTCTTGTAGGCGGCCTGCTCGTCGGTGCCTCCTCTGAACATGAATGTCAGGTTCTTCGTTTCACCGCTGGACGATTTGCCGGAAGCATTGCTGCCGGCCGTTGCGCCCGCGCTGCTGCCCGCGTTGCCGTTATCGTTGTTGCCGCCGCAGCCGGCGAGGACTGCGGAGGATGCCAGCACCAGAGACATGACGGTGAACCAACCTTTTTTCTTTAACACACTAACCCCTCCTAGAAATATTTAGCTGGAAGCTGTTTATAGAAGAATTGCTATATAGAAGAGCCATAAACGGCTCTAACTACCGGCGGTTATTGAACCCGGCCAAGCCGGATCACATTCCAGGAAGCCTTCTGCAGCACCGTCTCGACATACCCGTCGCGGCAGACGGTTCCTTCGGTCCGGCGCGGGGCAACCCGCTCTTCTCCGGCGCGGTTGAACGCTTTCAAGTCCTCGTGATAAAGCACGATATGCTCCAGCAGCCCGTATCCCTCGAATCCCCGGATATCGCAGGTCAGCGGAATCCCCTCGCTTAAGTGGCGGTTGACCGCGAAGATCGTCAGCTCGTCGTTCTCTTCATTAAAGACGATGGCGCTGTCCAGATAAGGGACATCCGTATAATCCTGGGCGTCGTACTTCGGCGATTCTATAATCGGCTGAAGCGATACCCCGCGTCCGTAACGGGAGGCGTGCAGGTAAGGGTAGAAGATCGTCTGCCGCCAGGCGGCGCCGCCCGGTTCCGTCATAATCGGCGCAATGACATTGACGAGCTGGGCCAGACAGGCGATCTTGACGCGGTCGGCGTGCTTCAGGAACGTAATCAGCATGCTGCCGACCAGGAGCGCATCCTCGAAATTGTAGATGTCTTCCAGCTGCGGCGGACCGACCGTCCAAGGCTCGATCCGGGTATCGGCCTCATTGGAGTGATACCAGACGTTCCACTCGTCGAAGCTCAGATTCATCGTCTTCTTGCTGCGTTTCTTGGCTTTAACATAATCGCAGGTGCTGACGACCGTCTTGATAAAATGATCCAGATCCATGCTGCGCGCCAGGAAATTCGCGCTGTCATGATCCCGGTTGCCATAGTACTGATGCAGCGATACATAGTCCGCCACCTCGTAGGTATGGTCCAGCGTAACCGCTTCCCATTCCGGGAAGGTCGGCATCGCGGAGCTGGAGCTGCCGCAGGAGACCAGCTCGATCTGCGGGTCGATCAGACGCATGGCCTTGCCGGTCTCGTAAGCCAGCCGGCCGTATTCGGCCGCCGTCTTCTGGCCGATCTGCCAGGGACCGTCCATCTCGTTGCCGAGGCACCAGGTCTTGATCCGGTGCGGCTGCTCATAACCGTGCTTGCGGCGCAGGTCGCTCCATTTCGTTCCGCCGGGGTGATTGCAGTACTCCAGCAGATTGCGGGCGGCATCGACGCCCCGGGTTCCGAGATTGACCGCCATCATCGGCTCCGATCCGGCCTCGGCAGCCCACTTCATGAATTCGTTCGTACCGACTTCGTTCGGCTCGACGGTCCGCCAAGCCAGCTCCAGCCGGCGCGGCCGCTCTTCCACGGGACCGACGCCGTCCTCCCAATTGTAACCGGATACGAAATTCCCGCCGGGGTAGCGAATAATCGGAACGCCGATCTCCCGGATCAGCTTCTTCACATCGTTTCGAAATCCGCGTTCGTCCGCTTCAGGATGTCCGGGCTCGTAGATTCCTCCGTATACGGCGCGTCCAAGATGCTCGATAAAAGAACCATATATGCGCTTGTCGATCGCCGAAATCACGAAGGATTTATCGACCGTAAGCCGGGCTTGCAGCTTGTCGGCTGGCAAGTTCACCATCTCCCATTTTATGTATTAGTAAAATGATTAAAAATGAATTGAATGTATCCGCTTACAGGTATAAAATAACACATAGAAGGACCCTTGTAAATAATAATATATAAAACATTTTAGTTTTATTTGAATTTAACTAGGAAAAGCCTCTGTAAAGCAGAAATACGTTTGTTATTGACTCGATTTTCGACCTTTTAATACATATTTATATAAAATATAATCATGTTTATCCACAGAAAAAGATTAAAACTTACTTTATTGTTGGGTGGTGGGTAATAAAGCTTTCCTTTTTCTGTACATAAGTTTATAATTGTTTAAAACAACATTATTCCTCTTTTCACAAAGTCACTGGGAGAAGGTATCCATCCATGATCTATATTAAAGATCTGATGAGCGGGATCGACATTTTCAAAGCGCTCAGCTCCGAAATCCGGATTCAAATCCTCGAAATGCTGGCCGCCAACCAGGCCCTGAACCTCAATGAAATTGCCAAGAAGCTTAATCTCAGCAACGGCGCCATCACGATGCACATCAAGAAGCTCGAAGAGAGCGGCCTGATCGAGATCAACACGTCGGTCGGCAAACACGGCATCCAGAAGATCTGTTATTTGAACAAAGACAAGCTGCTGGTCGACCTGCGCAGCAAAGAAACCGACAATTTGTACGAAGTGGAGATTCAGGTCGGGCATTACAGCAACTATCAGGCCGTGCCGACCTGCGGGCTGGCTACCAAGGACAGCATTATCGGCGATTTCGATGAGCCGCGTTATTTTGCCGATCCGCAGCGGATTGACTCGGAGATTATCTGGATGGCGGAGGGCTTCCTGGAATACCGGATTCCGAATTATCTGAAGGCCAACCAGACCTTCCGCGAAATCCAATTCTCCATGGAACTCGGCTCGGAAGCCCCGGGCTTCGCCGACAACTATCCGTCCGATATTTATTTCTACCTGAACGGCATTGAGATCGGGTACTGGACCAGTCCCGGCGATTTCGGCGATGCGAGAGGAACCTTCAATCCCGATTGGTGGCCGCCGCATCTCAATCAGTACGGCATGCTGAAGCTGATCCGGATCAACAATGAAGGAAGCTTCATTGACGGCTGCCGGATCTCGGATGTAACGCTAGGCGACATCAAGCTGGATTACAAGAGCGAGCTGACCTTCCGGCTCGCGGTGTCGGACAAATCGGTCAACAAGCGGGGACTGACGATCTACGGCAAGCATTTCGGCAACTACAGCCAGGATCTGCTGGCCCGTGTACTGTATAACGTCCATGATGTCGAACAAGCGGCGGGACGTTCTTCTTTGACCGAAGCGGGCGTAGAGTGATTCGAGCCGTACATGCATAAGAACGCCTTCCCCGGCAGACACTAGAACTTGTCTCCCAAACTATGAGAAGGAGTGTGTCTCCAATGCGTGAAGGTCTGATTCCCGCTGTGCTTGGAACCGTCGTCTCTGCAGGAAGCGCCGCCTTTCTGGGCAGCAAATACAAGCTCGCCGCCACCGGCGTGCTTGGGTTCGGGCTGGCCCATATCGTGCTCGGGGCCATTGACCTCGTCGAGCACCGGTAAGGATGGGAAGACAACACAAAGGGCCGTCCCCGGAGGGGCGGCCCTTTGGCTTGTTAACCAGTTATTGAGTGAGGTCATCCCGAATCAATGCCTGTCGGCAGACTCGTTGTCGGGCGATTTCCTGCCCGCTTCCTTACTCCGGCTTGACGGCAGCGAAGAACAGCCGCTCCGCATCGTCGCCGGCAGGCAGCCATTCGAAGTCGGCAACCTTTTCGATTCCGGTGAAGCCTGCGCGCGCGAGTGCTGCGACGATCCACTCCGGTTCATACGCCCGCTGCACATGAATCTCCTCGAAGCGGCGGTACCGGTCACCCTCTTCGCGGACAAAGATCGACAGACGATGCTCGATCTCGCGGCGGGGAACATCCAGTTCGCAGGTCCAGATGTAAGAGATCCGTTCCTCATCATAGATAAAAGGCTGCTCCTCGTCGTAGCGCACCAGCGTATTCGGATGATGCACATCGAACAGAAACAGCCCTCCCGGAGCAAGTCCTTCGTACGTACGGGCGAAGACGGCCTCCACGCCCTGCTCGTCCAGCACATAGTTCAGACAATCGCAGAACGAGATCACGGCATCCACCGGTTCGCCGAGTTCCCATTCCGTCATATCCTGCCGAACCCAGCGCACGCCGCCTTCTCTGAGACGCCGCAGTCCTCCCGGGCGCTCCTCCAGCTTCTGCTGCGCCACCGCCAGCATGTCGGAGGACAGATCAATGCCTGTCACCTCATATCCGCGCTCGGAGAGCGGAATGGCAATACTGCCGGTTCCGCATCCCAGCTCGGCCACCGATCCCGGACGGCGGCCGAAGCGCTCCCACGCCTCCTCGGCGAAGGCCAGCCAGCGCGCATACGGCATGTCGGCCATCAGTTCATCGTAGACATAGGCGAATTTGCCGTAGGCATTCATGACGGCTCGCCCGATTCTTCTTCCGGCTTGGCCAGATAGGTCCAGTTCTCTTTCTGGGTAACCAGCCCTTCCTTCATCAGCTTGCCCAACGCCCGCTTGAAGGCCGACTTGCTGATGCCGAAGCGCTGCTTGATAATGTCCGGCGGCGTCGCATCGGAATACGGCATTGCGCCGCCCGGCCGTTCCTTCAGGAAGGTCAGCAGCCGCTCGGAATCCAGATCCCGCCCGACTTCCTTCCGCTGGGCCATCGACAGATTTACCCGGCCGTCTTCGCGGATATGCGAGACCCGGGCTTCGAATTCCTCGCCGAGACGAAGCAGGCGCGGCCGTTCGGAAGCATGAATCATGCCGATGACGCCGAAGCCGAGCACGCCGCCCTCGATCAGCACGAAGGTGCCCATCTGAAGAGGCTTGTACACCCGAGCCTTCATCCATTGGCCTCTCCAGGACGCCGGAGCGGGGAAGGCCAGAGGAGCCAGCTCCTGTTCGCCGGCCAGCTTGGCCCGCAGCCGTCCCTGCTTGTCATGCTCCATCATCACGAATACCTTGTCTCCAACCTTAGGATGGAGCTCCTTCAGGTCCGGAAGTTCGCGAATCGGCAGCAGGAGCTGGCGGCCAAGGCCCATCTCGAGAAAGCAGCCCAGACGCGGATGGATATCCGCTACTTCCAGAAGCGCCATCTCGCCAAGCTGGAGATACGGCTTCTTCATGGTGGCGGCCAGCCGGTCTTCCGTATCAAAGAACAGGAAGACCTCCACTTTGTCTCCGGGCTTGATCTTCCCGGTGAGTTCCGTATAGTGAAGCAGCACATCCTGGTCGCCCGCGCTCAGAAAATACCCGTAAGGCGACACTTCGCGCGCCACATCCAGAGTAACGGTCGTTCCGGCAATCAGACTCATACCGGCGTCACGACCTTGGCGTCGGACCAGAGGCGCTCAATATTGTAGTATTCGCGTTCGTCGCGGTGGAAGACATGAACCACCACGTCGCCCAGATCCATCAGTACCCAGCGGGCCGCATCCATGCCTTCGATGCCTTTGATCGCGGCCCCCGCTTCCTGGGCCACCTTGCGGACCTCGGCGGCGATGGCCTGCACCTGGGTATCGGAGTTGCCGTGGCAAATAATAAAGTAATCGGTGATCAGCGACACGCCGCGCAGATCGAGCGCGACAACATTCATCGCTTTCTTGTCTTCCACAGCCGTCAGCGTCTTGCGCAGCAGCTCTTCGGATGTAATGGTCATTCCGTTCCCTCCAATTTTTGCACTAGATCATTTCGTGCCAGCACCGTCAGCGGAAATATAATCCGGCGCTTGGCGATCAGCAGGCTGATGGTCGAGTCAAGTCCGGCAATCAGCCCTTCTTCAAGGCTCTTCATCGAGAGCTCGCGAATGCGGTCCACGCCCGGAAAGTCCCGCCCCGGCTCGATATAGTCGGCAAGACAGACGATCCGGTCCAGCAGGGTCATTTGCTCGCGCCCCGAGGTATGGTAGCGAACCGCATCCAGCACTTCCCGGTCGGTTACGCCGTACTCATGCTCCGCGACGAAAGCGCCGACTTCGGCATGCCACAGCTGCTTGTCATAGAGCAGCAGCTCCTTGTTCAGCCCATTCTCTTCGATTACGGCGCGCTGCCGCTCCACCGGCCAGTATTTGGCTACATCGTGCAGAATCGCCGCCAGCTCCGCCTTGTCCGGGTCGCCTCCGTACCGGTGCGCCAGCTCCGCTGCGGAAGACATGACTCCGAGCGTATGCTGCCAGCGCTTCTCCGGCATCTGGGCAGACACGGACTGCATCAATTCCCTACGGTTGTACTCCATATAATCCCCTCCTGCTCACCAAATCATGAACCGCATCCGGCACCAGATAGCGGATGGACCGGCCTTCCGCCGCCCGTCTGCGTATAGCCGTGGACGAGATATCCATCTGGGGCATACCGGCGACGGTTACGCTGCCTGCGATCTCCGGCGGCAGCGCGTCAAGATCGAGGGGCGTTCCCGGCCTTGCCACGCCGATGAACCGAAGCCGGCGCGCCAGCTCCCCGATCTCCTTCCACTTCGGCAGATAAGCGACCATATCGGCTCCGATAATAAAATAAAACGCCACATCGGGATGCCGCTCCTGCAGCAGGCGGACCGTCTCAATCGTATAGGAGACGCCGCCTTTGCGAAGTTCCAGATCGAGGCTGCGGAAGGCGGGATGGGATTTCACCGCCGCTTCCACCATCGCCAGCCGCTCCTCTCCGGAGACGCCGGAGGCCTGTTTGTGGGGCGGAACATGGGAAGGCATGAACCAGACTTCATCCAGTCCGCACGCCTCCCGCGCCGTCTCGGCCGCCAGCAGATGCCCGACATGGATGGGATCGAACGCGCCGCCCATAATACCGACCTTCATGTCATCATCTCCCGCCTGTATAATCAGACATCCGGCAAGCTCCCGTCCTCCCCTGGGTTACTCAGCGGGGAAGTTCAATCGTCTTGTTATCCCGGGATTCCTTGTAGAGAATAATCGTCTTGCCGATCACCTGCACGAGTTCGGCGCCGGCCTGCTTCGCCAGCTCCGGCCCCAATTCCTTGGCATCTTCACCGCAGTTGTTCAATACGCTTACTTTCAGAAGTTCCCGTTTCTCGATGGCTTCCTCGACATGGCGGACGAGATGGTCGTTCAGCCCGCCTTTGCCGATCTGGAAGACCGGATCGAGATGGTGCGCGAGACCGCGCAGATATCTGGTTTGCTTGCCTGTTAACATAGTTGTGCTCCTTCGTAGTCCTCTAAATTCGTATTACCCGAAATTCCGCAGAAGCGCTTCCCGCATAACCCCGGCGGGCGCCGGGCGTCCCGTCCAGTATTCCAGCGCGTAAGCTCCCTGGTAGACGAACATTCCGAGGCCGCCGTGAACCGTGCAGCCGCGCTGCGCCGCCTCCCGGAGCATCCGGGTCTCCAGCGGATTATAGATCAGATCGCTGACGACAATGCCGCCGGGAATCCATTCCGCCGGAATCGGAGTCGCCGACTCTTGGGGATACATCCCGACGGAAGTCGTATTAATGAGAATATCGGCAGCGGAAGCCGCCTCCTGAAGCTTGTCCGTTCCGAGAGCCGCCACTCTTCCCCGGCTTGCCATTGCATCCGCGAGCGACGCCGCCTTGGTGGCATCGCGGTTGACAATCGTGACCGAGGCCGGATTCTCCCGCAGAAGCGCATCGACAATACCGCGGGCTGCCCCTCCGGCTCCGATGACGACGGCCCGCTTGCCGGCCAGCTCGGGCGCCGCTTCCGCTTTCAGCGACCGGACATAGCCGATGCCGTCCGTATTGTATCCCTTGAGGCGGCCGCCCTCGTTCAGCACCGTATTGACCGCTCCAATCTCCCGCGCCCGCTCGTCCACATCGTCCAGATAATCCATAATGGCAAGCTTGTGCGGAATCGTGACATTGAATCCCCGGAAGCCAAGGGTCCGCATGGCGGCGATGGTCTCTCCAAGCCGCTCCGGCTCCACATGAAGCGGAACATAGCTTCCCTCTAGCCCCATCTCCTTCAGCGCAGCGCCGTGCATGAGCGGCGATTTCGACTGCGCCACCGGGCAGCCGATAACCCCGAGCAGCAGATAGCCTTCCGCCTTCGGGGCAATGGCTTCAGCGTTCATATGGCTCATCCTCCTTCCGCCCTCAGATCAGGGAAGGGCGCACCAGCACCTTGATGCCCTTGGGCACATGGACGGCCACTACCGCCCCTTCCTGCGAATTCACCTTGATCCAGCCGAGGCCGGAGATAAAGACATCGCTGCGGCTCCCCTTGGGAATGCGGAATTCGTGCCTTTGCCATTCCGGCAGCTTGGCCGCAGCCTCGCCCTTGGGCGGCGTGAGCAGCCCGCCCCGGTGCTCGGCGTAGAGCGAATCGGCCCGCTCCAGCTTCGTCCGGTGAATCTTCAGACTGCCGCTGATATGGCAGGTGAACGACTGATGCGGCCCCTGCACGAAATCGAACCGGCCCAGAGCGCCGAAGAACAGCGTCTGGCCTTCGTTCAGCTGATACGAAGCCGGCTTCAGCGGCTGCGAAGGCATGACCGCATCCAGATCCCGGCGGTCAACCAGTTCGCTGTACCGCCAAGGGTAGACGATCCCCGGCGTATCCACGATAAAATGCCCGTCGTCCAGCGGAATGCTGACCGTGCCGAGCGTCGTCCCCGGATAGCGGGAGACGGTCAATTCCTGCTCCAGATCGCTGTAGTCGGAGATCAGCCGGTTGATCAGCGTCGACTTGCCGACATTGGTCGCTCCGACCACATAGACGTCGCGCGATCCGCGCAGCGCTGATACCGTCTCCAGCAGCCGGTCGAAGCCCTGGTTGCGCTTCGCGCTGCACAGAATAATCTCGGCCGTGCGCAGCCCGAGCTCCTTGGCCCGCTGCTGCACCCAGTTGCGCAGCCGGTTCCAGTTCGTCACCTTCGGCAGCAGATCGCATTTGTTCACGGCCAGAATGACCGGATTGCTGCCGACAAACCGCTGCAGCCCGCTGATCAGGCTGCCTTCGAAGTCGAACAGGTCCACAATGTGGATAACCAGCGCGTCTTTCTCACCGATGCCCGAGAGCAGGCGGAGGAACTCGTCCTGATCCAGCGAGACCGTCGAAGCCTCGTTGTAGTTCTTGATGCGGAAGCACCGCTGACAGATCACCGGTTCCCGGGACAGCGCCGCTTCCGGCACATAGCCCGTGCGTCCCGGGTCTTCCGTCTGCAAAAGGGCGCCGCAGCCGCTGCAGCGCGGCGGACGGGCCTCTTCTTTTCCTTCATTCATTTCCGTTCTTCCTCCTCATGCCACAATCCTTGTTTGCGCAGCCGGGTCAAGGCGATCCGTTCTACCCGGCGGTTGATCCGCGTTCCGATGCCTTCATCGGCGGCGGAGATCGGCAGAACCAGCACGGTATACAGCCCCATGCGGTTGCCGCCGTAGACGTCGGTGAGCATCTGGTCGCCCACGACAATGGTCTGCTCGGGCGCCAGATCCATCAGCTTCATCGCCTTGCGGAACGGCGCGTTGCTCGGCTTGCGGGCTTCATGTACAAATTCAATGTTCAGGGGAGTCGCGAACTTGGACACCCGCTGCATGTTGTTATTGGATACAATGACCAGCTTGAAGCCGATCGATTTGACTTTCTCGAACCAGAGCATAAGCTCCGGCGTTGCCAGAGGCGCTTTGGCGCCGACCAGCGTGTTGTCCAGGTCCGTAATAATTCCCCGGTATCCCTTCGCATACAGACCTTCCAGATCAATATCAAAGACGGTATTTACCCTCAGCTTCGGAACCAGTCTTTCAAACATGACTTCACCTCCCGGCCTTCACCAATTTGCGCAGCCGCAAAACCTCAGTATACACGGCTTGCCAGTCTTTGTCTTCTATAATTTCGGGGCTGTACCGGGCCTTCTCGAACCAGGCCAGCAGCTGCTCCAGCGGCGCGGATATGGCCGGCTTCTCACCGCTCCAGCGGGCGACCGTCTCCCGGAGTGTCTCGTGGGAGGGGCGGCCAAAGCCCCGCCGCTTCATGAAGGCAAGCCACCGTTCCGTCTCGGCCAGAACCTTCTCGTCCGGCGTCAGCGGCCGGCCGCGGCGAAGCCGGTAACGCAGGAAACGAAGCGTCATCCGGCTGTTCCAGAGCAGGAAGCCTCCCCAGAGGGCGAGCACGCAGATTGCTGCGCCGATCAGCCAGGGACCTGCGCCGTTCAGGAAGCCCGAATCATCGGTCTGCGTTGGGCCTGCCGGATTGGCGGCCGGAGTCTCCGGCTGCTTCGGTTCCTCTCCGGCCGGCGTCTTTTCTTTCTCGGTCAGAAGCGGCGCGTTGAAGCCCGGTGTCGCCTCGATCGGGAGCCAGCCGTACTCGCCGAAATACAGCTCGGCCCAGGAGTGGGCGTCCGCGTTGGTAATGGTATAGCTGTTGTTCGCGGCACCGCGCATCTCCAGGTTGTCCGGCAGCGATGCCTGGGAGCCCGGCGCATAGCCTTTGACCCAGCGGGCCGGAATGTTCAGCGACCGGGCCATCGTTACCATTGCCGTGGAATAATAATCGCAGTAGCCCGACTGAACCTCGAACAGAAAGCCGTCTACAAAGTCCCGGCTCTTCTTGAGCGACAGATTCGGCTCATTCGTATAAGGGAACGATTGCTGTAGATATTGTTGCAGCGCGCGCGCCTTTTCATACGGCGTCTCCTCTTCGGCTGTTACCTTCCGGGCCAGCTCCCGCACTCGCTCCGGGAACGAGTCGGGGAGCTGAAGGAAGAGCTCGGGAACGTCCCGGCCCCCGTAGAGTTCTTCATAGCTAGCCGACTCCAGCTCCCGGATCGGGACAACCGGGATTTCGGAAGTCAGAATGTAAGAACGCGGATACGGCGAAGCCTTCGGATTATTGACGATCAATTCCCCGTCGCGCGGACGCCACGACAGCGACGGCACTTGTCCGCCGTCTTCCATGGATTCGATCCGCGAAATGGAATAAGCGCCGAAGATAACGGGATACCGGTTGCTGTTGAGCATCCGGACAGAATAACGAACCTTCTTGGTAGGGACCGACGGGGCGAAGCTGTTGGCCAGCTCGCGCTCCGCCTCGGCCTCCTCGAGCGCTCCCCGCTCCTGGCGGTTGCCGTCCGTCCATCCTTTGCCCGAGTAGACCGCCCGGGTCTCGCCCCGCATGTAGATTCGCGTATCCGACACGACCGTCATAACGGGCGAATAGTCGTAGGCGAAGCCTCCGCCGAGCCGGGTATCATTGTTGCTGTAGCCCGAGGTCGTATTAGCGGACCCGGTTCCCCCGGTCTTGGCTGCGGCCTTCCCCGCGCTCTCCGACTGCGAGGCCCCGCTGCCTCCGCCTTCCCCCTGCCAATGCGTCCAGGCCGTATACGGATCAGTCAGCGTCGGTCTGACGCTCGGAACGGATACTCCGGCCAGCAGGATGAGCGAGAAGACGACGACCAGATTGGCGATAATCTTGAACGGATATTCCAGCATATAGCTCCAGCTGTGCGGGTAGCGCTTGCGGAAGCTTGCAAGATGGTCCGTAACGAGCCAGCCCAATCCGGCGAAGACCGACCAGGCCGTCTCCTGCCAGAGTTCCGACACCGTGAAGGAATCCAGCGCCGCCAGCGCCGTCAGGTTCAGTCCAAGGAACAGCAGAATTCGAATCCGCCCCGATACCGACCGGGACAGGAGAAGAAGCAGAATTGCCGCTCCGAGCGCGAACCATAGGTACGGCTCCATCTGCGACACCAGATCCCTGGCTTTCTCCAAGGGCGGAGCTCCGGGGAACGGCAGGTATAAGCCGTAGTCGTTGATGGCGCGGAACGTCGTATAGATGCTTGCGGCGATAACCGCCGCCAGCCGCAGCGGCGCGGCCAGCGGCAGCAGAATCTCCAGCAATGCGGCAGCGAGCAGCGCGGTCCTCACGGCGCCGGTTGTCTGCTGCAGCCAGTAAGATTCCGTGACGGATACCCACTGCATGGCGAAGATGACAAGCCAGAGAACAGCAAAAGCGCGGGACCAGTCCTTCAGGGGATTGCGCCAGATTCTCATCTTGCTTCTCTCCCTTCCAGGGCGGCCGGCAGCTCTTCAAGCGCAGCGACCGAATAACCGGCCATTCCGCAGGAATCCAGCGTGCCTGCCCATTCGGCATAGCGGCCGGGTGAAGCCGGGTTGCGGACATGCAGATGGACCGGCATCATCCCCCGGTTCTCCGCCCAGCGCAGCACTTCAAGCGCAGCCCCTCCACTCTGCGGACTGACGAACACGAAATGGCAGCCGCGGGGGAAGAGCTGCTTGCTCTTCTCCAGCTTCTCCAGCAGGCGTCCGCTGCCTTCCGCATTCAGGTCAATCAGCGCATGCGTCATATGGCGGCGGTCCGCCGCGCCTTCGGCAGGCGCGAAGAAGCGGATCTCCCGGTCGATCGCGCACAGTCCGACTCCGATCCGCTCGCGCAGGCCGAAGCCGAGCAGCGACGCCGCTGCCGATACGGCCAGCTCGAATTGGGCCGAATTGGAGTACACGCGAGCCGTCCCGTCCAGGACGACCATCGTCCGCGGCACAGATTCATGCTCGAACTCCTTGGATTTCCAGGCCCCGGTCCTCGCGGTGGCATTCCAGTGAATCCGGCTCAGCCGGTCGCCGTAGACATAGTCCCGGACCCCGTTGATCTGCACCGATTCGCGCCGCGACTGCGCCAGGGACGTCTGCAAGCCCGAACGGCGCGAAGAGCGCTCGTACAGATTCCAGCGGGGCAGGTAGACGGTCCGCGGCAGCACCCGGAAGCGGCCCTCCGCGAGGAAAGATCCCTTGTGCTCCACCAGCCCGAATACATCAATGCTTCCAATCTCCGTCTCCTGAAAAGTGTAGATGCCGCGCTCGAGCGGCGGCGTCTGGAAGCGGAGCTCGCTGCGTCCCCGGTAATCGGGGATGAGGCTGTCTTCGAACTTCCAGCTCTCCCCGTTATGCTTCTTCAGCATCTCCCGGACAACAAGATAGGGCAGCGGCAGAATGCCGGGGACGTTCAGCCGGAGCCGGACCTGGAGATAGCCGCCGGCAGCCAGCGGCTCGGGGCTGTCGCCCGCCGACAGCAGGGTGCGGACGCCCTTGGCCCGGCGGACGCCCAGCAGGCCGCCGGTCAGCAAGTACAGAATGAGGATCGTGGCCATGGTGAAGAGCATGACCGAATTTTTGCCGCCCTGAAACAGGACGTACAGCAGAGTGACAACCCAGACCGCCAGCATGGCGGCCAGTTTGGCAGGCTGAACAGAGGCCGCCGCCTTGGCCAGTAAGGACCGCATGTTACTTCCTCATCGAGACCGGCACGCGCACCGTCTGCAGCAGCTTGTCCAGCAGAGCGCCGGCGTCGGTTCCGTCCAGCCGCGATTCCGGACGCAGCAGAATGCGGTGACCCAGCACGTAAGGCGTCAGCGTCTTCACATCGTCGGGCAGCACATAGTCGCGGTCCTGAAGGAACGCGTACGCCTTGCAGGCCATCATGAACGACAGCGCCGCCCGCGGGCTCGCTCCAAGCAGCACCAAAGGATGCTCGCGGGTCTGACGGACGATGTCGAGAAGATAGTCCAGGACCGGCTCGCTGATATAAATATCGCGGACCTCCTGCTGGATGAAAGCAATCTCCTCCATGCCCGTAACCGGCTGGAGCGTATCGACCGGCTGGCCCTGCTGATGAGTCAGCAGCAGATTCCGCTCCGTCTCGGCGTCGGGATAGCCCAGGCTGATTCTCAGCATGAACCGGTCAAGCTGCGCCTCCGGCAGCGTATAGGTTCCCTCGAAATCAATCGGGTTCTGCGTCGCGCACAGCATGAACGGATGCGGCAGTTCGTAAGTCTCGCCGTCAACGGTAACGTTCCGTTCTTCCATAACCTCCAGCAGAGCGGACTGGGTCTTCGTCGTCGCCCGGTTGATCTCGTCGGCGAGCAGAATGTTGGTCATCACGGGACCCGGGCGGAAATGGAACATCTCGTCGCGCGGATGATAGACCGACACGCCGGTAATATCGCTCGGGAGAATATCCGGGTTGCACTGGATGCGCCGGTAATCACCGGACATGGAGCGCGCGAGCGCCCGGATGAGCTGGGTCTTGCCGGTGCCGGGAACATCCTCGATCAGGATATGGCCCCCCGCCAGGAGGGCAGTAAGCAGAAGCTGTATTTCAAACGATTTTCCGAGAATGCAGGATTCGAGATTGGCGCGTATGGAGCTTGCGATTGCCGTGGACTCGGGACGCAGTGGCATATTGGCATGTACCTCCTATGTCGATATGACAGTATGCCTACTATTTTACATGAAAGGAGGGGCGAAAGTACATTCGCCTGGCCAAAACGCCCGCATATTCCTGCTGATTTTTCCTTGCCCTCAAGCATTGCCTTCCGGTGCGCCAAAAAAAGCCGGGGCGCTGGCCCCGGCTTGCCTGTTCATCCTTTCGGCCGCACAATCAGGGCGGCCAGGAACGAGAAGACGATCGCCGCCGAAATGCCGGCGCTCGTAATGTCGAAGATGCCGGTGACGACGCCGAGCCAGCCGTCCCGCTGCAGCTCGGTCAGCGCGCCGTGCACAAGCGAATTGCCGAAGCTCGTGATCGGAACCGATGCGCCCGCGCCCGCAAACTTCACGAGCGGATCGTACAGGCCGAACGCGTCCGCAGCCGCCCCGATGACGACAAGCGTACTCATCGTATGCGCAGGCGTCAGCTTCAGCACATCGAACATCAGCTGGCCGATGACGCAGATCAGTCCGCCGACGATAAAAGCCCAGAGATAAATCATGCCTTGCCACCTCCGTTCTCCAGCGCCACGGCATGGGCAATGCAGGGAATGGACTCGCCCTGCTGATAGGACAGAGGCGACAGCAGCGCTCCCGTCGCCGTAACCAGCACCCGGTTCAGCTCGCCCCGGCGCATGCGCTTCAGAATGTGGCCGTATGTAACCACGGCCGAGCAGCCGCAGCCGCTCCCTCCGGCAATGACATATTTCTGCTTCTCCCGGTCATAGATCATAAGCCCGCAGTCGCCGAACTCGGTCTTCTCCATCGGAATGCCCTCCTTGGCCAGCAGCTCCCGGGCAATCGGCAGTCCGATGGAAGCAAGGTCTCCGGTAACGATCAGATCATAGTAATCGGGCGACAGGCCCGTATCCCGGAAGTGGGCGGTCAAGGTATCCGCCGCCGCCGGGGCCATTGCCGCCCCCATATTGAAGGGGTCTTTCAGGCCCATATCCATCACGCGTCCGATGGTAGCTCTGGCCACGAACGGCCCCTGCCTGCTGCCGTCGTTGAAGCCGACCACCGCGCAGCCCGAGCCGGTGACGGTATACTGCGCGGTCGGAGGCTTCTGGGAGCCGTACTCGGTCGGGTAGCGGAACTGCTTCTCGACCGTACAGTTATGGCTGGAGGTTCCCGCCAGCGCATATTTGCCGCCGCCGGAATCTACAATCATCGAGGCGACCGCCAGACTCTCCATTGAAGTAGAGCAGGCCCCGAATGTTCCGAGATACGGAACGCCGAGCCTTCTGGCCGCAAAGGTCGTGCTGATGATCTGGTTCATAAGATCTCCGCCGACGAAGAATTCCAGCTCCTTCTCTTCCAGACCCGAATGAACCAGCGCGAGCCGGGAGGCCTTCTCGAACAGCTTGCGCTCCGCCTTCTCCCAGCTCTTCTCGTCCATATCAAGCGAATCGAAGCTGAAGTCCATATCGGCACCAAGCGGGCCTTCCTTCTCTTCCGGTCCGGTAACCGCCGCAGCGCCCACAATGGCGGGACGGGTGGTGAATTCCCAGGTCTGCTTGCCAAGCTGCTTCACAAATGCCCACCCCCGTGACCGAGAAAAATATAAATGATGCCGACAATAAACGCGGCAACCGTACCGAAGACGATAACCGAGCCGGCCAGCTTGAACATATTGGCGGCCATGCCGAGCACGATGCCTTCCGAGCGGTGCTCCAGCGCCGCCGAGCACATGCTGTTGGCGAAGCCGGTTACCGGAACGGCCGTCCCTGCGCCGCACCACTGCGCCAGCTTGTCGTAGACGCCGAAGCAGGTCAGAATGACCGAGATCAGAATCAGCAGCGCAACCGTCGGACTGGCCGCCTCTTTGGAGCTCAGATCAAATCCCGCCATGAGCGCCTCCTGAATGCCCTGTCCGATGACGCAGATCAGACCGCCCGACAGGAAGGCCCGGATGCAGTTCTTGAATACCGGACGGGACGGAACATGCTTGTCCGCCATCTTCTGGTATTCTTTCGGCGTCAGGGTGTCAAGGCGGAGCTTGACACCCGATTCCTTGGTATTTGCCGGCAATAAAGACACCTCCGCTATAAGAAGTTTTCTTTATTGTTGGCAGGCATGCCGCCGCTTATGTCTTTTCCCCTTCAGGTAAAATACAACAGCGCGGCAACCAGCAGCAGGAACAGGATCAGAATCAGCACCGTTTCGCGCTCCGCTCCGCCTAAGCGGCGTTCTCTCCGTTTCCACTCCGCTACCCTCACACTCTTGCCCATGAACCGTCGCTTCCTTTCCCCGGGCAGCCGCTGCCTCGGCCGCGCGGCGCCTCCCGCCCGGCTTCTCCATTGTATTCGGCGGCTCCTCTGCGGGTGCTGCCATGCCGGTTCCTTCGGATAGACAATCCCCGTCATTCGGTTCATACTATTCAGCAGACCCGTCAGCAGACCCGAACTCTCTTAAAGGAGCGATTGCCCCATGAATCAGGAAACCCTCGACTTATTCAGAACCTTAACCGAATTCCCTTCGGCTCCGGGCTTCGAGCGCGAGCTTCGCGCTTATTTCAAGAATGCGATGTCCGCCTATACAGAGGAATTCGTCCATGACCGGCTGGGAAGCTGCTTCGGCGTCTTCCGCGGCGACGAATCCGGACCCAGAATCATGATCGCCGGCCACTTCGATGAAGTCGGCTTCATGGTTACCGGCATTACCGATAACGGCATGATCCGCTTCCAGCCCCTCGGCGGCTGGCTGGCTTCGGCCGTGTCGGCCCAGCGGCTGGAGATTATTGCGAAGGACGGGCGCCGGATTCCGGGCGTGGTCGCCAGCATTCCGATCCACCTGCTGAGCGCAGAGGAGCGGAACAAGGCCGGCGATCTCGGCAAAATGCTGCTGGACATCGGCGCGGACAGCCGCCGCGAAGCCGAGGAAGCGGGCGTTGCGCCCGGCCAGCAGATTGTGCCGGTATGTCCCTTCACTCCGCTCGTGAATCCGAAGAAGATCATGGCCAAGGCCTGGGACAACCGCTACGGCGTAGGCCTTGCACTGGAGCTGGCTCAGGCGCTGAAGGACCGCAAGCACCCGAACATCGTCTTTACGGGAGCGACGGTACAGGAAGAAGTCGGTCTGCGCGGCGCCCGGACGGCGGCCAGCCTTCTGCAGCCCGACATCTTCTTCGGACTGGATGCCAGCGCCGCCGCCGATATGTACGGCGACAAGGGAGCCTTCGGCCAGCTCGGCGGCGGCGCGCTGCTGCGCATTCTCGACCCCGGCATGATTACCCACCGCGGGCTTCTGGAGTATGTGCAGGATACCGCCGACACGCATCGTGTCAAATACCAGTATTTCGTATCCCAGGGCGGAACCGACGCCGGACAGGTTCATCTGAGCGGCATCGGCGTCCCTTCCGCAGTCATCGGCATCTGTTCCCGTTATATCCATACCTCTTCGTCGATCATTCATACGGATGATTACGAGGCGGCGAAGGAACTGCTGGTCAAGCTCGTCGAGGGACTGGATCGGACGACGCTGGCTACCATTATTGAGCGAAGCTGATCGCCGCGTCCCTGTGCCCGTCAAGGGCTGAAGCATCGGACCAGACACCGGCGGTCTGAAGGGACCCATAACCTGCGAAGAAGCCTCCGTGCGCCGGGCGCACGGAGGCTTCTTTGTTTATTTTCCATTTCTTCTTCGGTTCTATTCTGCTGTCTTTAAATCATATCAAGCGGCACCTTCCATGCCGGTCTCGGGAAGGCATTGTCCAGAAGGACGCGCTCTTCTTCGGTCAGCTCAATCAGGCGGGCCGCCGCGTTCTGAAGCACATGGTCCGGCGTTGAAGCCTTTGGAATGGCAAAGACATTGTCGTCGCAGACGCTCCAGGCCAGCAGCACCTGCAGCGGCTCTGCGCCGTGATTGGAAGCCACCTGGCGAACCGCCTCGCTGCCGGTCATTCCGCGGCGGAGCGCTCCCGCCTGGGCCAGCGGCGAATAGGCCATGACCGGAATGCCGCGCGAACGCTGCCAAGGCATAAGGTCCGTCTCGATGCCGCGCGAGCCGAGATGGTAGAGCACCTGGTTTACGGCGCACGCCGTGCCCGTAATTCCTTCCAGTTCCAACATATCGGCCATATCGAAGTTGGAGACGCCCCACCGGGCGATTTTACCCTCGCGAACCAGCCGTTCCATGCCTTCTACCGTCTCTTCCAGCGGAATGTCGCCCCGCCAGTGCAGAAGATACAGGTCCAGGCGGTCTGTGCCCAGCCGCTTCAGACTGTTCTCGCAGCTGGCGGCAAGCCGTTCGCCGCCCGCATTCTGCGGATGTACCTTCGATACCAGGAACACCTCGTCCCGAATGCCCCGGATCGCCTCGCCGACCAGCTCTTCCGAACGGCCCTCCCCGTACATTTCGGCGGTGTCAATCAGGTCCATGCCCAGTTCCACGCCAAGCCGCAGCGCAGCAATCTCCTCTTCCCGGCGGGCGCGGTCTTCCCCCATATTCCAGGTTCCCTGCCCGATGCCGGCTACCGGCGTGCCGTCCCTCAGTACAACGCGTTTCTCCAGATTCATTCGGCGTATATCTTCCCGGCTTGCACCGGCGAGCGGCAGCTTGATCATTCGGAACTCCCCCTTAGGCGTTTGGTATTGACAGCTAAGAAACAGCCATAATATTTATATTTCACCAAAAGAAGCTGACATCAAACGGCAGCATTGCCGCCGATTTGCCAGAGCGGAACCGGTCATGGCGCTGTCGGGGCCTGCGTGCCCGCCCAAGCGTATTCCTGCGCCACTTCTTCCTGCGTCAGCGCCTTGCGGTAGAGCTTGAGTTCATCCATCATGCCCTTGAACGGCGCATCCCAATAGTTGACGCCCAGACCGAACGGCGCGCCGCCGCCTTCGAACAGACTCGGGAAGCCTGTTCCGCTGAATTTCAGCTCCCCGTTGACGTAGACGCGGAGCGATCCCCGGGCGACGGTAAAGGTCACCATGGACCACTGGTTCAGCGGAATCGTCATGCCCGTCTCGCCGTCATAGGCCGCATTCGCCCAGATTTTGGTCTTCTCCTTGTCGCTGAAAGGAACCAGACTCAGCCAGCTGCTGCTGCTTCCGCCGAAGAAAGCGGCGGTATAGGCGGTCTGCGCAGAAGGATTCAGCCAGAGCGATACCGAGTAGGTGTCGCTGTCGATCAGTCCGGACGGAAGCTTAATCCCCGACTTGCCGTCAAAGACGGCTGCCTGCCCCATTCTGCCTTCGGCAAAGGCGATAGTGCCGGTGCCCGACCCGTCCAGACGGCTGCCGGTTACGGTCCCTGCGGCCGCCAGCTTCAGCTCGTCGCTCAGACCGCCGTCGAAGGCATAATAGGCGAGCTCGCCGTTGTCAACTGTGACGGTATAGCTTGCGGTGACGCCGCTGCCGTCCTGCGCTCCGGCCGTAATGACGGCCGTCCCGAACGCTGCCGCCGCCACCTCTCCGGTCACCGGGTCCACCGAAGCTGCGGCCGGATTGCTGCTGCTCCAGGTTACTGCCTTATTGCCGGCATTGAGCGGCCAGATCGCCGGATCGGCGGGCTTGAAGGTAAGGCCGGCCGCCAATTTCTTCTCCGTCACCGGAAGCCGGATCTCGCTCACCTTGACCGCCGGGTCCGGAAGACCCGTCATGGCCAGGACGACTTCGTCTTGGCTCAACGCCCGGTTGTAGATACGGAGAGAGTCCATGCGTCCCTGATAAGGAACATCCCAGTAGTTGACGCCCAGACTGAAGACGCCGGCGCCTTCGGCAAAAAGATCCGTATAGTTGGTTCCGGTATACTTCAGCACCCCGTTCAGATACAGCTTAAGCGTTCCCCGGTCATAGGTAAAAGCCAGATGGCTCCATTGTCCGGCCGGAATCCGGCTGCCTGCGACGGCATCCAGCCAGGTGCCGCTGCCGAACCACAGCAGCGACTGCGGATTCGCATTGCCGCCGGGAAGCAGGCTCATCCAGTTATCGGCGGCTTTGGCACCGAAGAAGGCCGTCGTATACGGGGTCAGCTGATCGGGATTCAGCCACAGGCTAACGGTATACGTGCTCCCCTGGATCAAGCCGTCCGGCAGGCGGACTCCCGCGCTGCCGCCGAATACGGCGGACTGCCCGTCAACGCCTTCCCCGTAGGTGACCGTTCCGACCGTCGGCGAATCGATCTTCACCCCGGTAGGCTTGCCTTCCAAAGTCCGGCCGTTCTCTTCGCTCAAGGTTCCGTCAAAGCTGTAGTAGGCAACCAGACCGTCCTCCAACGGATTGGCGGGCTTCGCCGGCACTGTGAGTTCAAAACTTTTGACCGCCGCCGCCGAGCCGACCGTCACGGTCGCCGTCAGCCGGACGGAGGCGTCTCCTGCGCCCGCCGCCGGGCGCGTAACCGCTCCGCCGGAGGTTACAACCGATTCATCCGACGAGTTCCAGACAATGGCCGCGCCCTGCGCACCGGCAGCCGGAAGCGCGAGGTCGCGGATGACCCGGGAGGTATCTCCCAGACTCAACAGATTCGCGACGTTGTCTGCCAGCTGCTGATCGGTCAGGTCGGCCAGCCTGCTTCCCCAGATGACCTTGCCTTCGTCCGACATCGCGCTGAACGCCATAACGTAGGCGCTGCGGGTCGCGTCCCACTGCCTGACGAATACCCCTTGGTACAGATGGTCTGCGCCGTTCTCCTTCAAGTTCAGGTGAGCGTAATAATCCCCCGCCAGTTCCCAGGTCCCTTCAACGGAACCCGAGACCGTACCGTCGGCATTCAGCCGGACCGCTGTCGTAGCCTTGGTTCCGGCTCCGGTAATATCAAGATCGTGATTGACGAACTGGTACGTTCCCGGAATCTCCCGGGCCGAAGTATGGGAGAGCGTCTCTCCGGCATAACGGTGCGGCGCAACGACCGGCCAGCCCTCCTCATTCATGAACATTTGGTGTACCCGCACCTCATGGGTCTCGCCCCGGCCGGGGAAGCGACTGTGGAAGATGTTGAACATTTGTCCCGTCTTGCTGTCCAGCAGGACGGAGTTATGGCCCGGCGATACGTAGCCATAGGAAGGGAAGTCCGCTTCGGCGTTCAGATTCGTGAACTGAAAGTCGCCGATCATTTTGACCCCGGTGGCCTTGTGGACGGAAGCGTCTGCATTTGCCAGAACAGCCGGATGTCCGGCAGCGTCCGTATATGGTCCGTCCGGGTGCTGCGAACGGAACAGCCGCATGTCGTACCCTCCGCCTGCGGAGAGGCCGCCATAGGATACGATCAGATAGTAGTAGTCGGTCTGCGCGTCATAGACAACGTAGGGACCTTCTCCCGACAGGCCGAAGCCCCCGGAGATCTTCGTCCCGAAATACCGGTCGATCAGTCTTCCGTCGGAGGTCAGGCCATCCTGGCCCGGGTAGCGGGGCTGGCCGGTGGCGGGGTCCATCTCTAGCGCGAAGATCCCGCCGGACCAGGAGCCGTAAGTCATCCACAGCTTGCCGTCTTTGTCATAGAAGAGATCCGGATCAATGGCGTTCGGGTACGTCTTGTTGTTGTATGCGCCGCTTGCGAACCAGTCGCTGTCCATACCCCCTACCCGTCCCGCCTGAATCAGCTCCGGCAGATTCGTGTTCGTCCACTTCTTATCGACAGAGCTGTTGCTGTCCGTCCCGCTCTCTTCGGTGAACCCGGAATAGATCAAAGTATCGACATGCTTGTACGGGCCCTCGACCGTCTTCGATACAGCGAAGCCGATTGCCGACCGGATGTACGTGGAGGAGGTGCAGTAATACATCAGATACGCGCCTTGGCTTCCGTCTTCGTTCACATAATCCTTGTTCCAGAAGACGTAAGGCGCCCAGACAGAGAAACCGCCCTTGCTGTCGCTGTCATTCTCTCCGGCCCAGGCGAACGATTCCGCCAGATTCTCCGGCAGATTGCCGAACAACGTGTTGCCCGGCGTGGTATACCCGTTCGTGAACGAAGTCCATTTCATCAGATCGGCCGACTTGGCCGCCGCGATATGCGAACCGAAGACATAGTACATGCCATCGTCCGCCTGAACGATGGACGGATCATGGACGGAGACGTCGGCGAAGGCCGGGACGGCGTCAGGCGTCGCGGTCGGCGTAGCCGTTGCTGTTGCTGTGGCTATGGCTGTGGCTGTGGCTGTGGCCGATGCTGTGGCTGTGGCCGTTGCTGTGGCTGTGGCCGTTGCTGTGGCCGCCGGTGTGGCGGTCGCCGCAGCGCTTGGCGAAGGGGACGGCGATTGATCCGGCTCCGCAGTAGCCCCCGGGGCCGCCGGCGCAGCCGTTCCTGCGGAAGCCGCCGGCGCTGGCGAGGCATATTGAATCTGCGCCTTGTACTTGTCGTCCGCCTTGACTTGGCCGCCGCCTTCAATTGTAATCGTTCCGGCGTAGGCAATTGCCAAAGAGGCAATCCGCGTCCCGGCTTCGGCCCGCAGCGCAGCCTTGGAACCCAGCGTCAGCTCCACGATGTCGCCGGACGACAGGCGGACCAGCGGCTCGCCGGAAGCGGTGACGTTCACTGAATCGAAGCGTCCGCCAAGCTCCAGCGCCGCGCCTGCCGGCAGACTGCCTTCAAGCGTCACCTTCTTGAATCCTGCGCCGGACAGACCGGGCAGTTCCTCCAGCTTCGCTCCCGACTGGACCCGGACCAGACCCAGCGCACTGCTGCCGTCCAGGGCAAGACGGACCCGCCCGTCTCTCTTGTTCAGGACGACTGCCGCCGCGGAGGAATCGTTCAGCATGATGCTGTGTTCACCGCCGCCGCTCAGGTAAATCGTCCCTCCGACTTTGACATTCCGGAGCGTCACGTTCCCTTCGCCGATGCCCTCGGTCAAGTACAGATTGCCGTCGATCACGGCGTCCTGGAGTACCGCTCCCGATGAGCTGACCACCGCGTTGCGGGAATGACCGGTGGCATAGGTTCCGGAGGCCGTAATCAGGCTGCCGGACAAGCCGTTCATCATGCGCAGCGCTTCCGCCCGCGTAACGAAGGCGGCCCCCCGGAAGCTGCCGTCGGGGTAACCGTTCAGACTGCCGTCCGCAAGCAGCGTCCGTACCGCGGCCCGGCTCCATTCCGGCAGACTTCCCGCATCGGTCGGCTCCTGACCGGCCGGAGCGGCATCCAGACGGAACAGCCGGAACAGCATCACCGCAGCCTCCTGGCGGCTGACCGGTTCCGCTGCGCCGATCCGCCCGTCGGCGAATCCGTTGACATATCCGGCTGCAACCGCTTTCGCCACATCGCGGTAGACGGGGTCGCCCGCACTTACATCGCGAAAGGCAACCGGAGCCTCCGTCTTAAGGCCAAAAGCCCGGTTGACGAGCGCCATCCACTCTCCCCGGGTAATCGGACGGTCCGGCAGATAGACGCCGCCGCCGTAACCGGTGAGCAGCCCTTTATCCACCCAGCTCTGGAAGTCCTGCTTGGCCCAGTGTCCCTCGTAGTCCGCCTTCACGGCCGCCGCCGAAGCGGCAGTGCTCGGCTCCGACGCTGAAGGCGCCGCTGCCGCTGACAGCGGTGCGGGAACCAGCAAGGTCAGAGCGAGCGCCGGCGAGAGAAGCTTGCGTTTGAACGTGTTCAATTGAATACCCCCCATCCATAAATGAACCCCAGTAATTATAAAACGCTTACATTTCTGCTTTGAAAAAATAGTCCTCTTCATCCTTTTGATTTATTTTAAATAAAACTAAAAAGATTTAGGTAGACTATACTTTTCGCTCTTATTTTAAAGAGAACTTTCCTTCTTTGTCAATTTAAATTTCGGATAAATCTAAATCTTTTTATTTCAGATCAAATCAAAATAAATGCCCATGCAAAAAAAAGGCCCGGAAGACTCTTCGCCTGAAGCAGCGTCAGTCTTCCGGACCCGTCCGGATGAAGCCTGTTTAACCGTCTTTTTAGTTCAGGAAGCCTTCGAGCGCCGCAGTCGGCTTGCCGTCCGCTCCCCAGGCGCCGAGCTTGTAGCCGCCGTTATAATTGGGCGGAGATTCCGGTTCCCAATAGAAGACACCGAGGCCTTTGCCCCCGGAAATGTTGCGCACCTTGGTCTTGATCGTGCTGACGAAATTCTTCGCAATTGCAGGCTGGCTGTAATCGAGCCCGATCTCGCAGATCATGACGCTCTTGCCGTAGCGGTTGATCAGGTCGTTCGCGTTGCTGATCGTCTGATCGACTTTGGCGGACCAGTCGGAGGTCGAAGGATAGAGCGACATGCCGATATAGTCGAAAGTGGCGCCGTTCGCAAGCAATCCGCCGATATTCCAGACGAAGAGCGCATTGTCATTCCCCCCTGCAATATGAACAATGGTCTTCGTCGAGGAGAATACGCTCTTAACCGCATTGTTGCCGGTATTGACCAGCCAGGCGTAATTCTTCATGCTGACCGTCGCTTTGCCGTCTTCCCAGAGCATGCCGTTGTTGGTTTCATTGCCGATCTGCACCCAGTCCGGCGTGACGCCCGCGTTCTTCATCGTGTTCATCACATAGACCGTATGGCTGTAGACCGCATCCATCAGCTGGGTAAAATTGAAGCTCTGCCAGGCGTACGGCTTGGTCTGCTGCCCGGGGTCCGCCCAGGAGTCGCTGTAATGCAGCGTCAGCATGACGCTCATGCCTGCCGCCTTGGCCCGTTTGGCGAGAGCAGCGGCTTTCTCGGCATTCATATAACCATTGGCGTAATCGCTCATATTGGGATTCACCCATACCCGGATACGGGCCGAGTTAATCTGATAATCATTCTTGAGAATATCGAAGATGTCCCTTACCTTGCCGTTCTTGTCCTTCCAGGTGTACCCCTGCGCTTCCAGCCCCGCCACCCAGCTGATGTCCGCCCCCTTGGCAAATGCAGGCGCCGCGTCCGCCCGCTTCATTCCCGCTCCTGACAGCGAAGCCAGAACCAGCGCGATGGCCAGCAGCGCAATCAGCGCCGCTCCTTTCTTCTTAACCGCCAAGCTCATTCGATTTCCTCCCTTGTCTGAATTTGGTTTGAGGTGCTGCCCCTATAATGTAAACGCTTTAATTGTAGAGCGGCAGAGAGGTTGTCAATGATTTTGAATACCTAAACAACGAATCTTCCTCGCGGAGGCCCCGGCGAATCTGGTATAATTTGTTTGAACGGCTTCATCCATCCCCTACCCAAGCAAAGGAGCAATCACATGATGGTCGGATTAGTTGCGATTGTAGTTCTTGTCCTGGTAATCGTTGTTTTTGTGGCCGACAACGGGCGAAAGCCACGGGGTCCCTCCTCCCGCAACAGCGGCAGGGACGACGCCAGCTCCGGCTTCCTGGCCTCCACGATGCTGTATTCGCAGGACCCCGGTTCCGACAATAACCATGACGACGGCCGAAGCTCGCACAGCCATTCCGGCGGGCACAGCAACGGCGGACACAGTCACGGCAGTTCAAGCTGGGACAGCGGGCACGGCGGATCAAGCCACGGAGGCCATGACAGCGGCGGGGGCGGAGATTTCGGCGGCGGCGATTCCGGCGGCGGTGGAGACTGACCGCCCTGGCCCGGATGGCAGTCCTTCGGCAATCCGCTTCCGTGCCATCCACTCCACAGGGATCTTGTCGGGCCAGCGCGTCTGCAAGACGAATCAGGACCTGCCGGCAACGGCAGGTCCTGATGTTGTCTAACGCTTGTCGTTCTCCAGCAGCTCGATGATGACCTTCAAATCCTTGAGCGTATCCATATACGCATACCGGCCGCCCTCGTACTCGCCCCGCTGCTGCAGCGGAAATCCGCGGCCTTCCAGAAGCATCACCTTCTCCTCCATCCCTTCGATTACGAAGGCGATATGATGAGGCCCCTCTCCGTGCCGGTCGAGGTATTCCCTCCATGTGCTGGGCTCGTTGTCCGGCTGAATCAGCTCCAGCTGCAGCGGACCCATATCGAAGAAAGCCAGCTTCGCTCTGGCCGCCGTGTCTTGGCCCCGGTAACGGGTCTGCGCTATGTCGGGGGAATCTGTCTCTGCAATCGGCGGCTTGTCTACTCCGAAGAATTCGGCGTAGGCGCCGCTTACCTGTTCAATGTCATGCACCAGGATGCCAATCTGCGTAATCACCCGGTTGCCGAGCCAGCCTGTCATCGTCATGTTGTTCCTCCTAAATTCCGCCGTTTAAAGCCGGTCCAATACTACAGACGCCAGCAGACCGAGAGCGGCCATGAGGCCGATAAACGGTCCGCCTTCCTCATACGCCTCGGGCATCATCGTCGAAGCGACCATGGCGATGATCCCGCCTCCCGCAAAGCTGGCGATCAGCGCTGTCGTGTATTCTCCCGCATGCTCCATGAAGACATATCCGCCCAGGGAAGACAGCGCGGAGATGATCAGAACAGAAACCCACAGCAGCATAATAACGCCTTTGGCATAGCCGCCTTTCTTTAGACCGAACGTGCTGGACAGCCCTTCGGGAATATTGCTGATGAAGATCGCGATCACCAGCAGAAGACTGACACCTTCCCCCGACATCAGGCTGGCGCCGATCATAATTGACTCCGGAATGGCGTCCATCACCGTGCCGATAAAAATGCCCAGGCCTCCGGCGGCTCCGCCTTTTGCCGCCTTGCCTCCCCCGGAGCGCTTGCGCCCCGCTCCCCCTCTGGCCGATACCAGCCAGTCGAGGACCGTGAACACCAGCGCGCCCGCCAGGAACCCGATCAGCGTCGGCTCCAGACCGCCGGACTGAACCGATTCGCCCACCAGTTCATAGGTCGCGGCGCCGATCAGCACCCCGGTCCCGAAGGCCATAATGAACCCGATGATTGTCTTCGGAATCTCCAGAAACAGGGCCAGCAAGGCCCCGAGCAGGACGGCCGAGCCGGAGATACCGCCCCACATCGCCGCGCTCCACATACTTCCCCCACCTTTCACTTCATTCAGGATGACCAAACTTTGTATTTATAACCCTCTATCGGAATGCGGTAAACAGCCTTCTGTGCTATGATACAGGCAAGGCCCCGTCAGGGGCCTATTTATCTATATCAGGAGGAATGATCCATGAAGAAGTTACAAGACGTTGCGCTTCTGAACAGACTTACCGAGAAAGCGGGGGTAACCTACTATGAGCCATAGCCTTCACACCGCTGCTGTCCGGGAAGAGTGGATTCGCCAGCTTCTCTATTTCGACGAGAACCGCTATACCCTTATGGAGAAGCTGCAAGCATACGCCCTGCCCGAAAGGCTGGAGATGGAACAGCTTCTGATCCGCTACGAACAGACCCTGGAAGAGCTTGTAGCCGCTGCCGAAGAGACCCCGCCCCCTGTCGTTCTGGTCGGTTCCCGGGTGATGATCCGGTTCGAGGATACGCTGGATCAGGAGCGCTTTGTCATCGCGCTGCCCGATGGGGGCTCGCTGGAGAGCGGCAGCATCTCCTGCCTGTCCCCGGTCGGCCGCGCGCTGCTGCTCAGCCGGCCCGGCGACAAAGTGAAGATCCGCACGCCGGAAGAGCGGTATGAGGTCACCGTACTGGAGCATGAATTCGCTCCCGCAGTCCGCCTCCCTCGCCCGATCCGGCGTACAGTCTAGTCTTCCCCAAGCCCTGCCGGGAGTTGCTCCCGGCAGGCTCTTCTTACGCTTCTGCTCCCTTCGCTCACTTCGCCGAAATGACCGAAGGGTTCAACCGGCCTATTCCGTCCGGCCGGGGGACTGCTCTTCCCAGGCATCAAAATATGAGAGAATCTCCTGCTCCGTCTCCTCTATCGTTCCTCCTGCATCCAGCGTAAGGCCGGATACCGCCAGAATCTGGGGCTTGCCGGTGTCTTCCTCCAGCTTCATCAGGTATTGATCGATGGTATCGCTTGAGGCTCTGGCTTCGCCCAGACGCAAATACGCCTCAGGAGTCAGGTACACCCAGTTGACCGAGGTGCGGTAATAGCCCTGATCCTTGAGCAGCCCGGCGAACTCCCGGTATTTCGGCAGCTCTTGTCCGGAGTCGATGCGTCCTTCGCCGTTCAAGTGCCCGCTGGCGTCAAGATAAATGGACACCAATTGGATGTTGGTGGGATACCGCTCCATGAACTCGGCAAATGACATCGAGATGTCCCGCTCTTTCGGATACGTCAGCCGGGTGTCGTTGGCGACGCTCAGACTCGCCGCCGGCCAGAGTCGCTGCGCGAGCTCCCGGATTCTCGGCTCCTCGTTCTTCGCCACGCGCTGGTTCAAATACTTGTCGAAGAGCTGCTTCCCGTCCTTCGTCATTTCCACCGCTACCTTGAGATTCGGATCGCTCTTGGGCCGTACAATCGCTTTCAGAGTATGGTTGTTCATTGTCCCCCAGCTTCCGCCGATGCCGTCCAGGGTGAACGGTTCTCCGTACTTCGCCTCCAGTCCTTTCAGAATGCGCTCGGCCGCGCGTTCCTCTCTTGAGAGCCCGCAGCCGAAAAGGCTGAATACCGTCCACAGCGCCACTATAATCGTCACCGTCCTTGTCCCGATTCGCTTCATCCTCCGCTGTCTCCTTTCTGATCGCGAGAGTTCTATCCCGAATCCGCCGGTTCGTACAGGAACAGGCGTCCCGCTAGTATGGACGCCTGCCCTGCCGTAAGATCTCAGTTGTTCAAATCATCATACATGGAACCCTTGACGCTGATCCGGATCTCGTCCAGCGGCTTCACGCCGACCAGCTTGCCGAGCTTCTTGTAGGCATTGGAGCTGTCCGACAGCTCGGTGTCGGCAATCCAGGCTCTGACATAGTAGCTGCCGTCCGCCATGCGGGCGTCCGTATAGACCGGCATGTTGTTCGGATTGACGCGGATGCTGACCGTCGTCTTCTCCGTGATTCGATACATATGCTGGCCGTCCTTGACGAACTCCCGATACTTGAACGCATCGAAGCTGCCCTTGGTGCTCGATTCCGCATACCCCTCCATGATGTTCCGCCAGAAGGCGTGGGTCTCTTCCAGGTTCTCCCGGTTCTGCGAATGATAGATTTCCTCCACCTTCTTCGTGTAGCGGGAATCGTCGGTCGAACGGTCTTCGACGACAATCAGCGGCAGCGCATTGACGCCTTTGGCCTTCTTCACGCTTAAGGCAGCCGGCTTCGGCACAATCGTATTGCCGGTCCGTGCAAGCGGCTCATTCAGCAGATTGACCGCTTCCTTGTTGTTGTTGATGTAGACCAGATTGCTCTCGTAGCGGAACGAGTCGATGACGGCGTTCACCAGATCGCGGTGGTCCTTCGTATCGGCGTCGGTCGGCTTGTAGGTAACGGTCTCCAGCGTGAAGCTGTAAACGCCGGCCGGGTTAAAATAGTAGCCCGATTTGATCGGATAATCGTAGCCCTGGAGCTGCCGGTCCGTGGCGAACACGGCCTTGTCATAGTCCGATTTGTTGTTGGTCATCCGCCGGGCGGCTTCCCGTCCCTGGCTGTAGGCCGCCTCCATCGTCTGCTCCTTCTTCCAGACCAGCTTGCCGGAGGCCTGCTGCGTGAAGCTGCGCTCATACTGTCCCGGCACGCCGGTCCAGTCGAACAGCCGGCCGTTCTGGTCTTCATGCGCCATCCAGCGGACGGTGCGGACCGGATAGGCCTCGCTGGTCCACAGCAGCTTTTTGAGCAGAGCATCCTTGTCATTGTCCTCAATCTTGTCCTCGTACTCTTTGGCCGGAACCTCCGTCCGCCCATTGTAGACAAATGCATGGACCGATACGGTATCCTGCCCCGGAGTGAACGGAGCGCCCGTGGTCCCGTTCTCTTCGCGGGTCGTGCAGACCCGCTCGGACTTGCCCTGGGTATTCGTCGCGGTTCGGCAGGTCTCATAGGTACGGATGTAGCCTCTGGAGACGGCTCCCGAGAAATTCACGGTCCCGCTCTTGGTCCGGGGAGTAAAGGCATTGCCCGGGTTCAGCCAGGCTCTTCCGAGCGGATTGTCTCCGAAGTCCGTCCGCAGCAGCTTCGCTTCAACCACCGGCCTACGCGTAATTGTTGAAGCCGCGTCGTTCACCGGCTGATTGTTCAGCACCGTGAAGCTCCGCAGCAGGCCGGGCGCTCCGTTGCCGACTTTCAGCGCGCCGGTGGCGTTGCCCGACCAGCGGGAACTTCCCGGCAGCATGAGAACCGCCTGAATGGCGGCGCCGTCAGCCAGCGGGAACCGGATTTCCTTTGACAGCACATTGTAGTCCAGATCAACTTTCTGCTTGGCGCCGGCCATAGGCCGGACCTCCTTCAACGTGGACTGGACGGTGTTGTTGGCATAAAGGGCTTCCTTCGGATTCTTGTCCGCATTGACCGTGAACTTGATCCGGACGCTGTCCTCCGGCATGACAAAGGACGCGTAGAGCATCCGCTCATGGTTGCCCGGAATCGTCAGGTCGCCGGATGCCGAGGAAGCATGTCCCCGGTAGTTGGCCTGAACCGCCCGGCCGGACGAGTCGGTAATCTGCCAGGCGTAATCGGTGGACCGCTCGCCGTCAAAGGTGGAACGGACACGGACGCCGACCGTTACCGAATCTCCGGCAAGCGCGCCGGACGGAAGGTTCTCGAAGTGCGGCGCCAGATCATCCGCCTGAAGAATGAACGGAGCGATCGGAATGTCCAGATAGGTGATGCTGCCGCTGGAATGATCGATAAAGATCCGGCCCGTCCCCCAGGACAGGTACGTCGGCGGCTGAATAATCTGGACATAATCGATCCACTGCCCGCCCTTGGAAGGCGCCGAATTGGCGTCATAGACGACACGGTCCGCATATTCGCGGTTCATGCCGTTATAGATGAATTCACTGTATTTCCTTCCGGCGTAAGCTTCGTTCAGTCCGTAGAGGATCGACTGTTCAAAGCTGCCGTCCGAATCGGCGAGGTACTTGTTCGACCGGTCCTTATACTGGTTGAATTTGTTCCGCTTCGCCCGGTCGCCCAACCGCTCGTCGTTCCACGGCGTCTTGATCAGATCGAAGTTCTGGATCTTCACGCCGCTCCAGCCGGCGTACCAAGGAACGCCTTCCGCCGATACGGACTCTCCGTAGAGGTTGTATCCGGCATACGGATACATATTGTTCTTGTGAACCAGCGGTTCACCGTGGCTCGATCCGTAGATCATTTCAAAGGTGACGTCGCCGGACTGAATCCGCTTCTTCAGCAGATCCTCGCGAAGCCTGCCCTTGCCAGTCTCCTGGGGGTAATAATTCGCGAGTCCGTACAGTTCCTTCATGTCGTTATTAATGTAAGCCCGCACCTCCGCCGGCGTCTTCGGGTAATCTTCCGGCACGCCGTCCTCGGCCTTCACCGGGAAGAACACGCCCGACAACAGCATGCCCGCCGCTACGGCCGGCAGCGCCAGGCACAGCGATCGCTTGATCCATTTTCTCCTCAACATCGGTTCCGTCCTCTTCGTGATATCGTTTAGCCTCTGCCGGAAGTTCTAGCGGGGGTACAGAATAATGGCAACATCTTCGTATTCCCGCGATCCTACCAGAATTTTGTAGTCCTTCGACTGGAACGTCTTGTCCGGCAAAATGTCGCTCCGCTGCTTCTTCGTGCGGGCATAATTCATAACCGCAGCCACCACATCGGCTTCCACCTTCTGCTTCAGGACGTTCTCGGCATCCTTCGCCCCCTGGACAGGGTCGGACCCGACATCGCCGAACACGATGGTCAGCTGCAGCAGAACCTGACCGGCCTTCCAGTCATCGTTCTCATAGACGGTCATCCGCGAAGCGGTAATATAGACGGGGTCCAGGTTCGGCCCCATCTCGACATAGTTCACCTTGAACCCGTGGACATCGGCGGTCTTGGTTCCCCCGGACGGCTGCGCGGGCTCGCCACCAGCTTCGCTTCCGCCGCTCTTGGTGCTGATGTAGACCGTCTTGACGGAATCGTCCCAGTTGACGCGGACGCCGAGCCCTTCATAGAGAAAACGCAGCGGCACAAAGGTACGGGACTGCTTGAACACCGCAGCGGTGTCCATGCGCTTCGTCTTCCCGTCCACGGTATAGCTCGACTTGCCGATATAGACCTCCATCGTCTTGCCGTTCAGAAGAATGCTCGCCTTCTTGGCCGGGCCGTTCCACAGCACCTTCGCGCCCAGCGCTTCAGTGACGAACCGCACCGGAAGCTGGACCCGCTGCTTGGAATCAATGAACGGCTGCGCGTCCGGGAAGTACACCTTGTCTCCATCCACCACGACCCGCAGAGGCAGGCTGGCGGCCGACGCCTGGAACGGAACAGCAAGCAGAGCGGCCATGAGAAGGACCGCCAGTATTTGTCGCAGCTTCGCTGCTTTAAGCATTTTCATGAATAAGAGCTCCTCTCGGAATGGGATTGTCTTCCGGGCCTAGGCACGGGCCATGGCCGACAGCTTCGCTTCGGTGCTGCGGTACGTATTTACCGAGTACTTGACGCCGTCCGACTGCTGCTTGAGCGTCTCGGAGACGCGGCGTTCCTGGGACCGGATCTCCTGCTGGGTCTGTTCCAGCTCCCGGAGCGCAGACTGCACATAAGATTCCGGGTAGGCTCCTCCGACGCTGGAGGATACCCCGGAGGCCACACTTCGGATTCGGGCGACCAGATCCGATATTCGCTCCTCCTTCTGCCTCAGGAGCTGATGAAGGGCTTCGATCCGGCTGACGGTCGCCTTGATCTGCGCCGACCGGACCGCTCCGGCCGCCGAGACAGCGTACTTCGCCACGGTCTTGATCTTGGCCTTCAAGCCCCCGATCAGCTTGTTCTTGAATGTGCGCACCCCGTCCACCACTTCGTCCTTCTTGCGGGTGATGGTTGACTTCACCGACTCGAAGATATCCCCAAGCTTGCGGGCCACCTGCTCCTTCATCCGGATGAACTTTTCCTTCTGGGCTTCCACGAACTGAATGGTATCCGCTACGAACTGCTTGAAGCCTTCCTTGAGCTCGTGGAAGAACTGGGTCACCGCGCTCTTCACCTGACGCGCGAACTCGGCGATCCGGCTTCCGATCAGCTTGGCGGCGTCCACCGCCTGGAAATACAGCCCGGTGATTACCTCCACCGCTTCGTTGAAGAAGGTCTCGACGAGCTCTGCGACATGCGCGACGCCTTCCTTGATCCAGGGAATGACTTTGTCGATGACAAAGCCGATGACATACAGCGCTGCCACAACTTTCAGCGCGCCTAACAGGACCGCCCACGGACCGGCAAGGGCGATTCCGGCTACGGCCGCGGCTCCGAACAGAACATGGTACCATTCGACGTCGCCGTCCCAGATTTTGAAAACCTCCGTAACCAGCGTCTCCTTCAGAAAACTGGGCACCGCTTCCAGTCCGACGGTCACATGGTGCACGAGATTCGGAATTACGGCGCGCATCTGCGAGTCCGACCGGTGGAAGGTGGAGCCGTCGTCCTGCGCGAACGAGAAGAGCGAATGATGCGAGAAGCCGGTCACCGCATCGGAAGTGGTATCAATGTAGATCCCGTCCGACGGGTTCAGGAACAGAGCCGGAACGAGATCATGCTTATTGCGGTACTCCAGAATCTGGCCTTTCCCGTTCATGGCATCAATCTGGCTCCGGTACTGGTCCAGCAGCGCCTTGTTGAAGCCGGGTGCATTGAAGGTGGATACGCTGATCAGCCGGCTGCGCTGGTCGTCCGTCATTACAAAGGAAGAGAAGAGGCTCAGATTGCCGCCAAGCGAGTGGCCGGTGATATACAGGTCCTCTCCGTGCAGGCCGAACTTCTGCATATAGGCTCTGGCCTCTCTCTGCTGAAGCGATTCCAGCTCGTAGGCCGTGGTGCCGTTGTTCTTCCAGTCGTTCCGGTAATACGGATCATTGATCGGCTCGCTCCCCCGGAAGGCAGCGACCTTGGCCCCGTTCTTCGTATCGACGGTAAAGGCGACGAAGCCGGACTGATCCAGCTTGTTGTGCGAGACCACGTCGGTGATCTCCCAGTTCCGGTATTTGTCCGTGTCCATGGACTCCAGAAGCTGAATCCACTGCTCGGATTCCTTCGTTCCGTTCAGCTTATCCGGATAACGGGCCTTGAGCTTATCCAGCCCCTCGCCTGCGGTATAGTAGTCAATCAACTGGCCGACGGTGATTTTCTTGCCGTTATCGAAATAGAGGTCTTCTAGCTCAGAGCCGACACCCTTGGAATCAATGACGTCCAGGTAGACGAGCTGGGAGATCTGCTTGAGTTCCACTTCGGTCAGTTTTTGGTCATCCGCCATGTACGCTCACCTCCAGTGATGCAGGCTCTCCAGCCTCTTCTCTCTCCATTGGTCCAGATACGCCTGAAGCTCCGCCTTGGTCTGCTTCACCCGGCCCGAAGCGTCGATCTCGCAGCCGACCCGGGTAATCATCCGGGGAACACCGGTCTCTTCCTCCTCATTGAAGAACGCATCCACAGAGCTCGCCGACTGTTTCGCCTCCTCCAACCGGCTGAACGCGTCAGGGGTCAGATAGACCCAGGAGATCCTGCTGCTGACATAGCCGCTTGCGGCCAGTTCTTCGGCAAAAGCCAGATACTTCGCAATCTCCGCCTCCTGGTCCATATTTCCCTTCGGATCCACATAGCCGCTGGCATCGAGGTACACCTTGACGAGCAGCGTATTCGACGGATTCTGCTTCAGAAACTCCGGGTAGGTCATGGAGGTGTCGCTGCTCTCCGGATAGGCCAGCCGGGTGTCGTTCACATTCACAATCCGGGCGTCCGGCCAATGCTTGCGGGCCAGCTCCTGAATCTTCGGTTCATTGCTGCGGGCCACGCGCTGATTCAGGTACTGGTCGTAGATCTGCTTCAAATCCTTCGTAATCTCCACCGGCACCTTAAGGGTGGGGTCGGCCTTGGGCCGGGCGATCGCCTTCAAGGTGTTGGGGTTCATCGTCCCCCAGCTTCCTCCGATGCCGTCCAGCACGAATTCTTCGCCGTATTTCTCCTGCAGGGCCTCGACAATCCGGTCCGCCGCCCGTTCGTCCCGGGACTTCCCGCAGCCAAACAGGCTGAGCAGTGTTATGAGAGCCATTGGTATACACACCGTCCTTCTGATTAATGGATTCAATCCGGTCCACTCTCCCTTAAGGCAATCTGGGTGCAAACTGAAGATCCGGCCATACGAACATTCTGCTCATGGATTGCTCCATCAAGCCGGCGAGCTCCTCAGGCATTTGCCGGGACAACAGCTTGAGTCTCGCCGTCATGCCTCCGGTGACCGTCTCCACCAGATCCTCGAGCCGGTCGGCCAGCCTGCCGTGCTCCGGTTCCAGGAGCACCAGTACGACCAGGAACGCCTCCGTTACCCGGATCAGATCCTCCAGCCGCTCGGACGCCTCGCGCATGGCGGCTTCGCTGCGGGACTCGAACAGCTCCGACAGCTCGGTCGGTCCGAGCTTCCTCGCGTCCTCCGACAGGTCCCGCTTCCAGGCGGTCCAGATCTGCTGCACCTCCCGGTCGTAGCCGGCGGCAATCTCCAGCAGTGCTTCCCGGATACCTTGGAGATCGGCCCGCTCGGTCAGCGGCACCAGCGCGTGAACCAGCTCGCGCGCCCCGCTGTTCGCAAGTCCCGCAGCCCGGATGAACGCCTCCGCCACCGCTCTGACGGCAGGCCCTTCCTCAAGCAGCACGCCCAAATGGGCCAGCAGCGCATAGGTCTCGTCCGGCCGGCCCGTCAGCACCCGGCCGGCATCATCGGTCCGGTAGGCGCTTTGGTCCGGCTGGCCGAGCAGCGCAGCCTCCGGCCCTGCCTTCCTGCCCGCTCCGCCTTCCGGCAGAGCGAATTCCAGCGTCTCGCCGTGTGTGCCCAGCGCTGTGCCGGCGCTGCCGGGCGCGGCGATGTTGCGAATGCCGGACAAAAGCGCCCCTTCTTCCGGCAGCAGGTGGGAGACGCCCGGCGCGTCGAAGACGACGCCGGCCGCCGCGCCGCCGGACGAACCGGCTGCGAACAGCGCAAGCGCGCCGCCGAGGCCGAAGCCGGTTACAGCGAGGCGTCCGCTGCCGCCGGCCGTATTCCGAAATTCCACGGACTGCTTCAGCAGAGCGTTCTCCCCGGAGAGGAGGCCTTTCAGGGCGTTCAGCGAGAATTCCGCTGTATATAAGAAGATAAGCCATCTATCGTCATTTTCATTCCTAAAAGCATAGCCTTCGGCTTCCGGCGCGATCCAGCGGTCAGCCAGCTTCAGCCCGTACATTCCGCCGCTACCGGCCGCCGCTCCGGCTTCCGCCGGTTCGCCGCCGAGCAGGTCCCGCACGGTCATCCCTGCCGTTCCCTCCCGAAGAACGGACGGTTCCATAAAGGCCAGCGTCAAATATTCCTTATCGGTCAGCTCCACTTCAAAGCTCCCCCCAGGTTGTGTATCGTCTTCGTCCGCCAGCCGTATACGGCAGGGCAAGCAGACCGTAACGCACCGGTCCGCTTGCCCCGCCAAGGTTGGCACTGTGCTTATTATCTGCTGCGCAGCTTGCTGGCCATTTCCTGCTCGGCCTGCTGCTTGATGTTCGCGATCTGAATCAGGTTCTTGCTGATGTTCTCCACGCATTTCACCAGCTCGTTGAAGCTTGGCATAAGTCCGTCGAACTGCTGAACGAAAGCCGTCTGGGATTCGCCCTGCCACCAGCCGCTTACGGCATGGATTTCTTTCTGCAGATTCTTGATCAAGGTGTCTGCATTGTTCGCTTTGTTGCTGATCGATTTGGCGACGCTTGTCGCCTGATCAGGACTGAATGTCAAATTGTTGCCCG
This sequence comes from Paenibacillus glufosinatiresistens, assembly GCF_031470375.1. Lineage (NCBI taxonomy): Bacteria > Bacillati > Bacillota > Bacilli > Caryophanales > Paenibacillaceae > Paenibacillus > Paenibacillus glufosinatiresistens. The sequence goes on from NZ_JAVFHT010000013.1 coordinate 64,636, forward strand.
CCATGTGTGTTCACCTCCTTTCAAGGAGTATCCCGGCTGAACGCGGTTACCGCTGCCTGCTCCGGGCTCTCTCTTCCTGTTCCTTGCGTTCCCGTTCTCTCTTCTCGGCCGCCAGCTTCTCCGCGAGCCGCTTCTTCTCGGCCCGCTCCTGCTCGGCCCGCTGCACCTGGGAGGCGACGCGCTCCACGCCGCTCTCCAGCCGCTCCAGACTGCGGATCAGCGCCTTGATCTCGCCGTCGAGCCCCGGGTACTCGCTCTGCAGCGTCTTCGAGGCCGTGCCCGTCCAGAACTCTCCGACCTGCCGGTACTGGGTTCCCAGCTCCCGCTGGACCTGCCGGACATCGCCGGTGAGTCCGCTGATCCTCGACGCATTGCGCCGGATTTCGGAAGGACTGATTGACACAGGCATACCTCCTTCAGGATAAGAAATTAAGTTATCGCAGCACGCCGCACCGAAGTCCGGTGTACCGGTTCTTCACAATCAGATATCCGTCGCCGAGCTCCATATTCCGCTCCTGGGAACCGTAAGGGAAAGAGACGTTATACAGGCTCTGCTCCTTGATTCTCCCGAGCAGCAGCCCGGTCTGTTCCTCCCGGATCACCTTGCCGAGCGTATCCCAGTTCGAGGCCAGCTCCGCGGTGTTGTCGGCGGCGATGACCGAGACCTTCAGCCCCCGGTCCTGCCGGATCATCCGCTCGAGCAGCTCATGCAGCGCATACATATCGTTGCCGGTCAGCTCGCCGAGCTTGTCGATCACGAACACGATCGGGCTCCAGCCCGCCGCGAGCGCGGCGGCGTCTCCTCCCGCCATCCGGCAGGCCAGCAGTTCCGAGCGGCGGGCGTCCAGCTTCTCCCGGAACGCCGAGCTGAAGTCGTAGAAGTCTTCCACGCCGGCCAGGTCGGTGACATAGGGGCGCTTCATCAGCTCGAACAGGCCCATGCCGGACGAATCCAGCGCATATACCTCCAGACCCGGCTCCTTCTCTGCGAGAAGGCTGATCCAGGATACCAGCAGCGTGCTCTTGCCTGACATCGCATCCCCGGCAACCATGAAGACCGGATGGGTCTGCAGGTCGAGGTGGACCGGCTGCAGATCATTGCTGGCCAGTCCGATTCCCAGCCGTGTCCCCTCGCCTTCCAGCGACCGGAGGTCGATCCAGGCCGGCATGACCGGAATCGGAACCGCCCGGCTGTCGAACCGGCCTTCCAGCCGTTCGATCAGCCCGTCCGTTCGCACCTCCCTGAATTCGGGGAGGGCCGTCTGGAATTCGAGCGGCGGCTTGCCCCGGACCAGACCGCGCCCGGCCGTTCTGGCCGGCTCCAGGCCTTCGGTCCGTCCGACAATGCCGTCGTACTCGCTTTTCTCCGTCATCTGGAGGCTGATCGCCATCGTGAAGTTGACCGAGAACTTGTAGCGGACCAGACCGCTGTTCGTCGCCGTGGCGACCAGGTAGATGCCGTACTTGAAGCCTTCCCGGGCCAGCACGACCATCTGCGCATCCATCTCTTCATACGTCTCCGACAGGGCAAAATAATTGTCGATGACCAGCATCACCGCCGGCAGAGTCCCGCCGCTCGCGCGGTAATCCGCGAAGCCCTCGCTGCCCGTCTCCCCGAAGAGCGTCCGGCGCTCCTCCATGATCCGGAACACGAACCGCATGAACTGGTCGATCTTCTCCTCCTGCTCCAGCGTCATGACGCCGCCGATATGCGGCAGCCGCTCCAGCGGTTTCAGCGAACCGCCGCCGAAATCCATAATATAGCCATGGAATTCATCCGGCGTGTAGAGCAGCGCAGCCGACAGCAGCAGCGTTCGCAGCAGCACCGTCTTCCCCGTTCCGGGAGCGCCGTAGACGAACAGATTCCCCTCTGCGGCAAAATCCAGCTCCAGCGCCTCCTGCCGCTGTCCTCTCGGGTCGTCCAGCAGTCCGGCCGGAATCCGAAGCAGCGCTTCCCGGCGCGCCCGGATGCCCTCCTCGCTCTCCGCCGGAAGGAGATCGTCCAGATAGACGGTCTCGGGCAGCGGCGGCAGCCAAGGACCCTTGACCGGCCGGATGCCGGACTGCTCGGCCGTCCGGATCATATGCTCCACCATCGCCTGAAGCTGGGACGGCAGTTCATGGCGGGCGATTTTCTCCTCTTCCAGGGGATAAATCTGTTCGCTTCGACCGGTGACGGACAGCTTGTACAGGCGCTTCGTCCGGTTCTCCACCTTCCGCAGCTCTCCTTCGGGATCATAATCCGCGCCGGAGTAAGCGGACTGGAAGAGCTCGAAGATCTCATCGTTGCCGACCTGAATGTATGCGCGTCCCGGCTCCTTGATCATGGCGGCGTCGGGCCGCTTGATGACATCCTTGCTGTCCGCCTCGTCCTGCACCTTGAGGCAGATCTTGAATTTCGAGTTGCTCCAGATCTGGTCGTCGACGACCCCCGCCGGCTTCTGGGTGGCGAGAATCAGGTGGACGCCCAGGCTTCGGCCGACCCGCGCCGTGCTGACCAGCTCCTTCATGAAGTCGGGCTGGTCCTGCTTCAGCTCCGCGAATTCGTCGGCAATCATAATCAGATGAGGGATCGCCGGCATGCCCGCATGATCGGAGCGGCTGTAGTACAGCTTCTGGTATTTATCAATGTTGTTGACTCCGTGCTCCGAGAACAGGCGCTGCCTTCGCATCAGCTCGCTCTTGATGGACAGCAGAGCCCGCGTCGTCTGGTTGCCTCCCAGGTTCGTAATCGTGCCCACGAGATGCGGCATTCCCCGGAAGGCGTCGGCCATCCCGCCGCCTTTGTAGTCAATCAGCACAAAGGCGATGTCATGCGGATGGTAGTGAGCCGCCTGCGACACGATAATGCTCTGGAGCAGCTCGCTCTTGCCGGAGCCGGTCGTTCCCGCCACCAGGCCGTGCGGGCCGAAGCCCGTCTCGTGCATATCAAGGTGAAGCGGCTCGCCGCCGGCGCGCACGCCGATCGGCACGCTCATGCCCCTGTAGGTCCGGTTCCGCGTCCAGTTCAGCAGCAGATCGGTATCCGTGACCTTCTCCGCTTCAAGCATGTCCAGCAGCGACACCGAGGTCGGAAGCGCGAAGCCCGCGTTCGTCTGCTTGATCCGAAGCGGGGCCAGCTTCCGCGCGGCCAGATCCAGCTCGCCGAGCTGCGTCTGATCCGGCGTGAATGCCGTCTTCCCGCCGGTAACCCGGTCGGCCATTTCTCCATGCTTGCCCTGCAGCGAGACTACAACCTTGCAGTTCATCGGCAGATAGGCGGCATTCGGCGCGACGAAGATCGTCGATACGCCGAGCTTCGAGCTGCCGTTGTACAGGTATCTGCCGATCGGTTCATTCTCCAGCAGGGTGACGTCCTCAACTACGAACAGGTAGTGCGGCAGAATGCCGCCGCCCGCCGCCCGAAGCTCGCGGTCCTTCAGCAGCGCATACATTTCGGAGAGCACCTGATGCGCAATCGCCTGCCCGCAGAGCAGGAAGCGGACATTCATACCGTCGTCCCACAGATGCGGAAGGAATTTCATCCAGCTCCAGCGCTCCATGCCATCGCCGCTTGTCAGAAGTACAATCCGGACATCGTCGTACCCTTGATGGGTAACGAGCTGGAGCATCATAGAGGTCAGCAGCGCCTGCGTCTTGGCCTCTTCCCCGGCCAGGCCGCAGATCTCCGATTCCAGCAGATTGACCGTTATCGGCACGCCCGGAACCTTGGCATAATCCATCGCCAGCCGCTGGGGCTCCATAATCAGCGGATCGCTCTCCAGGATGATCGCCTGCTTCGTATAGCGGATCTCCATTTCCAGCGGAGCGCTTCCGACCCCGATCCGCACCGCCAGGAAGTCGCCATGAACCGGCGTCTTCTCCCATAAGCGACGGTCCCCTTCCATAATCCGGCGCACGCATTCCCCCGGTTCGGGGAACATCCCGTTCATCGCCGCGCTCTGCTGTTCCCGGGCCACGGACAGCTCGCTGCGCGTGTCGGCGATGAATTGCAAGTATTTCTGCTCCCGCTCCTTCTTCTTGCGGGCATACTTGCGAATCTGCGAAATCGCCGTTCCCAGAGAGCCGATCAGCGTCATCACGGTCGTGGCGACCGAGATCAGCAGAAAGAGTGACTGGGAAGTCATTGCAATCAGCACCGTAATGACCAGCATCACAATCGGCGGGAGCAGAATGCCGAACCAGGAGATCTCCGGTTTCTCCTGCAGCATCGGCGGGTTAGGCACTTCAACTTCGCCGCGCGGGATTTCCGGAAGGAACCGCGGCTGACGGCTGAATTCAGTCTGCATCGGCATCCCCTCCCGGGGCCGGCAGCTTCTCCGCTTCTCCGCCCGTCAGCGGCAGCCGATACCACTCGCGGCCGCTGCTGAAGTAAATGTCATCCCCGTCCAGATGCAGATAATCGGCGCTGTCGCCGCTGATCCGAATGCCGGTTCCCGCCGCCGGGTCCACCCGGTACAGGCTGCTCCGGTTGCGCCGGTTGGCGCAGTACAGATAGCGTCCGTCCGTATTGATCGAGGCCGCCGCAATACCGCCTACCGCAGAGGTCTCCCCGCTGTCCAGATCGAGCAGCGTCAGCGCGAATTCCCGTTCCCTGTCCGCATAGGCCACCTTCCGGCCCGCCTGGATCATCCGCCCGGTGACGGCCGGGCTGACCGTCTCGGCCCGGCCTCCCCCGGCCAGAACCCGCTTGATTCCGAGCGGAGTCGAATAGAGCACCGACTCATCATCCAGCAGGAGGAACCCTCCGGCCCTGTCTTCGGACAGCCTGCGGTCATGCCGCCCGTCTTCGGAGCAGCACCAGAGACTTCCGTCCCGCTCATCGAGATAATAGATGAGTCCGCCGCGGACCACCGGCTGCGCGCACGGCTTGTCCAGCACCAGCACATCCCCGCGCGCGGCGGAGACGGAACGGTACAGCCGGTTCCCTCTGCGCTGGTCGCTGTACAGGATGCCGGATTCCCCTTCGTTCATGAACCACATCAGGCTGTCCGTGAACAGGTCGAAGCCGGTCCCGTTATGAATCAGATAAGTGCCGGAGTAGGTCTTGATATCGGTGACGAGCAGCTGGTCTCCGTCTCTGTGAACCAGTCCTCCGTTGTACAGGTTGCCGTTCATGCAATCGCTCCTTCATGAAATGACGGTCAGCAGGGCTCCGTGGCAGACGCCTTGTTCCCCCAGTGTCTTGGCGCTCTGCAGAATCCGTCCAAGCGGTTCGGCCTGCAGCCGCGTCTGCGGCCCCTTGCGGAGCTGAAGCGCTTCCTCCAGCATATCCAGCAGATCGCCGACCGGCACGAACGCCGGCACCTTCAGATCCGCCTGCCTGCCGTCCGCCGTCTGCAGAGTAATCATGATATAGTCCACGAATGACTCTCCCTTAAGTGATCTAGTTGCGGACCGAGAGCAGATAGGTCCGTTCGCTGACCAGCTTGTAGTCGCCGGGACTGCCTGCGGCTTCGGCCAGCTTCAGGTACTTGGTCTTGTACAGGTATTTGGACTCCGCGCGGACGTGAACCCGGGTGACGATCCGGTTCCGGGAATCCGTCGATTCGTCGAATTCAAACCGGACCGTGAACGGATGGAACCGTTCTTTCTCCGAACGGAACGTCACCTCGTCGCCGCTGCTGCCCGACACCCGCAGATGCAGCGCATCTCCGAAAGCTTCGGCAAAATACGCCTTGAACCGGTCCTCGTCCACCCGGGCATCCAGGTCCCGCATCAGCTCATCCTCGAGGCTCCGGTCCCTCGCCGCCCGCAGCGCGTTCGAGACTGCGGAGCTGACCGTCACCTTCTCCCTGAACACATTGGCGAATTCCACCAGCGGCTCAATGACAATGGACGCCATAACGACGACGAGAATAGCGATCGCAATATTTCTCACTGGCTCCCCTTCCCATCAGTCCCTATAGTAATCCAGATCCTTGTAATGCTTCAGGCCCGTGGTCGACATCTTGAAGGAGACGGGAAATTCCCGTTCCAGCTTCTTGCCCCACAAGGTGACCGTGAACGGATAGACCGCCCGGATCTCCACCTCCAGCGGCTCCCCCCGCTGCAGGTACGGCTTGTCGCTCTCGGCGCTGTCGTAATAGACCGTCTCGTCGTCATCCCCGATGGCGCTGCGTCCGTCCGCATTCGTAATCCGAATCTCGATGTCGTCCGCCTTGTCCCGGTAGACCGGACGTTCCTGAAGCTGGTCCAGCGCCTCTTCATAGTAGCTTTCCTTCATATAATTATCTCCGGCCACAACCTGGGAGACGTTATAGGTCTCGGTTATCAGCGTCAAATACCACGGGAAGAAATAGGCCAGATTCAGCAGCAGCAGAATCGCGACCGAGGATAGAATCACGCCGAGCACGCCTTTCGCAACACCACGCATCGCCAGCCTCCGGTCAGGTCGTCATATTCTCAATCTGCTTCATGAACAGATCCCAGACCTCGCTGATCCACGTATTCAAAAAGGTTCCGGTGATCAGGCTGATCGCCGCGCCGATGACCACAATGACCGCCACGGTAGCGGCGATCTCCTTCACTCCGACCGCTCCGCGCTCGTCGGCCAGGAATCTCTGCAATTTCGTATCCGCTGTCTTCTTCATTTCATTGTCCTCCTCATGCTATTGAAACATTTTGATGGAACCCAGAATCGTGAACAGGTAGTAGATCAGGATATAGGCGGCAAGCACCAGGATCAGCGCCATCTGGATGCGGGCCCCGCTTCTCTCCCGCCGCTCCAGCTCTTCTTCCAGCGCCCGCACCCGGAAGCCGTCCAGCTCGTTCTTGAGATAAGCCATCTGGGCGACGTTGTCATAGCCCTTCAGCCGGGTCTCCATAATGTCGCAGAACTTGATGACATAATGCAGAGGCACCCGCTTCTTGAGCTGCTTCAGCGCGAACTCCTCGCCGTACTCGGTGTTGTCGAGCATCACGCCCAGCTCCTCGCCGATGTCGGGATTGGCGTTCGGAATATAGTCTCTCAGCACATCCGCCAGATGGATATTGACCGACTTGATGTACTGGTAGTACACCATGCTGTAGAAGGCCGGAAAGTCGAGGGCGATGTTCTTGTTCTTGCGCTCGATTGCCCGTTCCAGCTCCGATACCGGATACAGCCAGCCCAGGATAACGAAGATGGCGGTCAGATAGCCGAGAACCGGATTCAGCTTGAGCATCAGGGCGGTCAGCAGCAGCGCTCCCAGCAGATAGAGAATCTGCTCCGTCCGGACCTCCTCCGGGCTTTTGTTCAGATCGAGCCGGTCGATCATCTTCTTGAAGCGGGCCCGTTCGGCCGCGCTCAGCAGCGCTCCGGCATATTTGCGGGCGAGACGGAGCTTGAAGCGTCTGACCCGCTGCCTGAACTTCTCGTTCTTGCGCTGCTTGACGTATTGGCGGGCCCGTTTCTTCTGGCTGCGGCTAACCGAGCGCATCATCGGATAGAACAGCACCCGCACCAGATAGAGAATCGACAGCATGGCGGCCAGCTTGGCGAGCAGAATCATTTCGTCCCGCCTCCGCCCATGCTTCCCTGGAGCACCTGGCTTCTGGCGAAGCTCAGGCACACGGCGCTGATCATGACCGTGTTGATCATTTTGCCGGCATCCGTATGAAGCATGAACGCCCGGAAGTCGGGCACGGTCAGCGCATACAGGAAGAACAGCACAATTACGGCCGTCTTCATCAGGAAGCTGCGGTTCATCTTCCGGAAGATCATCTCTTTCTTGAGATTAATCTCGCGCAGCACCGCGTTCTCGTCCACAATGTCCAGGAAAATATCCGCCATGCCCTTCCGCTCGTTGTATTCGAACACAATTGCCTTCTTCGCGAAGTTGTCGAACTTCGGGCCGAGCTGCCGGTTCAGCAGCTGGATCGCCTGCTTGAACGAATAGCCGTTGTTCTCGCAATTGTCGATGAACTGCTGGAAGTACGGCCGCAGGCCGGGGCTGATGTACTCGTCCGTCTCCATCACCTTCTTGATCGCCACCAGCACGCCTTCGCGGGCCAATGGACAGATGACATCCTCCGCATCCATGATCTGTTCGAGCCGCTGGGCCTGGATGGCCCGCGACTGCATCACGAAGAAGGTAAGCAGGCCGATAAAGACCGAGATCGTAATCAGCACCGACAGGGTCAGGCTCTTCATGAACAGCACAATCAGGAGCATGACGATCGCGAAGCAGATGCAGAGAATCGAAGTGAAGCTCTCCAGCGTGAACGGCATGTTGAAATCCAGAATCAGGCCCTCGACCATCCGGTTGTACTTGGCGTAGAGGTTCTCCTTGCGCTTGACGATCCGCTCCCGCTTGACCCGGTCCACATAGCGCTTCGTATTGTAACGGCCCAGATATTCGGCGAGCGTATCGACCTGCTCCAGAATATAGCCCCCCAGCCCCTGAAAGAACCTTACGCCGAACACGGCGTTGAACAGGAGGAAGCCGGCCAGGCCGAGCATCAGACTAATCGTAAGAGGCGTACTCACTGAGCGCATACACCTCCGTTTCATCATCCGCGGGATCGGCCGTGAAGAGCTCAAAGCGGCTCCGTTTGATCCCCGCCTTGATCATGAGCTGCTGCGCCTTCTGCGACAGCTTGCCCACCCGGCGGTGCCGTCCGGCGATCCGGATAATCTTCCGGTCTCCGTCCCACTCCTCAACCACGTCCTCGTACTCGAAGCGGTAGATCTGATTAATGAGCGGGTTCAGTCCGTCGGCTCCGGTGACTTCGGAGATGGACGTGACCTTGCGGGTGCCGTCGGCGAGCTTCTCCTGAAAAATCACGAACTTCACCGCGCTGCAAATATTGCGCAGCGCCAGCTCCGCCGGCTCGTTCGATGCCATCAGATAGGCCGTCAGGAAGCGGTAGATCGCTTCCCGGTCGCCTTCCGCATGCAGCGTCGAGAAGAAATAATGCCCGGTCTGCGCCGCGCGCAGCGCTGTGGCGAATTCCCCCGGCGTCCGCAGCTCCCCCGGACCGATCCAGTGCGGCGACTGCCGCATCGCGTTGATGAGCAGGTTCTCCATCGTCGCCGGGCTGGCATCGTCGTCCTCCGGCACCGATTCGTACTGGAGCACATCGTTCAGAATCCGTCCGTGCTCGCTTCCGCCTTCGCGGCGGATCAGCCGCATCTCCGACGGATTCTCGATTGTGATAATGCGCTGCATCGGATTGATCTCCTTGACCAGGATCTCGTTCAGCGTCGTCTTGCCGCTGCCGGTCGGTCCGACCGTAATCCAGGAGAGGTCCGACTTCGGAATGAGCGACAGCAATCGGTACATATTCGCCGAGAACGACCCGTTCTCGACCAGCATTTTCGGATTGATGCTCTTCTTGCTGAATTTCCGGATCACGAAGGCCGGCTGTCCGTACGGCGAAATATCGGCATGGGTGGCATTGACCCGGTACCCTTCAATCGTGCGGGCGTTGACCATCGGCATCTTCGGAATGAGCCGCATCTTCGATACGCCGATCAGCTTGGCGATAATCCGCTCCATATGCTCCCGGTCGGTAAAATGCTGCTCCCAGGGGATCGACTTGCCGCCGCTCTCCACGAAGATCTGATCCGGCCCGTTCGCCCGAATCTCGTCGATGGAGGGGTCCTCCATCGCCTCGGTAATCGGACCGTAGTGGGTGATCTCATTGATGAGCGCGCTCTTGAGCTGCGGCAGCTCATAATAGCCTTCGACCGAAGGCATCTGCGAATCGACAAATTCGTTGATGTAGGCCTTCGTCATCTCCCGCTTCCGGCCGGGGTCCGTCTCCCGGCGGTAGGCATGGGTCGTAATCTTGGTTATGTATTTCTGGCACAGCTCCAGCGCTTCCTCAAAGCTGATGGTCGTATATTTGGTGGCCAGATCCTCCAGGTTCTCCTTGGGATGGGCCTGGTGCAGCACCTTCTGCTGCATATCGCTGATTTTTCCGCGTGTCAGCAAGGCTGTCCTCTCCCTTATTGGTCCGCCAGCCGGTCGGCCAGTTTCTGAATGTCTCTCTTGAAGTATTTATTGACGATCGGACTGTCCTTGATATAGAGCCTGCCGTCATGGGCGCAGACGGTCGCCTCCTTGACCAGCGGCAGCGCCGCTGCGATCTGGAAGCCCATTTCCCGCATGACCTTATAGTCGAACTCGATATTCTGAAGGTTCATCATGACAACGCTCATGAACTTGGCGGTGCTGATGCCGACCGATTGGGCAAAATCCAGCAATTTGACCATATTGACCGCAGCTTCCATCCGTTCCGCGGCGGTGAAGAAGCCGATGTGGCAGAACTTCATCGCCCCGAGGCAGAATTCCAGCGGCGGGTTGTTCGGAATGTCGATCAGCACCAGGTCGAACATGCTCTTCAGCGTATCAATGACCCGCTCCAGATGGCCGAACTCGAAATCAAAATATTCCTCCATCAAATCCTGCTGGCTGGGCGAGAGCAGATACAGCCGCTCGTACTTCGTCTCTATCAACTCGTCGCGGAAATCGACCTTGTCGCTCTTGAGCAGCCGGAGCAGTCCGCTTCCTCTCTTGGGCGGCGCCGCGTCCAGATACTGATAGAGATTGGGGTAGAATACCTTGAGATCGACGACGCAGGTATTCAGTCCTTTTTGTGAGAGCAGGTAGGCCAGATTGCTGATGAGCAGCGCATTGTCCGTGCAGTCCGTCGCCGGCAGGAAGCCGACCACGCTGTAGATCAGACTGTTCTCCTGGAGCTCGGCTCCGACCAGGTCCTTCGACGAGATCTTCTGAAAGATGCTGTCCAGCCCTATTCGCCGCTTCCGATCCATGACTCCACCTCTTTCTCCAAGGTGGGCAGCTGATCGACAATGACGTCGCTGTCCTTCCGGCTAAGTATCGTAATCAGGAACGAATTCCCGTCCAGGCCCTTATACTTGGCGAACTTGTTGATCTGCTCCGTCGTCCCTTCCAGCAGCAGCGCCCGGGGCTGAATGTTCTTCAGGAACTCCTTGCTCTTCATGACTTCCTGCTTCTTGTTCTCGTCGAGCTTCTGGACTTCCTTATACACCTCGTAGATCGAGTGGCTGTTCGCGTTCAGCATATCTTTGACAATGATGCTGTCGAACAGCACCTCCGTCTTCTTCACCTTATTCGGCGATTGGGAATAAACCGCGTTCGGATTGCCGGTTCCGCCGGCCGAGTCGACGTCGTAGGTCACCCGGATTCGCACCCGGTCGCCCGGCATCAGAATGTCGCCCCCGACCTCCAGGAAGTTATAGGGCAGCGTCAGCACTTCGTTCTTGTCCTCCACCCGGTACAGCCATTCGTTCTTCTGCGGCTTCTCGTCAATCAGCTGATCCTTGTAGAGAACCGTGTTCTTCCGCAAAAAGTTGGCGGTCAGCTTGCCCTTGACCTCTTCCAGATCGTCGGCGAGCACCATGTCCTCGGTGTACTCCCTGCGGATGAGCTTGTACTTCTCAATCAGATGGTCGTTCAATTGAACAAAAGCGGGGATCCCCTCGCTCGGCTTCACCCGAAGCACAGTCACGACATCGCTCGCTTCCTTGCTCGCCTTCGTGATGGCCAGGTAGGAAGCCACAATGATGAACAGACTGAAGAGCAGCGCTGCTCCCCGTTTGAACAGCTGCCGGTTGGGAGCCGCATTTTTGAGACCGCTCAAATCCATTTATCCCGTTCCCTCCAGTAGTCGAAGAAGTATATTGCCGTAGGCGCGTTCGTAATGGGCGCTGGTATACACAAGCGGCACGTCGGACTCGATCTGGGAATCGAACTCGCTGCTGTAGGGAACATGGCCCGCCACCTTCATTTCATAGGTGAAGCCGTCCATCAGCCCCGAAGTCAGCACCCGGGCTACCGCATCCGGCGTGAACATTTCTCCCTGGAAGCGGGACCGGTCGTTGTACCTTGTCACGACCAGCTTCGATTTGGCGTTGAGGTAGGCGACTTGCTCCTTCGGGAGCTTGTTCTCCACATTGCGCAGCGTGCTGAGCACCGAATACAGGTCATTCGGAACGCATAATCCAAAACTGTCGATATGTATCATGATTTCGGTGTACTTCCCCAGCAGATCGAGCGGCAGGTCCAGTACGATCAGGTTAAAACGATTGCGCATCAGCGACAGAAGGGCGGTAAGCCGGGCTTCGGTCACGAACTGCCCGATCAATCTCGCATCGTCGAACCCGTACCCGAGTCCGGTCAGCCAGACATTCTCTTTGATCGGATAGGCGGTCGCCGCAAAATCCTGGGGTCTTGCCAGAGTCCGGATCAGCGAGGCGTTGATGTCGTCGTCCCGCTTTGTCGTTTCGTGGAAGCTTCCGAAGTACATATTCGTGCTCCGGTAATCCATGTCGAGATCCACGATCAGCGCGCTCAGCCCCCGTCTGCCCGCCTCGCTTGCCAGGTTGACGGCCGTGCTCGTCACTCCGCTGCCGCGGTGTCCCGTTACAGCTACGACGCGGCTGATTCCCCGGCTGATCCGGTTAAGCTCCCGGGTCAACGCATCGGTCGGCTCCAGCGTATGGCGTTCCTTGCTCTTTGAACGGAACCGGTCCAGGAACGATTTCCGCGGAGCTGCCGGCTCCCCGGTCGGCCGGGAACCCGCATGCTGCGCGGCATTCAGCGGCAGTGCAGGCTCCGAAGTGGAGTTCTTGCCCTTGGCCGCAGACCGCTGCGGCGTTGAGGCGGCAAGCTCGATTCCACGGGCGAGCAGCCCGGGAGTCATCCGTATGTAATCCCCCGCCTCCACCCGGATCTGCGGGCAGCGGGCAAGCAGCCCCTCCCATTCCCGGGGTCTCCAGCCGTCGCCGGTGAGGACCACGACCGGCACCGGCGCCGGAAGAATGGCGGCCAGCCCGGCGACGAGGCTCTCCAGATCGCGCCTGTCGCGTTCTGCGGCCAGCGTCAGCGCCTCTTCGGTAATCAGAACGCCGTCCGGCCGGAGAGGGGACTCCGCTATGTAACCGATGGCTTCGGCGAGGGTCAACGGTTCTTCGTTAATCAATTCGGTGGAACTGGTTATGTACTGGCGTGCGACGGATCCGTATCCGCCGGCAATCAATAGCAGTCTCACGGGTCCCTCCTTATGTATCCAATCCTTATGTATCCAATCCTGATGCATTCAACTGTGGAACCAAAGCTGGTCCGTCCGTAGGAGCCTTTCTATGGCTCAAGACGGAGAATAAAAAATAAATAACAGAAATAATTGGAAGTTTCTGAATTTTATAATTGTATATTAAACCGCTGATTAATAAATGAAACTGATACTTAAGAACCAATTGATTTCTTTTTTCGGCATTTTCGTGATTCATCTCATAGAAACCCCAAAAAAAGCCACAGTTCGCGAACTGCGAACTGCGGCTTTACACCCAGGAAATATAAATTATCGGTCCAGCCAGGTGCGCATCATGGACAGCAGCTGGGCACTGTTAACCGGCTTCGTAATATAATCCGAGCATCCGGCTTCCAGGCACAGCTCCCGGTCTCCCTTCATCGCCTTGGCTGTCAGAGCGATGATCGGCAGCTCTTCGAAGCGTCCGTTCTCCCGGATGGAGCGGGTCGTTTCATAGCCGTCCATTCCCGGCATCATGATATCCATCAGCACAATTTCGATGTCCGGGGTCTGTTCCAGAAGACTGATTGCATCCTGGCCGTTCTCCGCCGGAATCACCTTCATGTGATGCCGTTCCAGAATCGACGTCAGCGCAAAGATATTCCGGATGTCGTCGTCCACTACAAGCACTTTCTTGTACTCGATCATATCGTCGGAGTTATGCAGTTTGACCAGTCTCTCCTTCGATTCGGCCGGGAGATTCTCTGCCTGCAGGTGCAGGAAGAGCGAGGACTCGTCCAGCAGTTGAACATTGGACTTCACCTCTTTGAGCACGGCCATCCGGGTCAGCTCATCCCACTCATTCTCCTCGTCCGGCGTCAGCTTCCGGCTCAGACGCACCAGAACCGGTACCCGCTTGTTCTTGGCATTCTTGTGCATATCCCGGACGAAGCGGATCAGGTCCATGTCCGGAAGCGCATTGTCGAGAATAACACAGTCAAAATCCTTGGCGTTGATCTGGTTCAGCGCCTTGCGTCCCGTGTCCACGGATGTGATCTTGAGATCGGGATTGTTCAGAAGATCGGCAATCCCCTTGCGCTCTTCCTCGTTGCGGACCGCAACGAGCAGGCTCCGCCCCTTCTTGTCCGCGAATTCGTTCAGCCGGTCCAGCGCATTCTCCAGTTCTTCGTTCGTCACCGGCTTGCGGAAATAATCATGGACTCCCTTCTGCAGCAGCAGCACTTCGTCTTCATCGACGGTCATGACGCAGATCGGAATATGCCGGACATGAATGTCATTCTTCAGCTGGTCGATGACCAGCCATCCGTTGGTGTCCCCGCCCAGATGAAGATCCAGCGTAATGGCGATCGGCTTGTACCGGTGCGCCAGCTCCAGGGCATCCCATCCGCCGGCGGTTATGACGGCTTTGATCCCCTTCTTGTGCAGAAGGTCCAGAATAATCTCGTTGAATTTCTGGTCGTCCTCAATGATAAGGAACACCCGGTCTCCCGGTTCGATCCGGTCGCGGTCGTCCTCCAGCGTCTCCTCCGCCGGCTTGACCAGACTGCTTCTGCGCTTGGACGGCGTAATATCAATCACTTCCGGCATATGCGGTTTCTTGGGTTCCGGCTCCGTGAACTCCGCTTCCGTCGGAAGGTACAGGTTAAATACGCTTCCCTTGCCGACTTCGCTGTAGAGCGTAATTTCTCCGCCCAGCATTTCGGCGATCTCGCGGGAGATGGCGAGTCCCAGCCCCGTTCCTCCGTATTCCCGGTTCGTGCTGCCGTCCGCCTGCTGGAAGGCCTCGAAGATGATCTGCTGCTTCTCGTGCGGAATGCCGATTCCCGTATCGCTGACCGAGAAGCACAGCACAGTTCTGGCCCGGTTCAGCGATTCGCGCTCCGGATTCCAGCCTTCCTCCGCCTTGCGGATCTGCACCATGATCTGGCCTTCTTCCGTGAATTTGAAGGCATTGGACAGCAGGTTCTTCAGGATTTGCTGCAGCCTCTTCGGATCGGTCATGATCCGGGGCGGAACCCCGGGATCGACACTGATCCGATAATCGAGCTTCTTGGCGTTCACCATGTGCCGGAAGGTCCGGTCCAGACCGCCCGTCAGTTCCGCGAGCGGAACCTCGCTGTAGTCCGGCGTCACGGTGCCGGATTCGATTTTGGACAGATCGAGAATGTCATTGATCAGATTGAGCAGCTCCAGACCCGAGTCCTGAATCGTCTTCGCGAACTTCACCTGAATGTCATTCAGATTGTCGTCCGGATTCTCGGCCAGCTGTTCGGCCAGCAGCAGCAGGGAATTCAGCGGCGTCCGCAGCTCATGCGACATATTCGCCAAGAACTCCGATTTGTACTTGGACGTCAGGGCCAGCTGCTCGGCCTTCTCCTCCAGATAACGCTTGGCCACTTCCACCTCGTGGTTCTTGCTCTCGACCTCCGCCTTCTGGAGTACCAGCAGCTTCGCCTTGTCTTCCAGCTCGTCGTTCGTATTGCGCAGTTCCATCTGCTGCTTCTGCAGCTCCTCGGTGAGCGACTGCGACTGGATCAGCAGCTCCTCCGTCCGCTGGTTCGCCTGCATCGTATTAATCACAATCCCGATCGACTCCGTCAGCTGATCCAAGAAGGCGATGTCAATATCGCTGTAGGAACGGAAGGTCGCCAGCTCCAGAATGGCCAGCACCTGATCCTCGAATATGATCGGCAGCAGAATGATATTCAGCGGCGTCGCTTCGCCGAGCCCCGAAGAGATCACCACATAATCGTGCGGAACATTGGTGAGCAGAATGCGCTGCTTCTCGATAAGGCACTGTCCCACCAGTCCCTGTCCGGCCCGGAACTCGTTCGCCAGATGCTTGCGGTTCTGATAGGCGTAGCTGGCGAACAGCTTCAGCACCGGTTCCCCGTTCACCGGCTCGTTGATATACAGAACGCCGTGCTGCATGGACACGAGCGGAGCCAGTTCGGAGAGGATCATGCGGCTCACCGCGTACAGATCGCGCTGGCCCTGCAGCAGCCGGGAGAATTTGGCCAGATTCGTCTTCAGCCAGTCCTGCTCCGTATTGATGCGAGTCGTTTCTTTCAGATTGCGGATCATCTCGTTGATGTTGTCCTTCAGCGTCGCCACTTCTCCGGAAGCGGAGACGTCAATCGTCCGGGACAGATCGCCGTTGGTTACGGCGGTGGCGACGTTCGTGATGGCGCGGACCTGGGTGGTCAGCGTGCTCGCCATATAGTTAACGTTGTCCGTGAGATCGCGCCACGTGCCTGCCGCGCCCGGCACATTGGCCTGTCCGCCCAGCTTGCCCTCCGCGCCGACCTCGCGGGCCACGGTGGTTACCTGGTCCGCGAAGGTCGCCAGCGTCTCGATCATGTTGTTGATCGTATCGGTCAGCTCGGCGATCTCGCCCTTGGCGTCCACGGTCAGCTTCTGCTTCAGGTTCCCGTTCGCGACTGCGGTTACGACCTTGGCGATGCCCCGCACCTGATCGGTCAGATTGGTCGCCATGATATTCACGTTGTCCGTGAGGTCCTTCCAGATACCGCCGACGCCCCGCACCTGGGCCTGAACGCCGAGTTTGCCGTCCGTACCGACCTCGCGCGCCACGCGCGTCACTTCGGATGCGAACGAATTGAGCTGATCCACCATCGTATTGATCGTGTTCTTCAGCTCCAGCAGTTCGCCCTTCACGTCGACGGTGATCTTCTTCGACAGGTCCCCGTTCGCGACCGCCGTCGTGACTCCGGCAATATTGCGCATCTGGATGGTCAGATTGCTGGCCATGTAGTTCACCGTATCGGTCAAGTCCTTCCAGGTGCCCGACACATCTTTTACTTCCGCCTGAGCGCCGAGCTTGCCGTCCGTGCCGACCTCTCGCGCCACGCGCGTCACTTCGGAGGCGAACGTCGAGAGCTGGTCCACCATCGTATTGATGGTAATCTTCAGCTCCAGAATTTCGCCTTTGACGTCTACCGTAATCTTCTTCGACAGATCGCCCTTCGCCACCGCCGTCGTGACGTCCGCGATGTTGCGCACCTGGTCGGTCAGATTCCGGGCCATGTTATTAACGCCTTCCGTCAAGTCCTTCCAGGTGCCGCCGACGCCCTTCACCTGCGCCTGGCCGCCGAGCTTGCCGTCCGTGCCGACCTCTCGCGCCACGCGCGTCACTTCGGAGGCGAACGTCGAGAGCTGGTCCACCATCGTATTGATCGTGTTCTTCAGCTCCAGAATCTCGCCCTGTACATCCGCCGTGATCTTCTTCGACAGGTCGCCGTTCGCAACCGCCGTCGTAACCACGGCGATGTTGCGCACCTGGTTCGTCAGGTTCGAGGCCATGTAGTTCACGCTCTCGGTCAAATCCCGCCACGTGCCGGCGACGCCCTTCACCTGCGCCTGTCCGCCCAGCATCCCTTCGGTGCCGACCTCTCGGGCCACGCGCGTTACTTCGGAGGCGAACGTCGAGAGCTGGTCCACCATCGTATTGATCGTGTTCTTCAGCTCCAGAATCTCGCCTTTGGCGTTGACCGTGATCTGCTTCGAGAGGTCTCCCTTCGCTACCGCCGTCGTCACTTCGGCGATATTGCGCACCTGATCGGTCAGCGTGCCCGCCATGAAATTCACGCTGTCGGTCAGGTCCTTCCAGGTGCCCGACACGCCCTTCACGTCCGCCTGGCCGCCGAGAATGCCTTCCGTCGAGACCTCGCGCGCGACGCGCGTTACTTCAGAGGCGAAATTGCTAAGCTGATCGACCATGATATTGATCGTACTCTTCAGCTGGAGAATCTCGCCTTTGGCATCGACGGTGATCTTCTTGGACAGGTCGCCCTTGGCGACCGCCGTCGTCACCTCGGCGATATTGCGCACCTGGTTCGTCAGATTCGAGGCCATGTAATTGACGCTCTCGGTCAAATCCCGCCAGGTGCCCGATACGCCTTTCACATCCGCCTGTCCGCCGAGAATGCCTTCCGTACCGACTTCGCGCGCCATCCGGGTAACCTCAGAGGCGAAGGTCGATAACTGATCCACCATCGTATTGATCGTAATCTTCAATTCCAGAATTTCGCCCTGCACGTCGGCCGTAATCTTCTTCGACAGATCGCCGTTGGCGACGGCCGTCGTGACTACGGCGATGTTGCGCACCTGATTGGTCAGATTGGTCGCCATGTAGTTCACGCTTTCGGTCAAATCCCGCCACGTGCCGGACACATCCTTCACGTCGGCCTGCCCGCCGAGCTTGCCTTCCGTCCCGACTTCGCGCGCCACCCGCGTGACCTCGGATGAGAACATCAAGAGCTGGTCCACCATCGTGTTGATCGTATTCTTCAATTCCAGAATTTCGCCGCGCGCATTGACCGTAATCTTCTTCGAGAGGTCGCCCTTCGCAACGGCGGTCGTGACCGCCGCGATATTGCGCACCTGGTCCGTAAGATTGGTCGCCATGTAATTCACGCTGTCGGTCAGATCCTTCCAGGTTCCCGACACGCCCTTCACGTCGGCTTGGCCGCCGAGAATGCCTTCCGTACCGACTTCACGCGCCACGCGCGTCACCTCGGAGGCAAACGTGCTGAGCTGGTTGACCATCATGTTGATGTTGCTGGCCGTCCGCTGGAACTCGCCGGTCAGCGCCCGGCCTTCAATCTCCAGTTCCACCTTCTGGGACAGATCGCCCTTGGCCACTGCGTTGATGACGCGAACCATCTCGCTGGTCGGCTGAATCAGATCCATGACCAGTCCGTTCAGCGAATCCGTAATCGTGTCCCAGGAGCCGCCCAGATTCTTCTGGACGAAGCGCTTCGACAGGTTCCCTTCCTTGCCGACCACCTTCGCCACCGTCTCAACCTCGTTGACCATGCCTTCCTGAATCTCCATGATCTCGTTGAATGTATCCGCCACTTTGCCGGCGATTCCCGTCCGGTCATAAGGCATTCTATAGGTGAAATTCCCCTTCTTCATTGCCATCAAGGCGTTCAGCAGCTCCCCGATATCCACTTGGTCGGCGCCGGCTGCTCCGGCTGGATTCTGATCCTTCATCTTCTAGACCTGCCCCTTTGTTGTCGCATAGTAGCTGACGTTTATCCTGCAAAATATAGCTTATATACCCACATTTCGAGCTATTGAAACATAGCCCGGACAACAAAAAAGAGCGCCCAGGAGATTATCGCGTCTCCCTCATGGGGGACCAGCGCTAAAGCGCATACTCTTCCAGAAGCAATCCGTATATCTCCAAATCCACAATACCTTGCCCGGACCAGAGAGCCGCTTGTCTCAACGTTCCCTCATACTTGAAACCATTTCTCAGCAGCACCCGCTTCGACGCGCCGTTTCCCGGCATGACCTCGGCTTGAATCCGGTTCACCTTCACTTGCTGAAACAGAAAGCGCACGACGAGTCCTACCGCTTCCGAAGCTATGCCCTGCCCCCAGCGGGATTCCGACAAGTAGTAGCCCAGGGTTAAAGCGTTCACTTTCTGATGGATCTCAAAAACCTCTATAATTCCTAATAAAGAATCCGGATCATCTGAGAAGAAGATTCCCCATTTCACTCTTGATTTCTTCTGAAAATCACGGCTGAAGTGCCCGATCATCGTCTTCAGCGTCGCTCTGTTGTTCTTGGGAAGAATGCCGCAGTATTCAAATACCTTCTCATTGCTGTAGAGCTCATACACCCCATCCAGATGTCTGTCTTCGATTTCGCGAAGCGCAAGACGCCCGGATTCGATTTCAGGAAAAGCACAGAATAAACGGTCGATTACCACGCTGGATTTCTCCCCTTTTCACTTTCTCGCCCTATAGAAGGAACGATCCTATGACCGATCCGGCGTGGGCCTTCAATTGTTCCGGAGTTCCAGTTGCGACGATTTCCCCCCCGCGGTCCCCCGAACCCGGTCCGAGCTCGATCAGATAATCACAATAGGACAGGACATAAGGATCATGCTCAATCAGAAGAACAGAATGGCGGTTGCCTGCCAATCGGCTCAATATCATCAGCAATTTCTCGGCGTCGTAATAGCTCAGACCGACCGTAGGCTCATCCAGAATATACAGACAGCGTCCGTCTTTGCTCTCTTTCCCCAGCTCTCTTGCAAGCTTCAGCCGCTGGGCCTCTCCTCCGCTCAAGGTAGTCAGACTCTGCTCCAGAACGATGTACCCCATCCCCAGTTCTTCGATGACGGCAAGCAGGTTCCGCACTTTGGACTGATCTTCAAAAAAGGCATGGGCCTCGGCAACCGACATTCCCAGGATGTCGGAAATGCTGCGCTCCTTGTATTTCACCTGGAGCACTTCCGCCTTGAAGCGGGTTCCCTCGCAACCCGGGCATTCTTCATTGAAGGCCAGGGGTCCCATGGCTCTCTTGATATACCCGTATCCGTTGCATACCGGGCAGGAGCCTGCCGAATTGAAAGAGAAGGACCCTTTGGTGAAATCCCGGCGGATTGCTTCTTCCTGCATGGCAAAAAGCTGGCGGATCGGTTCCCATATGCCGAGGAACGTCGCAACGATTGAATTCTCATGTCTGCGGGCCAGCTGCTGGGTCACGATGATCCAGCTTTCCACATTCTCGGCGCCTTCCAGCACAGCCTCCGAATTCGGCTCATTTGTCTCCCTTTCGCCATAGATTTCATCCTCGCCGTCCGGCTGCCGCTTGTCCGCCTGCTTCTCTCTGAAGTGCGACTGCAGCTTCGGAATGAGCGTGCCCATCATAAGGGAGCTTTTGCCGCTCCCGGACATCCCGCAGATTCCGACGATTCCCTCGAGCGGAATATCCACATCGACGCTCTTCAGATTATGGATTTGCGCATTCCGGATGGAGAGCTTCGGACCCGGCGTCTGGGTCTGAAAGACATAATCCTTGGGCGGCATCGGCTTGTGACGCAGATATCGCGACGTTATCGACTCCGAACTCCCAAGGAACCCGGCCAAGTCGCCTTGATAGACAATCGAACCGCCCAAGCTTCCCGCCTCCGGCCCGAAATCCAGAATATAATCGGCTTCGCGGATGACGCTCTCATCATGCTCTACGACAATCACGGTATTGCCTTGCTGCTGCAAGGAACGAAAGCTCTCGATCAGTTTGCCTTTCTCCCTTTCATGCAGGCCGGCCGTCGGTTCATCGAAGATATAGATGATGGAGTCGATTTGAGCGGAGAGATGGGACATCATGTGCAGCCGCTGAATTTCCCCGCCGCTTAACGAAGGCAGCTCCCGGTATAAATCCAGGTAAGACAATCCGACCCTTTCCATACAATCCAGTTTCCTCAGAATCTCTTTCAGGAGATGAGCTACAAAGGCGTTGTGCGGTCTGGAGTCCAGGTAATGCCGAAAGAAAGCGCCCAGTCCGGACAGATTCATCCGGCACAGCTCTCCGATATGCTTCCCTTCTATTTGGATCGAAAGAGCTCTTCCCCCGAGCCGGTAGCCATGGCAGGCCGGACAGGTCCGGGTCGTATGAAGATCCGGCAGCTGCTGCAGGTTTACCTTCTTCAATTTCTCCTCGATGACGATTTTCACACCGTAGAAGATGAGATGTCCTTTGCTCTGGGAACGTTTGGGCCGGTAGTGCAGAAACACCTCTCTGGCTTCATCGGTTAGCTGCGAGAATGGCGTATCCGCGGCCACTTCGTACTGCTTGATAAAGTTATCGAACCGCTTGGACACATATTCCTTCTCTTCTTTCTTGCGCTGAGGAAATTGATAGGCCCGCTCATGCCAGACCTCGATGGTCTCCTTCTCCGAAGGAAGAATGCGGGCAATGTTCACTTCGCTGATGGTCCCTCTGCCGCTGCAGGTCGGACAGGCGCCGTGAGGAGAGTTGAACATGAACATTCCGGGAATATAACCAGGGGACGAACTTCGTTCTTCCCCTTCCCTGGTCCCTTCGTTGACATAGATCAGCGCCATCAGATTCAGGAGCCGGGTGACCGTTCCTACAACGGACCTTGGATTCAAATTGCTGACTGTCCTCTGCTGCACGGCAATGGTCGGACTCAGTCCCTGGATCATGTCGAACGAATCGTAGTTGACTACTTCATGCGCCATGCCTAGCGCCTCCAGGTAGAGCCGCTGCCCTTCCTGATGGAGCGTATCGAAGATAAAGCTGGATTTGCCCGATCCGCTCACCCCGGTGACGACGATAAATTGATTCTTCGGAATCGACGTTGTGATGTTCCGGAGATTGTGCAGTCTGGCATTGTACACTTCAAGATCTTTCATTCTCTTCGTCCCTTCTCTCAGGATTGGAAATGCAGGGCATCATTCTCCTCAAGAATCCTTTGCAATTCTTCCCTGTGCAGGTCCGGATCCTCCAGACAGACCGCAATTTCATCCAGCAGCTGCAGCTCTTCGAAATCCAGGTCTTCCATATCCCTCTGACAGATCGGGGGATAGTCCCAGTAACGCAGTTCCCGTCCCAGAACCGCATGCAGGTCATAGCAGAGATTGTTGCGGATATAGGCCATCCCCCAGGACTTCTTCACCCCGAACAGCTTCGGGTTGATCTCTTTATCCCTGGCCATCAGCCAAGCCTCGCCCGCCAGCAAATAATCGTCTCCCCGGAGATCGACAATCTGCATATCGGGATCGACCCGGATCCACCGCTCCTCTTTCTCCCCCCACACCTCGCAGATCCAGTGGTCGATATACTTCAGTTCATTCTCCGAAAGATACCGCGCGAATCCTACCCTTAAGCGCGCCGGTATCCCTTTGGAACGGGCGATGGACAGAAGCAGAATCGAATGGAACCGGCAGGAGAGGATCAGCCTTTCCCGGGGAAGCCGTTCATCGATCAGGCCGTTCGCGTTGCGGTCCAACAGCGCTTCCAGCATGTCATGGACCGTATAGAAATGCTCGTCCTCATTCTTCCTATGGGAAGCGAGCAAGTGCCGGACTTTCTTGACCGCCGCCGGGTGAATCAACTGGCACTTAATCAAGCGGCACAGCTCGCTCCAGTCCTCCGGCATGCCTTCGTACAAATAAGCAAGTTCATGCGGGTTCGTGTTGGGCGTATAGGATTGATAGAACTGCAGCAACTGAAGTTGATTCATCCGAGTATCCCCTTTTATTGGCGCTTCTCCGTTTCATCCGTGACCGGTCCTGGCTCCGGGTATGCGCTTGCTCACCTGTCGTCAGGATTAATAATCGCCAGCACCAGATGGTCCTCCCACCGGCCGTTGATCCGGACGTTCTGCCGGGCAAGACCTTCCTGATGGAAGCCGGATTTCATCAGCACCCGGATGGAGGCGACATTATGCGGCATGACCCCCGCTTCGATCCGGTGCAGCCCCAACTGGCGGAAGCCGTAGTTGACCAGAAGCCGGACGGCTTCTGTCGTATAGCCTTTGCCGTTATAGGCGCGGGACAGGTCATAGCCGATCAGCGCGCTTTGAAGCGGACCTCTTCTTATTTGAAAAAGACTGATCGTCCCGATCAGCCTGCCGTCGGTGTTCGCGAAGATTCCGAACTCGTAGGCCTGGTCCTGCTTTCTGGCTTCCTCCTGCTTCCGGATATGTTGCAGCTGATGCTCCAGCGTGTAGAAGCCCGGAGTTCGCACCGGAGAGAAGCGTTCAAACCAGTCGCGGTTCTCCAGCTGCAGCTCAAGCAGCATGGGCGCTTCGTCCGGTGTGATCTCCCTAATCTCGATGTGGGGTCCTTGAATGGTCATCGCCTCCCTGTTGCCTAATAGAATAACACGGCTGCTCCCTTCCTTCCATCAGCAATAAAAAGGCCCGTTCCCCGTTGGAACGAGCCCCCTTCAATCTTCGATTTATCCCTTATTTGGCCTCTTTATGCCCCGTTTCGCAAGGAGAGGGCATTAGCTGAAGTAGGATAAAGCTCCGGTCTACTTTCTCTTCGCGTCTGCCGACTGCAGCCTGAACCAGACGCTCTCATAATCATTCTGCTTCATGTCCAGGGGCAAGCCCAGCTCCATCAGTCGGTCCCCCCCGTAGACGCAGCAGGCTCCGTCATCTCCGGACCTGACTTCATAGTCCCAATCCGGCTCAAGGCCGACCAGACGAACGGTGCGCCGGGGCGCATTGGGCACCGCCATAACCTGGAAGCAGTAGACCAAGGCTTCTTCCTTATCCTCCGATACAAACATCCAAGCCGCCTCGTTTCCTTCGAACGGACTCTTCAGCCGGTACAAATCGCCCTTCTGCACCAGACCGCGAATTTCTTTGTAATCCGCAACTTGACGCCGGACCGCCGTCTTCTCCTCTTCGGTAAACGCCGTCAGATCCAGCTCGTATCCGAAGTTCCCGGACATCGCGACATGGCCGCGGAAATCCAGCGGCGTCACTCTGCCGACCTGGTGGTTCGGCACAGCGGATACATGCGCTCCCATAGCGCTTGCCGGGTAGATCAGGCTGGTACCGTATTGAATCTTCAGCCGCTCTGCGGCGTCCGTATTGTCGCTGGTCCAGGTCTGCGGCATATAGTAGAGCATACCGGGATCGAAGCGTCCGCCCCCGCTTGCGCAGCTCTCGAACAGAATGTCCGGGAAGGCCTTCGTTATCCGCTCCAGCAGTTCATACAGCCCCAGTACATAACGGTGGGCGGTCTCGGCTTGGCGTTCGGGCGGCAGATCGGCCGAGCCGATCTCCGTCAGGCAGCGGTTCATATCCCATTTGATATAAGCAACCGGCACGGTGGAGAAAATAGCCGAGAGCGAATCGAAGATATAATCGCGCACCTCGCGGCGGGTATAATCCAGCACCAGCTGCCATCTGGCTTCGCTGCGTCTGCGGCCCGGGACATGCAGGCACCAGTCGGGATGCTTGCGGTAGAGCTCGCTGTCCGGAGAGACCATCTCCGGCTCCACCCAGAGCCCGAACTTTAATCCAAGCCCGTTGATCCGCTTCGCCACATCCGCCAATCCGCCAGGAAGCTTCCGCCGGTCCTCGAACCAGTCGCCGAGAGAGGAATTGTCGGAATCGCGCTGACCGAACCAGCCGTCATCCAGCACGAACAGTTCGATGCCAAGCTTGGCCCCCTCTTCCGCAATCGCTACGAGCTTATCCGCACGGAAATCAAAGTAAGTGGCCTCCCAGTTATTGACCAGAACCGGACGTTCCCGGTCCCGGTACTGTCCCCGGCACAGCCGGGTACGGTACAGGCGGTGATAGGTCCGGGACATTTCCCCCAATCCCTGCTTAGAGTAGACCATTACGGTCTCCGGTGTCTGGAAGCTCTCGCCGGGGTCCAGCAGCCAGGCGAAGTCAAAAGCGTTCATTCCGATGCTCATGCGCACAGAGCCGAAGGAGTCCAGTTCGGCGTCCGCTTCAAACCCGCCGCTGTAGACCAGGCTGAAGCCGTATGCTTCTCCCTGGGTCTCCGTCGTTCCTTGAGCCACCAGAGCGGCGAACGGGTTGAACTGATGGCTGCTCATCCCTCTTTTGCTGTCGATGCGGATTTCTCCCTGATGCAGCGGCTTGCGGGTCAGGTTGCCTTCTCGGGCCCAGGCGCCGGACAGATACACCATTTCATAATCGCTTTTTCCGGCAAAATCGACGCTTGCGCTCAGAGCGCGGCGCAGCCGCAGCTTCTTCTGCCCTTCATTGCAGAAGCGGACAGAGCGGGCGATCACATTCCGTTCCGCAAATATCGTGTAGGACAGCTTCACCCGCAGACCGGAGTAAGCATCCTCCAATTCCAGTTCCAGCGTCTCCGCTTCCGTCTCGTCCTCGGTATAGACAGCGGGAAGACCGGGCAGAGCCGGCTTTCCCGGATTCACCCGGTATCCCTTGTAGGTAAGCTCCGTAATCCGGGTTCCGTCCTCCAGCTCAACCTGATAGGCCGGATTCCGGAAATCCCCGCTCCCGTATTGCGGATATTCCTGCGGAAGACGGTCCAGTCCGGCTTGGTTCGGGGTATGGATCAGCAGATCCGTCAGCGATTCCCGGTGCTTCAGCCGGCTGCCCCAATATATATGCGCCGGATACCCGTTTATAATCTGTAAAATATAACTCATGCCTGTAGACGTCAGGTGGAACAGGCCGGTCTGTTCCTGAACGATGATGCCCATGACCGCAACTCCCTTTATGGTTTAATACTTGCAAGGATAAACCACCTTCAAGCATCAAGTACATAGCAAGATGATCACTAAATATGGCATAATACTAGATATGTTCAAGAGAGGAGCCTTGCAGTGATTGAATATTTGCCCGGCAGCCAACAGCATTCGGAGCTGCACCTGACGCAGTTCGGCAGGGAGGATTGCATTCCGGGCCACTTCTTTGGACCGGCCATAAGAACGCATTATTTGCTCCATTATGTGCTGGACGGAGAGGGGTTCTACGAGGTAGGCGGCGCACGTTATCCGCTGCGCCAAGGACAGGGATTTCTCATTTGTCCGGGGGTCATTACCTATTATCAGGCTTCCACGTCGAATCCCTGGTCCTATTGCTGGTTCGGGTTCGCCGGGACCTCTTCCGAGCTGCTGCTGAAGCAGGCGGGCTTATCCCGGAATTCCCCGGTCTTCCGCTACGGGAAGGACAACCGGATCGAGCAGTATTTGCAGTGGATGCAGGATTCCAAGGGGTTAGGCCAAGCGCGGGAAGCTGCGCTGACCGGTCTGATCTATCTGCTGCTCTCCCTGCTCATTGAGTCCAGCCCGGCACCGTCGGCTTCCGCCGAGCCCGCGGGATCAAGGGGCGAGCTTTACGCCGAGAGAGTCCGAAGCTTTATCGAAATGAATTATCCCTACAAAATTACCGTAGAGGATATTGCCCAATCCATCGGCCTCAACCGAAGCTACCTCTGCACCTTGTTCAAGCAGAGCATGCATCTCAGCATTCAGGAGTATCTGATCCGCCACCGAATCCGCAAAGCATGCGAAATGATGGGGAACGCCGAGCTCTCGATTGCCGACATTTCCCGATCCGTCGGGTATAACGACGCTCTGCTGTTCTCCAAGATGTTCAAGAAGGTCAAAGGCGCCTCGCCCCGGCACTACCGAGCCGAACTGCTGGAACAGGCTACCAAAAGGATCTAGTCTGCATATTCGTGAATGAGTATATATTCAATTCTACTAATAGATAGGGATTATCTCCATTAATCTCATCTCCTTAGTCCAATCTATCTATTTACAAATTAAGGAAGCCAACGTAGTGTTGACGTAGGATTGTAAAGGATGATAAAGGAGGAACCACTATGGTAGAGGACCACACGCTTGAAGCCTTACGAGGGGAACTGGACAAGATCGACGTACAATTGTTGAATACGATAAAAGCCCGTCTGGATTGTTGCGTTCAGATTGCGCTGCATAAGCGCGAACATCACATCCCGATGATGCAGCCGAACCGGATTCATTTTGTTCATGAACGAGCGGCACAATTTGCTGAAGCCTCTCATATTCGAGCAGACTTTCTAAGGCAATTGTACGAACTTATCATTTCAGAGACCTGCCGGGTTGAAGATATCATCATCGGCCATACAGGAGTTGGAGGACAACCGTAATGCCTAACCAGATTCATACCCTTCTGATCGACAACTACGATTCATTCACTTACAATTTGTACCAAATTATCAGCGAAGTGAATGGCACGCCCCCCGTTGTTGTTCGCAATGATGCGGACTGGAGGACCATTCCGCTTGAGAATATAGACAACATTGTCATTTCTCCGGGTCCGGGCAGACCGGACAGGGAGGATGATTTTGGAATCAGCGCAACGGCCATACTCCATTCCGGACTACCCGTTCTGGGGGTCTGTCTGGGCCATCAAGGGATTGCGCATCTGTTCGGAGGCCGCATTCATCACGCTCCCGAACCTATGCACGGACGTATCTCACCGGTGTTCCATAAGGGTACAGACATTTTCTCCGGCCTGCCCTCTCCGTTCTCCGTGGTACGCTATCATTCCTTGGTTGCGACAGAGCTAAGCGAAGACCTGGAGGCTATCGCGTGGAGTCCGGATGGCTTAGTGATGGGCCTTCGGCATCGCTCTCTTCCCATTTGGGGCGTACAGTTTCACCCGGAATCAATCTGCAGTGAATTCGGGAGAGAACTATTAACCAATTTCCGCGATCTGACCCCTTCTCGCACCGAGCGGGTACGCTCTCAGCAAGCGGTCGATCCAGCTGCAGCCTCCGGTTCTGCGAAGTACCGGATTCAATACCGCAGACTCGACGTCTTTCCGGATGCCGAGACAACATTCCAGGAACTCTTCTTAACTTCCGAACACGGCTTTTGGCTGGACAGCAGCCATGTTGTCGAAGGTCTCTCGCGTTTCTCCTACATGGGCGACGGCAGCGGCGTACACGCAGAGTACATGACCTATCGAGTTGCCGAAGGCGTAGTCCGAATTCATCGTAACGGCCAAGAAACCTTGTCCGTTCACCAGCCGTTCTTTGATTACCTCGATGAACAAATCCAGCTTCGCCATACGCCTGCGCCGGAAGGTCTTCCTTTTGCCTTTAATCTCGGCTATGTAGGGTATATTGGCTACGAACTGAAAGCCGAGACATGCGGAAGGAATCGGAACGATTCCGCCACCCCGGATGCGGCCCTGCTGTTTGCCGACCGGTTCATGGTTCTGGATCACCTGGAGAAGATCACGTATTTGGTATGCCTCTCGGTCGATGCGGATGATCGCGAAGCGATCGCCTGGTTCGATTCCATGGAGCGGCGCCTGGCCCGGCTCCCGCGCCAGTTGAACACGCAAGATCCGTCCCCGGCGCTTACGGCGGTCCCCGAGCATAATTTGAACCTCAAATTCCGTCATGACCGTGAATCCTACCTGAAATTAATTGACGCGTGTAAGGAGGAGATACGGAATGGGGAATCTTACGAAATTTGTCTGACTAACATGGCCACCCTACCTACCACTATTGACCCATGGACTACGTATACTCATTTGCGTCGCATAAGTCCGGTCCCTTATGGCGCGTTCCTGCATTACCCTGACCTCTCGGTGCTCAGCGCCTCGCCCGAGAGATTTCTGACCATTAATGAGGAACGCGTGGTGGAATCCAAGCCCATTAAAGGCACGCGCAAACGCGGCATCACTCCTTCAGAGGATGAACAATTACGCAATGAGTTGCTTAGCCAGGAGAAAGACCGCGCAGAGAATCTGATGATTGTTGATCTGGTCCGGAATGATTTCAACACCGTATGTACGGTCAACTCCGTCCATGTCCCCAGAATTTTCTATGTCGAAACCTACAAACCTGTGCATCAGCTCATCTCAACGATTCGAGGCACGCTGCGTCCAGATAAATCGACGGTGGATTGTATACGGGCAGCTTTTCCGGGGGGATCCATGACGGGCGCTCCGAAGATCCGCACCATGGAGATCATTGACCGGCTGGAGGACGGGCCGCGCGGGATCTATTCGGGAGGAATTGGCTGGTTCGCACTAAGCGGCCTCGCCGATCTCAGTATCGTTATACGAACGATTGTCGTCGGTGCAGATAGCGTTACTTTTGGAGTCGGGGGCGCCATAACGGCTTTGTCGGACCCCGAAGAAGAGTATGAGGAGACCCAAGTGAAGGCTCGGGCTATGATCTCGGCCATTACCATGTCGAGTCAGGACGCGGCAAGTCTGGCTTGGTCGGGTGACTTCACATGACCCGGCTCCTTCGTCGATGCGTCATAGCGGGGGGAACCGGCAGTGTCGGCAGCATGTTCGCCGCTCTTCTGGCCAAAGCCGGAGCGGAAGTCTCTCTGATCGACCTTCACTTCTCCGCTGTCAAATATAAACTGGTTCAATGTGATATCACCTCGCCGACTCCCGAAGCCGCAGCAGCGATCCAATCGGCAGATTTGGTGATGCTGTCCCTGCCGGAAGAAGCGGCTCTGCACGCGGTGTTCCTGGTAAGCCGTCTGATGAAGAGCGACTCGCTGCTCGTTCATACGCTTTCGGTACAGAAGCCTATGGCCCTGGAGATTGAAGCTTTGGGCATCTCACAGGAGGTCGTGGGGCTGAATCCGATGTTCGCACCGGATCTAGGCATCGCAGGCCGTCCGGTCGCAGCCATTATCCGGAACGAGGGGCCTCGTGCGGCGGAACTGCTCGACTTATTATCGGGTCTGGGGGGACGCGTAGAACGGCTGGAAGCCGAAGAACATGATGGGCTGGTGGCGGCCATGCAGGCGCTTACCCATGCCAGTATCCTATCTTTTGGACTGGCGCTCTCTGCTCTCCATGTCGATATCGCCAAATTAAGCGCTCTTGCGCCGCCTCCCCATTCCACCCTGCTTGCCTTGCTGGCCCGGATCAGTTCGGGCACTCCGGAGGTCTATTGGGATGTACAAACGGCGAATCCGAATGCGTCGACAGCGCGCAGCATGTTGATTGCCGCTGCCGATCGACTGCATGTGCTGACGACGGCCGAATCCGCCTTCCATGATTTTACCGATGTATTGAATAACATCCGTGAGATGTTTGGAGACGAGCTCGCCTCGTATCAGGCGCTTTGTTCCTCGATATTCAAGGGATCGTCTAGAATCCTATAAATTCGCTCAATGCCGCCCGATTGAGGATAATGACCTTCTTATACTGCAAATCAATCCATCCTCGCTGCTTGAAGTCATTCAGCACCTTCGTAACCGTAACTCGGTTCAATCCCAGGCATACAGCCAGTTCCTCATGAGAATACGGAATGCAGTTCTCCCGGATTCCCTTGTCTTTATTCGGGTATACCGTTTCATCCAGCAGGAAACTGGCTACTTTCTCATAGCGATTATACAAGTTCGAACGCTTGAGCTGATGAGACAAATGACTGCATGTGCTGGATAAGAGTTGGAACAGAATGAAGGTAAGCTCCTTCGATTGATTCAGATAAGGAGAGAGACTTTCCAGGGTACACGATACCAATTCCACCTCATTCACGGCATCTACGGTTGTTTGCCTTGTCGCTTCGTAGAGAAAGGAGGACTCCCCGAAGATACGTCCCTTCTCCACGATTTCAATCGTCAGTTCCTCCCCTTCCTTAGATATGCAGTAGACTCTCACTCGTCCTTTGGTAATCAGATACAGGCGGTTGGCTTGATCCCCCTGCATATAGATTCGTTCCCCGGGGCGGACTCCCATGCTGTTTCCGGCCTGCTGGAAATAGGGATATAACGACTCCGGTACCTTTATTGTTACCATTCTACCCTCCCGACAAGATTCACTGGATTGTAGCCTATACTACAGGTAAGCTGAACAATCCATGTTATTTTTTGGTATATATTATATTGAAATACCGGAGGAGATGGAATGCAAGACAGTAAAAAAGTAGGGCGTCTGTTCGCGATATTAGGAGGCGCGTGCTGGGCGCTATCCGGGGTATGCGGTCAATACCTTTTTCAGTATCAGCAGTTAACTTCCGAATGGCTCGTATCGGTCAGACTTCTAAGCGCGGGCGCTCTTCTGCTTATCCTGCTTATCCTCAAAGGCCAACCCGTATTGGCTGTCTGGAAAGAGAGAAACAACAGGATAGATATGCTGATTTTCGCAACATTAGGAACCGCTCTATGCCAATACTCGTATTTCTCGTCGGTCGCCACTTCGAATGCCGCTACGGCCACATTTATCAGCTACACCAGCCCTATATTTATTATTCTCTACACTTTGATTGGAACCAAACGGAGACCAGCCAAATTGGAAATGATCGCGGTAGGCCTGATATTGGCAGGGATTTTTGTTGTGGCTACGCATGGGAATATCCATTCCTTATCCATCTCTCGGGAGTCTTTAATCTGGGGATTGGTAAGCGCCGCCTCCTTTGGCATCTATAGCACTCAGCCGCAGCGGTTAATGAACAAGATGGGGACTCTGGTAGTGTCGGCCTGGGGAATGCTGATAGGCGGCGCGGTTCTTTTTTTGATTTTCAGACCCTGGCACTCAAGCGGCATCCATAGTACACAAGCCTACCTGGCCATGGGTGCGATTATATTCATCGGAACTCTCTTATCCTACACCCTGTATTTGGAAGGGGTGAAGCGGATCGGAGCGACCCAAGGAAGCCTTCTCTCTTCTGTAGAACCGGTAATCGCTACCGTCCTTTCCGCGGTATGGCTCCATGAAACCTTTGAGATCATCGACTTGGTAGGATTTGGGCTGATTCTATCGACAGTGATCGTCCTTGCCAAGGCGCCGCATGGAAAGGCGGGATCAAGAACGCGCCGATCCAAGAGACGAAGTGAGCCGGCAAGAGGCATTGCGGGGAAAGCCGAGTTGTAGGTCTTAGGCCGTCTGAGATGATCGAAACCCTTTTAATAGCGACGAATAACCATAGAGACCTGCCTCCCGGCAGGTCTCTTGTTCTCACTCTCATTTCTTCGCCTTATAAAACTCCCGCTAGAGTAGTTTCCACAGTAAAGTCCCACTTATTTCGGATACATTCTCTTGCTATTCTTATAGCTTCTTTACCAGCAGAAACTTTGCTTTGTTCAGGATGCTCCGCATTTATTTTGCGAGCAAGCGTATCCGGATCAATATTCACACTTACCCCTAGCCGGTCAACAATCAGGTTACGGATAGTGCTCTTGCCACACTTCCATTATTACCAGCAAACACAAACATCGTTGCAACCGTTTCATTCATGGGTAAAATCCAGTTTATTCATTTTCTCGATCTTACCCGTACTATATTCTTTCACTATATGCCCTTCGGCTGTTTTATATACAATATATGTCCCGTTAGCTTTAGCATCCAACTTCGCGCGATCCCCCGTTAATCGAATCCATTTAGCAAGGTCCTGTGTATTGATCATTATATACACCTCATTTCCACGTATAATTCAAGTATAACACAGAGCTACTGTGTTCTTTAATATCCGAACTCTCTCTGACCGTCCAAGGACATTAACATAAAAAGACCCGCCAGCGGCAGGTCTGTCTCCTCTCATTTCTTCGCCTTATAAAACTCATGATACAACTTCATGAGCGCCCTTTTTTCTATTCTTGAGACATAACTCCGCGAAATCCCCAGCTCCTTCGCAATCTCCCGCTGCGTCCGCTCCTCCCCGCCGGTGTCCAGGCCGAAGCGGCCGACCAC
The DNA here is from genome assembly GCF_031470375.1 of Paenibacillus glufosinatiresistens. Classification (NCBI taxonomy): domain Bacteria; kingdom Bacillati; phylum Bacillota; class Bacilli; order Caryophanales; family Paenibacillaceae; genus Paenibacillus; species Paenibacillus glufosinatiresistens. Next base: position 97,622 of record NZ_JAVFHT010000013.1, read on the forward strand.
GACCTCTTTTTCCCGGTCATCTAGAATGTCGAGGTTGCGGTAAATCTTGCTCTTCTCGATCTTAAGATCGACTTCCTTCACGATGTCGTCCGCGTCCGAGCCGAGAATATCAATTAACGTAATTTCGTTGCCTTCCTTGTCCGTTCCAATCGGGTCGTGCAGGGAGACGTCCTTCTTGGTCTTCTTCAGCGAGCGCAGATGCATCAGAATCTCGTTCTCGATACACCGCGCCGCGAACGTCGCCAGCTTCGTCCCTTTGTTCGGTCGGTAGCTCTCAATCGCCTTGATGAGCCCGATCGTGCCGATGGAGATAAGGTCCTCCATGTCTTCACCGGTGTTGTCGAATTTCTTGACGATGTGCGCGACCAGCCGCAGGTTATGTTCAATCAGCAAATTACGGGCCTTGGCGTCTCCCTCGGCCATCATTCCTAAGTATTTGGCTTCATCCTGCTCCGAGAGAGGCTGGGGGAACGCATTGTTCCTCACGTACGATACCAGCAGCGTCAGTTCTCGAATCAGCAGCGCAATGGTGCTGAGCAATCCCGGCACTTTAAGCGACACCTCCCGCACATGTACCCGTGACTCCGTCTCGCTTCGGCTTCATGGTCAGTTCATTCTATGTAGGCGGGTGCCCGGAAGTGCCTGTACCGGGGAAAAACAGCGATCTGCCCGGGAATTCTAATAAAGATAATTTAGTAAATCAACTAGTAAAATTAGTCATACGGGGTTAAATCAAGCTGTATAACGTCAATATACTAAACCAGCAAACGTAAATCTTAATCATTTGCCGATGGATGAATTTGAATTTTTTATATTTTATACATATGATTATATTGTAATTTATGCAAAAAAAGAGGAAAAATCATGAAGTTATGTACTACGTTGAAAGCAAACCTAATAACCCTCCTCCCTTTTGTTGAAAGGACGAACAAACGATGAATTGGTTAAAAAGGTCCTCTCTTTTTACTTTCTTATTGCTCCTCTCTCTCCCCATCCCTTGCAGCGCGTTGGGAAAATCAGCAGCCACTCCTGTTCATCTTCGCATAAATCAATACTATGTCCTTTACACCGCTCCTGCTTCCCCCTATGTGGACAACGGCCGGTTGTATTTGCCGCTGCGTTCACTGAGCGAATTGCTGGGTGCCCAGGTGACCTACGATTCAGATACTGCAACTGCAAATATCTTGTTCAAATCCAATCGGCTTCAGATCCATATCCATAACCAAGCAGACCAGGTTCAGATTCGGCAACAAAGCATTTACGTCCCCGTCCGCATCCTCCTGAACGGGCTTGGGCTTAACGGCGTTTGGGATCAACAAACGAAGATGCTGAGGATCCAGGAGGAGCGCGCACAAACACTGGAACGATTTCAATTGGCATCCGAACTGGATCAGACATCCATCCTATCCAGCGAAGCGTTTCTGCCTCTCTCCTTCACTTGGAAGCAGGTGACCTCCAGCGGCCACCATAAGATGAGACTATCGGTAACCGCCAAAAATATATCCGGACACCTGATTCCCGAAGGGCAGGAAGATCTGCATCCGACTTATTTCTTCAAAGGCGGGGTCACCCTGGAGTCGCTCACTCGTCCGCGGCCCGCGATAAAGAGCAATGAAATCTTCACACGTGAATGGGAACGCACTCTAAATCAGACCCCCCAGTATATCCTGCTGGAAGGGAGAACGATCCAGTAGCCTTTAAGACTGCCGGTTCATCCTTGTTTCTCCGTCTTGGAGCTCCGTCCCGGAGTTCTGTCCGGCGAGTCCGCTGTTCGCCTTCATGAGCAGAAGATAGACGCCGGCAAGCAGACAGCCGCAGAGGAAGATCCACAGCCCCGACTGGAGTATCCCTTGAACATCCGGCACATCCTTCTGAAGAGCATTCATCAGCCGGGGCAGCGGCGGCAGCAAGTCGCTCAAAGCGTTTGGAAGCGACAACTGCTTCACCACCTCTTCATGTGCAAGGAACAGCAGCAGGACCAGGAGCATCCCTCCGAGAGATACGCTTTTGGAGCGAACCAGCAGCGGGTTGAACAAGGCTCCTACAACAAGGGCAAGGGCACCAAGAAGGAGATGGACCAGAAAGCTGCAGACAATCCAGACGAAGGGTTTCGGCCCAACGATACGCTGAGTTGCAAGCGGATAAACAATGGAGAAGAGGCTCAATAAGGCGACCGCCACGAGAGCAACCGTCAGCTTGGCCAGAAAGTAATGAGCAGGGCTTTTGGCATTCAGGCTGGTAATGATCTGCTGCGTACCATCCTCAGCGGCAAACACGGTGAAGGTAATCCACCCCGAAATCGCATATAAATACAGCGCCGTCATCGAATAGGTATCCACCATACGGTCGGTCGTATAGCTGTACTGCGCAACTATAAATACAGCAAACAGCAGAAAAGGCGCAAAGTAGTTGGAGGAGCGGAAATAGTCCTTGAGCAAAAAACGGACAAGGGCAACCATGTTCACGCCTCCTCTCTCTTTTGGGCGGAAATCCCCGAAATATAGTCGACCGCGAGCGGCTGAAGCTGCAGCAGCCTCCCCGCTTCGCGGGCGATAATCTCATGCAGGACCCTGTTCTGATTCGGTAAGCTGCATGACAGCCGTACCAGGCTGCCCTCCCGGTGAATCAGATGAACGTCCGCAAGTTGAAGTATGGGCTCCAGCCGTTCCTCGTGTTCCAGCTGCAGCACCATCTCCGTTAACGGAAGGCTCTGCTTCGTTCTGACCGCCCGCCCGGTTCCGTACTGAACCACCAGGACTTTATCGGCGATCTCCTGAATCAAGGATTGCTCATGGCTGGAGAAGAGCATGGCGACTCCCCTCTGCTTTAGACCGGACATGATGGAGGAGAAATCCTTCTGGAATATAACGTCCAGCCCGGAGTACGGCTCGTCCATCAGCAGCAGATCCGGCTGACGAAGAAGAGCCTGCATTACAACCGCCTTCTGCAGCATTCCCTTCGAATACGTCTGCAATCTCGCATCGGCCTGCGCCGCCAGTCCAAAATCCTTAATGAGCTGCGGCAGCAGCGCATTGACCTCATTTGCCGTCAAGCCTTGAATCCGTCCCATCGCGGTTAAATATTCAGTCAAGGTGAATCTCAATCTGGGAAGCGTATCCGGCAAATAAGCCATCCGCCGGCCCCGAAAGACGATTCGGCCGTTGTCCGGCTTCATCAGACCGGCAATCAGCTTAAGGAGCGTGCTTTTGCCCGACCCGTTCTTGCCGACGATCGCCAGCACTTCTCCTCTGTTCACATCCAGGGACAGGTCCGACAGGATGGGTCTTCCATTGAATTGCTTGCTGATGCCGGAGATGGATAGAAGCGTGCTCATTGCGCCCTCCTCATGGGACCCCATACTAGAAATATCCAAATTATAACATTCCCTGCTCCATCCTTCTATCTCCACTCGCCAGATATGTCTCTTACCGCCGGACAGCCGCCGGTGTACAATGATTCTAATAGAGAAGAATCTGAATAGAGAAGGAGAGATGGATTCTATGGACAATGCCCTGCTCGCAGCAAGCCTGCTGCTCAATCTGGCCGTGATCGGCCTGCTGCTGTTCCGGCGCACCGACTCAGGCGCTGCGCAGCTGCGCTCCGAGATTCAGCAGCAGTTCAAGCTTACCCGGGACGAGCTGAACGCCCGGCTGGAATCTGCGGGAAGCGCCCAGCTCAATCTGATGACCCGGCTGTCGGAGATGCAGAAGCGGGAGCTTTCGGCTGCGCTGAAGACGTCGAGCGATGCGGTCACGGGCCGGATCGGGGAACTGTCGGTTCTCCTAAAGAACGACATGAGACACAACGAGGAGCGGATCGACAAGCTGCGGGAGCGGGTCGAGGAGCAGCTGCGGCTGCTGCGGGAAGACAACCGCGGCCAGCTCGAGCAGATGCGCGCCACCGTCGACGAGAAGCTCCAGCACACGCTGGAGACGCGGCTCGGAGAATCGTTCAAGCTGGTCAGCGACCGGCTGGAGCAGGTGCACAAGGGCTTGGGGGAAATGCAGACGCTGGCGACCGGAGTCGGCGATCTGAAGAAGGTGCTGACCAATGTGAAGACCCGGGGCACCTGGGGAGAAGTGCAGCTGGGCAGCCTGCTGGAGCAGACGCTGACCAGCGAGCAGTACGAAGCGAACGTTGTCACGCGTCCGGGTTCGGCGGACCGCGTGGAATACGCCATCAAGCTGCCGTCCAAAAGCGGCGATGCGCCGTTCATCTGGCTGCCCATTGACTCCAAATTTCCGCTGGAAGACTACCAGCGGCTTCTGGAGGCGCAGGAGGCCGGGGATGCGGCCCTTGCGGCCGAGTCCGTCGGCAAGCTGGAGCAGCGCATCAAGCTGGAGGCCAAGACGATTACGGCCAAGTATATCGACCCTCCGCATACGACGGATTTTGCCGTTATGTTCCTGCCGACGGAGGGCCTCTATGCCGAAGTGCTGCGCCGCCCCGGCCTGGCGGACACGCTCCAGCGCGAATACCGCGTGACGCCGGCCGGACCGACGACGCTGGCCGCCCTGCTGAACAGTCTCCAAATGGGCTTTCGCACCCTTGCCATCGAGAAGCGTTCGAGCGACGTATGGCAGCTTCTCGGCGCGGTCAAGACCGAGTTCGGCACCTTCGGCGGCATTCTGGACAAGACCTACAAGAAGCTGCAGGAAGCCAGCAATACCATCGAGACCGCTTCGCGCAAAACGCGGACGATCGAGCGGAAGCTCCGCTCTGTCCAGGAGCTCCCGTCCGCCGAAGCCGGCCCGCTGATCGGGCTGGCGGAACCGGAGGAAGAACTGGTATAACGCGTCGGCCTGATATCCTCCTGCAACCGGCGGCTGCTTGCCGCCGGTTATATTGTTCAGGCGCGGTCCGCTCCCCCGGCGAAGAGCTGCAGCTCGACCGGATACCCGCCGCGCTCCAGACTGGCATCATAGAGGTCCACATCTACAGCCCACAAGCCTTCCAGCTCCTCCCCGGCGCATCCGAACCGCCCGGCGGTCCCTTCGATTCCGCTGACGTCCAGCCGCAGGCACCGGTACTCGCCTCCCGGCAGCGTAATCCGGCCGGGCGCCTCCGGACCCGGCTCCAGCACCTCAATGAATACATATTTGTCCGTCCGCCCCAGCCGGTAAAAATAAACCAGGCCCTGCTGATAGACGCTCGTCAGTCCCATTTCTTCGGCGCGCAGGAACAAGCCGCTCGCGGTGCGCATGAACAGCCGGGCATCGTCCGGAGCTCCGTTCCAGGGCTCGGTGAGCAGGTTCCGTTCACCGATGAAGCGGCGGTACTCGCCCTTCCGGTCTTTATAGCGCCGATAAGCTTCAATGCTGTCCGCCAGCCGGCGCATCCGGGCAAGCGTTGCCTGAATCCTGGCCGCCTGGCGCCTGGCAATCTCCTGCCCGTCCTCCAGGATGCGGTCCAGCCGGAGCGCCCCGCTCTCATCCTGATACCTTCCGAAGCGCTTCAACGGGATATTCAGCTCCACGCACATCATAATGACATCCAGTGTGACGAGCTGTTCCTGGGTATAATAGCGGTAGCCGGTGTCAGGGTTGACATAAGCCGGCTTCAGAATGTGCATCTCATCATAGTAGCGCAGCGATTTGACGCTGACTCCCTTCAGCTTCGAGACTTCGCCGATCGACAGATATTCTCTCATGATTTTCCTTTCTTCGGACAGTTGACTCTACCCTTATAGGATACTTTATAGTGTGAAGAGTTCCAAGCGATTGGAATGTAACATCTAACCGCAAGGAGAGATCATCATGAATCGCAACTGGCTCTATGTTCTGGTCGGCGGCCTGGTGGAAGTGTTCTGGGTGTCCGGATTGAAGCACGCTTCCACCGCCGCCGAATGGGCGCTCACGGCAGCCGCCATCGCCGCCAGCTTCTGGCTGATTATCCGGGCGTCCTCCCGTCTGCCCGTAGGCACGGTGTATGCCGTCTTCACGGGACTCGGAACGGCCGGTTCCGCCGTCGCCGAGGTCTGGTTCTTCGGAGAGCCCTTCCGTCTTTCCAAAATGCTGCTGACCGCCGTCCTGCTGGCCGGCATCATCGGTCTGAAGCTGTTGACCGACCAACCGGCCGGAGAAGGGGGGCGCTCCTGATGGAATGGATCCCTCTGATCCTGGCGGGATGCTGTGAAATCGCCGGCGTTGCCGGCATCAAGCGGATGACGAGAAAGCCGGGCCTCCTCTCGGCCCTTATGCTGCTGGCCGCCTTCGGATGCAGCTTCTCGCTGCTCTCGCTGGCCATGCGGAGCATCCCGATGGCTACCGCCTACGCCATCTGGACGGGCATCGGAACCGCCGGGGCCGCGTTTCTCGGCATGGTCCGCTTCGGCGAATCCCGCGACTGGCGGCGGCTGGTCTGCATAGCGGCCATCGTCGGCTCCGCCATCGGACTGAAGCTGCTGGGCTAACGGCCCGCTTCGCCGGGTATCCGCCCGTCTTAAACGCGACCGCCCGCTTTAGCGGGGACCGATTACCCTGCGGTCCGGTTCCCGCTCGCCGGCGGCGGCTGTCCGAAGCACTTCCTCCATCTCCTCCGCACTCAACGGGCGATAATAATAATAGCCCTGCACTTCATCGCACATGCGGCTCTCCAGGAAGTCGAGCTGGGCCTGCGTCTCCACCCCTTCGGCAACCACCTTCAGCCCGAGATTCCGGGCCAGCGAGATCATTCCTCTCGTAATCGCCTGATCCTTCGGGCTCTCTTCAATACCGTGCACGAATTCCATATCCAGTTTGACCTTGTCTACCGGCAGCTGCTTCAGCCGGCTCAGCGACGAATATTCCGTTCCGAAATCGTCGATGGAGATCGATACGCCCTTCTGCTTGATCTCCCCCAGCACCTGTACGATTTGATCCTGTTCCCGAATGGCTCCGCTCTCCGTCACCTCCAGCTCCAGGTCTTCGGGATCAAGCCCCGTCGCAGCCAGCGTCCCGGTCACCTTGGAAGCGAATCCCGGGTCCCGGAGCTGATGCACCGAGATGTTCACGGCCATGCGGACCCGGGGCAGCCCCAGATCCTGCCACGTTTTGTTCTGCTCGCATGCGGTACGCAGCACCCAATCGCCGATTGCGCTGATCAGTCCGGTACTCTCGGCAATCGGAATGAAGAGCTGCGGCGGCACGCTGCCGATCCCCGGCCGCTTCCAGCGGATCAGCGCTTCCATGCCGATGATCCGCCCGCTATGCAGGCTGAGCTGCGGCTGATAGAGCAGCCGCAGCTCTCCCCGCTCCAGCGCCCCCGCAAGGCTGTTGGCCACACTCAGCCGTTCGGACACTTCCTCCTTCATCGCCGCCGAGCAGAACCGGTACTGGTTCTTGCCGCTCTCCTTCGCCCTGAACATGGCGATGTCGGCATTCTTCACCAGCGTCTCGGCATCTCTGCCGTCCGCAGGATACAGCGCTACTCCGGCGCTGGCCGTAATATAGAATTTCTGTTCCTGGAGCCGGACCGGCCGCCGAAAAGCGGCCATGAGCCGCTCCGCTGCGCCGATCGCCTCGCCTTTATCCCGGATTCCGTGCGCAAGCACCAGAAATTCGTCTCCCCCGAACCGGGAGAGCATGCAGGATCGGCCAAGCGCCGCCTGCATCTCCCGGGCCACGCAGACCAGCAGCTCATCTCCCGCTTCATGTCCGAGCGTATCATTGATATTCTTGAACGAATCCAGATCGACGAACAGGACAGCCGCCATTCCGCCGCGCGCCTGTTCCCGGCTCAGGACCTCCTCGGCTCTGCGCCGGAACAGAATCCGGTTCGGCAGGCCGGTCAAATAATCGTAGAAGGCCAGCTGGTCCGCCTCTTCCTCGCTGTCCATCCGCTTCAGCGCCCCCGAGAAGAGATTTGCCATGATGGTCAGGAAGTCGGACAGCGAGTCCCGGAGGATGCCCGGCTTCCCGGCGGCGAGCCCCATACAGCCCAGCCATTCCTTCTGCCCGGGGATCGGAAGCATGGCGACGGAAGCCGTTCCTTCCGCATGAAGCTTGTCCTTCTGAACCGGCGGCTCGTCAGGCAAGTCATGAACGTCGATGATCGCTGCTCCGCCGTCCTTCATCCGCTCGAACCACCACTCCAGCCGGCTGCGCGTCAGATGCGGCAGAAACGGCCGGAGCGGAACCAGATCGCGGCGGTGCCATTCCCATAGGCTGGTGGCTCCTCCGTCTTCCCGGTCCTTGCGGAAGATGACGACCCGGTCCAGTTCAAAATGCCGTCCCAGCGCCTCCAGCGTCCGATGTGCCGCTTGCTCGATCCCGCCTCGGCCGGCGGCTGCGAAATCAGAGGAAATCTCCGTCATCAGCTTCTGAAGCTGAAGCTGGCGCTCGTTATGGCGAAGCCGGTATACATAGGTTCTATGTACGTAGTAGGCGATAACGAAGCACATGGCGAAGATACCGATCCGGGCCAGATAATCGCCTGCCCCCACTTCCACGGCAGTGCGGGGGACCCACAGCCAGAGGGCGCTCTGGGTCAGTACCGCCGTCAGGGTGAGTGCGACCAGCAGCAGCCGGCGTCTGAAGACAAGGGCGAACAGCATCAAGGCAAGCGGGAATGCCCAGACATTCAAGGCCGCTTCCCGCTGGAAATTCAGGGTAACGGCCGGAATGACCAGAACGAACAGAGCCAGGCTCATGTAGAGCTTGGCCGCCGAGTTGAAGCGGAGCTGGCCGATCAGACGGATCAGCGCTCCGAGCAGCAGCAGCAGAGCGCTGAAGCGAAGCGCAGCCGGCGCAGGCCCGGGGCCGCTTACGAAATAGGGAACGACCGCGTGCAGGATACCGGCGGCGACCGCAAGCAGGGCGAGTCGGTTATAGAGTCCGAGCGTGCCCGCTCCCGACAGAATCTCCTCGTCTTCGGGTTCCGTCTGCCGCAGCATGCCGTTCCGGCGAACGGCGGCCAGGACCAGAAGGTAGGGGAGCATCGGAACAAGCCCTGCGAGCCTCGCCATCGGGCCAGGAGGCGCAAGCCGGAGCAGCTCATCCGTCAGGAGAGCGAGTCCAAGCGCAGGAGCTGCGGCCAGAAGCAGCAGCCTGCGCTCCCGCTGCGCAGTCACCCGGGAACGGCGAAGCCGGATCATCAGCAGCGAGGCAAGCGTATAACAGACCCCCAGTCCCAGAATGGACAGAACGCGCCGGAAGTGAACGGACCCGAACTCGAGGGCCGGCAGTCCCGCTGCGCAGGCGAACGCCCATATGCAGAGCGACAACGACAGAACAAGGCACAAGAACCCGAGCATCCGGTTCACGCTGGCGGCGAACGTATAGATGCCCAGAAACAGGCAGAACGCATAAGCGACCACGTACAGAGTAGACATCACCTCGGGAAGCTGCTCCATCTTGCATCCTCCTCGCTCACGAATCAAATCGACAGACTGGAATTTAATCGGATATTAGTAGCTTAACCGTTTTGAAGGCGCTTACCTCATTCCCAGAGTTATCCACTCACAAATTCTTTAAGTATAAGATCTTTCAGGCCGATAAAAGAAAGAGAGGGGACTTCCCCAAGCATCAAGACTACTCCGAATAAGGCGGGATTGCCATGACTCAATTTCAACACATGTATCGAAGACTTGTGATTAAGCAGGAACTTAGCACCTATCTGCTGCCGGTTCCGGTTCTCCTCTATTTCATTCTGGTTCATATGGAGATCGGCCAGAAGCATTGGGGATATATCCTGATTGCCGCTACCGCAGCCGTTCTTGTCACGCTTGCTGCGGGCCTTGCCGTCAAGTCCTACTACATGCGGCCGATTCTGTCGGCAGTTCGTTTGATTGAACGCGGGGAGCGGGACGAAGACCTGTTTCGCACCGCCAAAATCAATGCCGCCCGGCTGCCAGTGGCGGAAGCACTGACCATCCTGCTGCGCTGGTTAGTCCTAGCCGGCAGCCTTATGAATGTGCCCGCTCTGACGCTGGGCTACGCCACCGGGCAGGAGTTCGCAGTGATGATGGCCTTCTTCGCCCTGACCGGCCTGGTCTCCATGCCGCTCTATTATTTTCTCACGGGGAAAGAAGTGTCGCGCTTTCTGGGACTGCCCGAGATCCGCGCCACCGAAGCCGTTCTTCCCTACCAATCCATCGGCATCGTGCATCGCATCGGACTGACGCTGCTGCTCTCCGTGATCTACCCGGTCGGCATGCTGCTCATTCTCATCTGGCTGGGCGCGTCCGGCTATCTCGCTCTGGAATCGGCGGTACCCGGCATTGCGCTGCTGCTCGTCATCTCCCTGGTCATGTCGGGCATCGCGACCGTGCTGCTTACCGGCCAGATCCGGCTGGCCTTCCGCAAGATTACGGACTGCTCGGAGCAGGTGCTGGTCAACGATTTCACCGGACGGATCGATCTGGTCCAGGACGGGGAGATCGGCCGGGTGATCGACGGCTTCAACGTGCTGATGGAGCACTTCCGGTCCATGCTGTCGACGCTGAAGCGGACGGTTGCCACACTGCATGACTCTACCTTCAGCGTCTCGGCCGTTGCCGAACAGACGAGCGCCACGACCCAGGAATTGTCGGCCAGCTCCGAGCAGATGCAAGGCAACGCCCGTACAGTGGCCGAGCGGATTCAGGAGATTGTCGCGCAGAGCGGGCATATCTCGGATATCGCCGGTCAGGTCAGCGCCTTCTCGGGAGACATTCGCGAACGTTCCGGTCTCGTAGCCGACTCTGTGGGCAGAGGCACCGAAGCGGCGCATGCGATGTCGGAGGCTATCGAAGAAGCCGTGAAGCAGTCCCACGATACCCGGGAGACGGTCAGCATCCTGTATGAGAAGACCCGGAGTATTCAGGAGATCGTGGCGGTTATCGCCGACATTGCCGAACAGACGAATCTGCTCGCGCTCAATTCCGCCATCGAAGCCGCCCGGGCCGGAGAGGCCGGCCGCGGCTTCGCCGTAGTGGCCGGCGAAGTCCGCAAGCTGGCCGAGAAGAGCAACGAGCAGACCCGACGCATCGCGGGCGAGCTTCAGGATATTTACCGCCAGACGGACCGGGCCATGCTCGGTTCCAGCGCCGTCTTCGAGCAGATGACCGGCGTCCAGGCCGAAGCTTCTACCATCCTGGAGCAGTTCGACCAATTGTCCAGGGATGCGGCCGAATTCGGCACCATGTCCGGGCAGATGTATGAAGATGCCGCCCGGCAGAAAGTCGCGGGCGGAGAAATGAATCAGTCCATGCAGATCGCCGGCGGTCTGATTCAGGAAATCTCCGGCCAGATCAGCGAAGCCGCCGCAGCAATCGGTGAACAAGCGCAGGCCGCTCAAGGCATTGCCGACGAGATGGAGGAGTTAAGCACGCTCGTCGATGAACTCGAGACCTATGTGGGACAATTCAAGATCAGCTAGGGGCGCCTTCTGCTCCAGCGCCAACAAGCCAACCGGATTTCCGGTTGGCTTGTTGGCTGACTCCCCTGCCGGGAGCTGTTCAGAGTTTTTGACGGTAGATCGCCTTGTTCTCCAGACCCCGGATGAACGGCGTCCACTCCTCGGCGTCGGGTGTCGTATCCAGCGCATCTTCCACCATCTGCAGCTTCGCATCCATAGCGTCAATATGATGAAGCGCGACCGCCTCGGCGGTCTGCGGCTGAACGGGGCTGCCCCACTCGCCGAGGTTGTGGTGGGAGAGCACCAGATGCTGGAGAGCGACCACCTTCGGCGATTCAGGCGCAATATCCAGCCGGATGGCTGCCTCCGTAATCCAGTTCGACGCCATCGAGATATGGCCGATCAGCTTGCCGGTCACGCTGTAATCGGAGACGATGCCTAGCTCGGCCGTCATCTCCTCCGTCTTGGCGATGTCATGCAGAATAATGCCCGCTTTCAGCAGATCGGGATTCAGGAACGGTCGCTGCCGGCACAGGAAGTCGCCGATCTCCAGCATCCGGGTCATGTGATACGCCAAGCCTGCGTAGTAATTGTGGTGATGGCTCTTCGCAGCAGGATAGTGCATCAGCTTATCCTCCACCTTCCGGATGCAGAATTCAACGATGCTCCGCAGCTGCGGATCGGCGATGCCTGCCGCCGCCTGCCGGATCGCATGGACCAGGTCAACCGGACGGACAGGAGCCGCACGGATGAAATCCGTCAGCGATACTCCGTCCTCCTCGTTGGCCAGCCGCATTTTCATAATCTTCACCTGCAGCCGGTCGCGGTACGTATGAGCCAGTCCCTGTACCTTGACCAGTCCCATGGGGAAGAACGTCTCCTTGTCGGTCTTGCTGACATCCCAGAACTTCGCATTGAGCTGGCCGCTGGAATCGCTGAGCGTAATATCGAAATAATCCTTGGGGGGATTGCCGTTCGTCTGTTTGACCGTCAGCTCGCGGATCAGATAAAAGCCGATGAATTCATCCTGCGCGGTCAGTTGATTAATCAAAGTCATGTAGAAGTCCTCCTGAATATTCACCAAAGTCTCTTCTTACAATTAGACACCGCCGGCTCCGTTCCTGTCCAGGACCCAAAAAAAGAAGTCCCTTCTCCGATTGAACTGTGACCCACAAGAAGGACACTTTGAAAAAAGTGACCCCTCTTGTGGGTCATTTGTGTTTTAATCAAGGTAC
>NZ_JAVFHT010000014.1:0-105860 GCF_031470375.1 Paenibacillus glufosinatiresistens
TATCTGGAGATCGGGCCGCATCCGGTGCTGTCGTCGGCGCTGCGCGATGCGACCGCCGAGCCGGAAGGCAGCGGCATCGAGCCTGCCCCCCAGAGCCCGGCTGCCGGCGAAGCGCCGGAGGTCCTGGCTTCTCGCGGTGGCTCTGCTTCCGGCGAGGACCTGGCTTCTCTCGATGGCTCTGCTTCTGGCGAGGGCGCTGCTTCTCTCGATGGCTCTGCTTCCCGTGGAAACCTTCCTTCTCGTAATACCTCTGCTTCCTGTGAAGTTCAAACTTCCCTTAAGGCCTTACCTTCCGGCGAAGCCGACTTCCCGGAGGAACGAGAGCCGCTGCTGCTGTCCTCGCTTCGCCGGGGCGAGGAGGACGCTTCCGTCCTGCTTGAAGGACTCGGCGAGCTGTACGCCGCCGGACTGGAACCGCTCTGGAGCAGCTTTTACCCGGCCGGGCCGGTATTGTCGCTGCCCCTCTATCCGTGGCAGCGGCAGCGCCACTGGTTCGAGCTGTCCGGCGGCACACTGTCCGCAAGCGCTTCGGAGCCTGCCGGCATTCCGTCCGCCCTCGCCATCTCCAGCGGAGCTGCTTCAGGCTCGCGGAGAGCATCCGGCCCATCCGCCCTGGCCGATTCGGCCCGCCGAACCGGCCAAGTTCTGCCGCTGCCGGCCTTGCTCGAGACATCCGCTGCGACAGACCTGCCCTCCGATGCCATTGAAGCGGAGCTGCGGCTGGAAGTTGCCCGGATTCTGCGCCTTCCCGCAGAGCGCATTCCGTTGAATCGTTCGCTTGTCCGGCTCGGTCTGGACTCGCTGATGAGCATTGAGCTCCGCGGACGGCTGCGCACCCGCTTCGGAGCCGATCTTCCCGTCTCCGATCTCCTTACCGCTCCCGGCATCGGCGAACTGGCACAGCGGTTATTGTCCCTGATGCCAAACGCCGCGCCCGCCGGGCCGGATGGATGCGGAGAGCCGGAGCTGCAGTGTGATCCCGCTTCGGCCCATGAGCCGTTTCCGCTGAATGACATTCAAGAGGCGTACTGGATCGGACGGGCTGCCGGCATGGAGCTTGGCAATGTATCCGGAGGACTGTTCCTCGAGTTCGAAGGTCCTCTGCTGGACCATTCCCGGCTGGAGTCCGCCTGGAACCGGCTCGTTCAGCGGCACGGAATGCTTCGGGCGTTCGTCCGGGCCGACGGAAGGCAGGAGATTCGTCCGGAAGTGCCGGTCAGCCGGATCGGCAGACAGGATCTGCGCTTCCGTTCTGCCGGAGAGCGTCTTCGGCTGCTGACGGAAATGCGGAAGCGGCTGACCCGCAGAGCAACGCCGGGCGAAGGCTGGCCCGGCTTCGAAATCTGCGTCGTCCGGCTTCCGCAGGACCGGCAGCGGACGATGTTTTTCTTCGACGGATTGGTGGGAGACGCCGCGAGTCTGATGATTCTGATGGAGGAATGGAGGCGGCTGTACGAGAACCCGGAAGCGGAGCTGGAGCCGCTTGAACTGAATTTTCGCGATTATACGCTGCACGAACAGAACCGCCGCTCGCTGCCGGAATATGAGTGCGACCGCGCCTATTGGCTTGGCCGTCTCCCTTCGCTGCCGTCCGCGCCGGAGCTTCCTCTCCAAAGACAGCCGGAATCCGTGATCCGCCCGGACTACGTCAGACGCACCTTCTCCCTCTCTCCCGGGGAGTGGGAAGCCTTCACGGAGCAGGCCAGAAATTACGGCCTCACCCCTGCGCTTGCACTCTGCGGAGCGTATGCGGAGGTTCTGCGCAAATGGAGCCGTTCGCCGGATTTCACGCTTAACCTGACGCTGTTCGACCGCCGGCCGGTGCACCCGCATACGGACCGCATTGTCGGTGACTTTACGAGCTTGCTGCTGCTGGAGGCTGAAGATGCGCCGGGCTTGTCTTTTGCAGCCAAAACTCTGCGTCTTCAGGAACAGTTCCAACAGGATCTGGGCCACACAAGGTTCAACGGAGTGGAGCTGATTCGGGAAATCAACCGCCGTTCGGGTCAGGCCCCGAAGGCCGTCATGCCCGTCGTGTTCACCTGCATGCTGCGCGATTTCGGAGAAGCGCTGGATTGGCTCGGCGATCTGAAGCACGGGACGGCCGAGACGCCGCAGATCTGGCTGGATCATGTCGCCGTACTGAACCGGGGCGCCGCCGAGCTGATCTGGGACTGCGTCGATGAGCTGTTCCCATCCGGCATGCCGGACGCGATGTTCGCTGCTTATACCGGTCTGGTCCACAGACTGGCCTGTGACCCTGAAGTCTGGGAAGCATCGGCTTCCGGAGTCCTCGTTCCCGCAGGCTGGCCAATCGAATCAGCCCCCGCCGGCCCGCCGGCGCTCCCCGGAGGTCTGCTGCATTTCCCGTTCCTGGATCAGGCCCGCCGCGATCCGCAGCGAATTGCCCTGATCGACGGTCCGTTCCGGATGACATACGGGGAACTGATGAAGACAAGCGGACGGCTGGGACAGCAGCTGCGCGGACTTGGCGCGCAGCCCAATGCGCTGGTTGCCGTCGTGCTCGAGAAGGGCTGGGAGCAGGCCCTGGCCGTCCTCGGCATCCTCCGGTCGGGTGCGGCCTATCTGCCGCTCGATCCCGGCCTTCCGGCGGAACGCTTGAAGCAGCTGCTGGAGATCGGAGAAGTCAGGCTGGCCGTTACGTCGGAGAACCTGATGAACAGTCTCGAGTGGCCGGACGGGGTAACTCCCGTAGTTCCCGAAGAAGCTTCCGAAGAAGCCTCCGAAGAAGACAGCGAACGCCTGCTTCCGGATCCGCTTCAGGGCCCTCGCGATCTGGCCTATGTCATCTTCACTTCGGGTACGACTGGTACGCCCAAAGGCGTGATGATCGACCATCTCGGAGCGCTGAATACGTGTCTGGACATCAATCGCCGATTCCATATAAACGAGCAGGACCGCGTGCTTGCGCTCTCGGCGCTGAACTTCGATCTGTCGGTCTACGATCTATTCGGAGGACTCGCGGCCGGAGCGGCGGTGGTCTTCCCCGGGGAAAACGGAAGCCGGAACCCGGTTCAATGGGCCGAGACCGTTGCCTGCGAAGGCGTCACCATTCTGAACACTGTACCGGCACTTGCGGGGCTGCTCGCCGAAGCTGCCGAGAACGGGACTCCCGGCAGACTGGACAGCGTCCGGCTGCTGATGATGAGCGGAGACTGGATTCCGCTGCCGCTCCCGGAGAGATTCCGCCGGCTCGCACCGGAGGCCGAGATTGTCAGTCTCGGCGGAGCAACCGAGGCGTCGATCTGGTCCATCTGCTATCCGATCGGAGAGATCGACCCCGATTGGACCAGTATTCCGTATGGAAGGGCGCTGAGCGGCCAATCGGTCCAGGTGCTTGACTGCGAACTGGAGCTCCGCCCCGCCGGCGTGCCCGGCAAGCTGTATATCGGCGGCGCCGGTCTGGCTCTGGGCTACTGGCGCGATCCCGGCAAGACCGAGGAACGGTTCGTCGTCCACCCCCGAACCGGAGAACGGCTGTACGATACCGGGGACTGGGGACTTTATCTGGAGGATGGAACGATCCTGTTCCTGGGCCGCGACGACGCCCAAATCAAGCTGAACGGCTACCGGATCGAGCTGGGAGAAATCGAAGCGGCGCTGGCGGAAGACGAAGCAGTGCGGGAATGCGCCGCATCTCTGATCCGGGACGAGCGGGGAAGCGGAAGTCTGGCGGCGTATATTGTCCCTTCCGAATCCGCCTCTCCGGGCGAATCCGGCGAGATCCGCAACCGTCTTGCCGCCAGATTGCCGTCTTATATGCTCCCTTCTCATCTGGTCTTTCTGGATGGCCTCCCGCTGTCGCCCAACGGCAAGGTAGACCGCAGCCGTCTGCCGCAGCCGGAGTTCGGCCATTCCGGCGGCGGCTCGCTTGAACCGCCGTCAACGCCGAACGAAATCTGGCTGGCCGGGCTGTGGAAGGAACGGCTGGGCCTGGATGCCGTCGGAAGGGATTCGAACTTCTTCTCGCTAGGCGCAAGCTCTGTCGATGCCATTCAGCTGTCAGTGCAATTGAACAAGAGCGGATATCCGCTCAGTCCCCAGGCTCTGTTCGAGCGGCCGACACTTCGGGCGCTGGCGGCGCTGCTCGATTCTTCCGCAGCTCCCGAGGCGAAAGCCGTTCAGCTGCATCCGGTGTCAGATGCAGACGGCCGGCCCCCGCAGCAGACCGCTTGTTCCAGCGGGAATGAAAGGGGCCTGCTCCAGCCTGTCACGGGCGGAGATGAGCGGACACTGCCTCCTTCCGCGGACTGGGGGCAGCGGGCGGAACGGGGACAGCGGGCAGAACGCACGCCGAGCTCGATTCTGCTGACCGGAGCAACCGGCTTCATCGGCGTTTACCTGCTGAAGGAAAGCCTGGAGCGGACGGACGCCGTAGTGCATTGCCTGGTACGGGGCGCAGGACATCAGGAGGCTTACCGCCGCCTGACGGAGCAGCTTCGCTGGTATTTTCCGCAGGGCTTGACCGAGGAGCAGATGTCCCGCATTTTTGTATATCCGGCAGACCTGACACAGGAACGGCTCGGACTGGACAGCGAAGATTACAACTTTCTCTGTCTCCTGGTCGATACGATCTACCACTGCGCAGCGGATGTCCGGCATTTCGGAAGCGAGGCGGCTTTTGAAGAAGTGAACCTCGAAGGGACCCGCCGCCTGCTTGCCTTCGCCCGGGAAGGCAAGGACAAGTCGCTTCATTATGTGTCGACCATTGCCGTCAAGGGGGAGGCTGAAGGTCCCTTCGGCGAGAAGGATCTCGATATCGGCCAACAGTTCGATTCTCCATACGCCAGGACCAAGTTCAAGGCAGAGATGCTGATTCGCAGCGAAATGGAGCGCGGCTTGGCCGCATCCGTCTATCGCCTTGCCTTTGTCGGAGCCGATTCACGGTCCGGCCGCTTTCAGCGGAATATGGCGGACAACGCGCTCTATACGAGTCTTCGGGCCATCTCCCGGGTCGGACTGGCTCCCCGTCTGGAAGCCGTCGTGGATCTGATGCCCGTTGATTTCATTGCAGCCGCCATTGTCGAACTGTCGCTGGTTCCCGCAAGTCTCGGCGAAACCTACCACCTCACCCATCCGAGGCCGTATGCCCATAGTGAGCTGATCGCCCTGCTGCAGGCTCTCGGGTATGCGATCTATTGGGCCGACCGGGCGGAATACCGGGAACTGCTGCTGGAGTGGAGCGAGGAACCGGAGCTCCGGCAGGATATCGCCTACCTTATTTCGCACATGGAGAGCGGAATTCTTCCACCCGAGCCGGCGGAGAGCACAGACACCCGGGCTGCGATGGCCCGCTTCGGAATCCGGCTCCGGCAGCCGGATTCGAAATGGCTGCGGCGCTCGATCTCCTATTGCATCGAGACCGGCTTCCTGCCTCCTCCGCCGTCCTGGGACCGCATTCAGCGCCTGGCCCGGGCAGAATCCGCAGCCGCCATGTCGCCGGATCTTATCTTCTAAGGAGGAATCGCATATGATTACCGCTTCAGAATGGTTTGTTGTTCGCCAGCCCAAACCGAAGGCCAAGCTGCGGCTCTTCTGCTTCCCCTATGCAGGCGGAACGCCCGCCGTCTATAAGGAATGGGGCGCGGCGCTGGAGGACATCGAGGTCTGCGCCGTCCAGCTGCCCGGACGGGGCATGCGGATGAACGAACCCGCATATGTTCGAGTGGAGCCGCTGGTGGAGGCTCTGGCGGAGGCGATGCTTCCTTATCTGGACCGCCCCTTCGCCCTATTCGGCCATAGTCTGGGCGGGCTGATTGCCTTCCAGACTGCACGGCTGCTCGAGGAGCGCTTCCGCCGGTCGCCGGTGCATCTCTTCATCTCGGGCCGCCTGCCTCCGCATGTGCCCGAAGAACAGGTTCATCATTTGTCCGATCCCGAGTTCATCCAGGTGCTGCGGGATTATAACGGGACCCCGCAGGAAGTTCTGAACGATCCCGATCTCATGTCCTATTTCCTGCCTGTGCTGCGGTCGGACTTTGAGCTCAGCAATACCTTCCGTCTCGAGGGGCGGCCCCAGTTGTTCTGTCCGTTCAGCGTGTACAGCGGAATCGACGATTCCCTGGTCGATCCGGAGCTGCTGGAGCAGTGGGAGCGGTATACCAAGTACCGCTTCTCGCTGCAAATGTTCCCTGGAGATCATTTTTATCTGAATGCCGATCAAGCCCCCCTCTTCGATATGCTGTACAACGAGGTGATGGACTCGCTGTATGCGAGCGGAGTCTGCTAAGCGGCCCGCCGCCAAATTAATTAGTGCCAGGAGGAATCTGAATGTTCGCCCGTATCGCTTCTGTATCTGCCCGCTGGCCCCGCACGGTGATCGCTCTGTGGGTTCTGCTGCTCGCCGGCTCCCTGCTGCTTGCTCCCAAGCTGCCCGACCATCTGACCAGTGAGGGCTTCAGTATTCCCGGGAGTGAATCCGCCCAGGCCTCGGAGCGCATCCGTACCGGGTTTGACGGCTTCTATGGCCAGACGCTCACGGTCGTTCTCGATCATCCGGGTTCTGCCGCCGGAGATACGCAATTTACCGAGAAGCTTCAGGCCGCCGAGAAGGCGCTTCGGGATGAACCGATTATCGCCCGCCTGACGAGTCCCGCTTCCAAAGGAGGCGAAAGCCTCGCCGACAAGAAGAACGGAAGAGTCTTCATCCAGATCGACATGGATGCCACGGAAAAGGAAGCCCGGGCGTTCATCCCGGTGGTCCGGGATAAGCTCCGGAGCGCCGGCCTGGACCGGGACGGCTTCCGCTTCGACATCACCGGAAGTCCGGCGCTGACCGAAGAGATGAATGAGGTCAGCCTAAGCAATGTGGAAATGGTCGAGAGAATCGGCCTTCCGATTGTTTTTGTGCTGCTGCTGCTCGTATTCGGTTCGGTGGTAGCCGCTCTGCTCCCGCTGCTGATGGGCATGTTCACTATCGTGCTGACGCTGGCCGTTATCTATCTCTTCACCCTCTATATGCCGCTGTCTTCCACGCTGACCAACGTCGTCACGATGCTGGGGCTCGGGGTCGCCATTGATTACGCGCTGTTCATCACTCAGCGGTTCCGGGAAGAACTGGCCAAGGGAAGCTCCTCTGCTTCGGCCGCGATACTGTCGCTCTCTACAGCCGGACGTTCGGTCTTTTTTGCGGGCTTGACGGTTATGGCGAGTCTCTCGTCGCTATTCCTGCCCAACACGATGTTCTTCCGCTCGATTGCGCTTGGCGGATTGGTGGTCGTCTTCGTCTCCATTCTGACCGCCTTCACCCTGCTTCCGGCGCTTCTGACCCTGCTCGGCAGCCGGGTGGACCGGCTGCGCATCCCCTTTGCCTTCAAGAGCAGATCGGGCAGCGGATTCTGGACCCGCTTCATCTCGGTGCTGCTGAAGCGTCCCGCGTTGTTCCTGACTATCGGGGTTCTCTTCTTCGCCGCACTCGCCTGGCCGATCAGCAAGCTGGAGATGCATATTCCGGTTGCCGCCTTCCAGGAGCTTCCCAAGGACAGCGAAGCGCGCCTCGGGATGGAGGCTCTGACCGAACATTACGGTCTGGGCGAGTCTTTTCCCGTTAAGCTGCTGCTGAATACGAACGGGGGCAGCGCGACCGGTGCCGAGGCCTTGAAGACCGTCGACCGTCTGACCCGGCAGTTCGGGGACAAGGACGGCGTCCAACAGGTCGTCAGCCTGACCTCGGTATATCCGGCCTCCCCCGAGCAGCTGGCGGCCGCCTATCAGGCGCCGGAACGTCTGCCGGCCGAGGCCCGCGCGCAGCTTCATTCGCTGCTCAGCCGGGACGGCCGCGAGACGTTGCTCTACCTCATTCCGAAGGAAGGCCCGACCAGCGAGAAGACGCGCGCGCTGGTGCGCGAGATTCGCGCCGAGCTTCCTTCCGCACTCCCGGGGGGCTACAGCGGACAGGTGACCGGCGAGACGGCGACGGGGATGGATTTTGACAAGCAGGTCACGGGAAGTCTGCCGCAGATCGTCCTCTACATTCTGATTCTCTCCTTCGTTCTGCTGGCGCTGGCTTTCCGGTCGCTCCTGCTGCCGCTCAAGGCGATTCTCCTGAACGGACTGGTCACCGCCTCCACGCTGGGAGCACTGGTCATTCTGTATCAGTGGGGACATCTGCCCGGCTCTACCGCACAGGCGCTAAATGTAGGGACTCCGGTGCTGATCTGCGCCATTCTGTTCGGACTGAGCATTGACTACGAGGTGATTATCGTCTCCCGCATCAAAGAAGCCTACAGCCGGGGCCAGGACAACCGAAGCGCCATCGTCGAGGGATTCACCGCCACCACCGGCATGATCAACGGCGCGGCTTCGATTATGGTGGTGGTATTCGGAGTCTTTCTGTTCGCCGGATTCCGCTTCGTGCAAGAGCTCGGAGTCGGGCTCGCGATCGCCATTCTGATGGATGCGGTTATCGTGCGGACGGTGCTGGTTCCCGCCTCCATGCAACTGCTCGGCAGACTCAACTGGTGGACGCCGTGGAATCACCGGACGCTGTTCCCCAAAGAGAAGAAGCCGGAAGGCAAGAAGTCGCCCAAGGCCGTCTGACCTCAGCTTTCCCCGCCCGATCCGGCAGCAAAAAGAACAGGCTCTTCGCATCAGCGAAAGAGCCTGTTTTTTTCGGTGTATGCCGCGGTCCTGGACTCCCGGCCCTGTGGGCAGAAATCCGTCACGCCTCGCGCGCCGGAGCCAGATATTTGCCTGCCAGGTAGCCGAAGCCGACCAGCGGAATCAGAATCGCTCCATAGGGAAGGCTCATCCAGATTTCCTTCCAGGACACCAGGCCCTCGTCCGTCAGCCGGTAGAACAGGTAAGCGGAGTAAGGAAGCGCAATCAGAACCGCGGTCACCACGCCCGGCGTGTAGCGCCGAAGCAGAATCGCGTGGCCCAGGTGGGTGAACACATGGATGAACATGACGGCGTTGATTCCCAGAAAGAAGGCGTAATGCTGCCGCTCGGCGGCGGCGAAGGTAATCGGAACGAATGCGATGAATTCGAACAGCACCGGAACGGCGAACCGCGATCCGGTCAGCCTGCCGTATCTGCCGGCGATCCGGGCGGCCGGAGCGGGAAGTCTGGAGATCAGCCAGGCGCCGTGTTTCTGCGTCCATCCTTCCATAAAGATAATTTCCTCGAAATCATGAATGATAAAGGCCGCCAAAAAGAGCCAGATAAGCGCCGAGCTGCCAATCTGGGCGTTCAGCGTGTCCAGCATGCCGATCCCTCCTCTGCACCGATCCTCCCTGGCCGGGAGCGGACGGTCAGGAACTCATCCAGATCCATCCGTCTCTCCTCCCGGCATTCACTTCCGTCACTTGCACACAGCGCCATCATATGCCGCTCATCCAGCTTCCATGCCCGGTGAAGCCAACGCTCTTCGGTATCTCTCCGAAGAACGGTGCCCGTCCCGCCGTTCACCGAGAAGGAATCGAGGGCCAGCGACAGGCCAAGCCCGACCGCCTTGATGTAGCTCTCTTTCAATGTCCACAGCCGGTAGAACAGCTCCCCGCGCTCTTCGGGCGATGCGGCATTCAGCAACCTGCGCTCCTTGTTATGAAAGAACCGCTCCGCAATCTCCAGCGGCGCTTCCCGCAGCTCCTCCACGTCCACGCCCACCGGGGCAGCGGCAACGGCGCAGACCACCCAATCTCCGGAGTGGGAGAGATTGAAATGTACGCCGCCCGGCGCAGCGAGCAGCGGCTTGCCGTATTCGTTGTGATCGAATACCAGCGTATTCGATCCTTCCGGCGGCAGATTCAGATGCCGGACCAGCGCCCACCGGATCAGCGCATCGCCCAGCAGCGAGCGCTGGGCATCCCGCGGGCGGGCAAATTTGGCGATGCGCTCTCTTTTGGCGGGATCGGTCTGCTCCAGAAGCATCCGGTATTCCGGACCGCTCAACTCGCGGCTTAACCGCAAGGCATAGATCTCCATTCGTCTTGCTCCTTCCTGTAGAGCAGTTCGTCTTCCCGGCAGTGCCGGTAAGAGGCAGACACGGGAAACGCGGCAGCGTATCTGTACCATTTCGGCATTTGGGAAGTATTTCCTCCCCAAGCCCGGAACAAAGACGCGAACCGTGAGGAGACGGCTCTTCTTCCGGTTCGCCAACGCTAAAAGGCGCTGCCTTGCGGCGGTCCGTGCGGATAGAACGGGCGATGTGCACTTCCGCATAAGCACTGGTAGATTTGCTATGTATGCTTACTTTTTATCCATTTGAATAGGAGCAAAACCAAAAGAATCAGAAGAATCGTCATCATAACGGGCCAAATTGTGTACACCAACTCTTTCATTGAAACTTTCCACCTCTCCATTGGTATAATAATCCACTTATGATCATTATATATAAAAATACATTTTTAGGATTATTTTTTTAGGAGAAAGGCACTTACCGCTCTGCTCGCAGCAATGGCTTTATCCATTCGCACATGAGCGAATCCAATGATCGTTTAGCACAAGCACCCTATTTCTAAACACTCGTCACAACCTCTACGAAGTTTCCACCAAAAAGAAAGACCGCCGACACGTTGTCGACAGTCTGACGCTGCCTTACGGCAGCGCATCCTTCAGCTTCTCTCCGGCTTCCCTGAGCGAATCGAACGTGCCGGCATCGCTCCACCAATCCTTCAATACATCATAGCTCAGCTTGCGGGCCGAAGCATACAGGTTATTGACATCCGTAATTTCCAGCTCGCCCCGCCCCGAGGGCGACACCTGCCGGATAAGCCTGAATACCTCGGTGTCATACATATAAATTCCGGTTACGCAGTACCCGCTTCCGGGATGCTCCGGCTTCTCCTCGATTCGGACGATCCAGGCGGGGTCGCCTGTGTCGAATACCGGAACCCCATAGCGGCGCGGATCATCCACCGGTTTTAGCAGCACCTTGGCGGTTCCCGCGGGCTGCTTCAAATACGCATCCGCATAGGGAGCCAGATCATCCTTGAACAGATTGTCTCCCAGCAGCACGACAAAGCGCTCTCCGGGCGGAACAAAATCCCTCGCTGCCTCCAGCGCCTGTGCGATTCCTCCAGCGGATTCCTGCACCCGGTAGGTGATCGAGACGCCCAGATCCGCCCCGCTGCCGAGAAAATCGGCGTACATCCCGGCCGACTGGCGGGTTACCACCAGCAGTATGTCGGTAATGCCTGCCCTGCGCAGCCGGTCGATTCCATAGCAGATCATGGGATACTTCCCGACCGGGAGCAGATGTTTGTTCAGCATTCGGGTGAGCGGATACAATCGGGTTCCCGTCCCCCCCGCCAGTATGACTCCTCTCAAGGCTCTCCCCTCCCACAATAGTCCATCCTGCATGCGCGCCTGCCTAATCTTCCGGTTCTTGCGCAGCGACTCCTTCTTCTACACAAAATCCAGCGGATCGACGCCCCATTTCTCCTGAAACTGGCGGCGATTGCGTTCAACCAATTCCTGCCATCCGGCCGGCCGGAGACTTCGGAAGCTGGCGCTCCCCTCGTGATGGACCAGACAATCGCCTGCAATCAGAAGCCGATAGCCCTTCAACCGGGCGCGGTAGCAGTAGTCATCATCCTCATAATGCCCCGGTGAAAAACGCTCATCCAGCGGCCCCAGCGCCTCCAGCACCTCGCGCCGGAACAGTAGGCAGAGGCCGACCAGACGCCGGGTCTCCCGCCACCGCGACGGATCGGGGACATTCCACTTGGCGGCGGCCTCCCTGAATCCGCCCGGTCCGCTGCAATCGACCGTCACCTGCTGCCGCCCGCTGGCATAATTCGTGACCGGCCCTACCAGACCAATATCGGGCGCGCTGTACAGCGCCGCCTTCAGATTGGCGAGCCATCCTGGCGCTACCACCACATCATTATTAAGCAGCAGCAGCTCATCGCCCGAAGCCAGCGCAAGCCCGTAATTGCAGGCAGCGGGAAATCCCAGATTGCGGGGAAGCGAAATGAAGGCGATCCGCTCCATCCGGCAGAACTCGCCGGTGCCGTCGTCCGATCCATTGTCGATAACAAGCAGCTCGTGCGGCTCCGGCGTCGCTTCCCGAATGGAAGCGATGCAGGAACGAAGCAGCGGCAGACCGTTGTAAGTCGGAATGATAATGCTCGTTGTCATTTCGCGTTCCTCCATGCCGCCACGATCCGGCGGTATGCCGTATTCTGCGGAGACAGATGACCAGACCCGGGGAGCCTGCACCCCGGAGGAAGAGAACGGCCCTCTGCGCCCCGCCGGGCCAGCAGTTCTCCCAGCGCTTCGGCATGATCGCCGGCAATGAGCTGCTCCATCCGGTTGCCGCTTCCCGTGTTGTCGGCGCCCCGGCGGCGGTTGCGGCGGATCACATCGACCGTTCCGGCCGTCTCGACGCGCAGCCCTTCCAGAACGGCGATCGCCTGCGCCCTCGGCGGTACGACGAGCCCCGAAGGACCGATTGTCTCCAGAGCCCGCCGCGAGAGAGCATGCGGAACCGCCGTCATCGAAGCGGCGCCGAGATCCCTCCGCCCGAGCGCTTCATTCAACAGCAGCTTGCAGCGCGTCACGGTATCTGCGGCGGAGAACGGGGGCAACAGCGGTCCAAGATCGTTGAGGGCGGCGTCTGTCCCTTTGTCTACGGCGGCGGCAAAGGGATACAGGTCCTCGGCCGCAATCGGAAGATCTCCGTCGAGGAACAGCAGAATGCCGCCCCGGGCGAGCTTCGCTCCGATGCCGCGGCCTACGTCGTGGCCTGCCGCCTCCGGGCAATGAACGATGATCACTTCCGGGAAGCGGCGTGCGGCTGCGTAGCTGCCGTCCGTGCATCCGTTGAGCACGACGATCAGCTCGTCGGGCTTGAGCCTTGCGGCTTGGCGGAGTACAGCCGGCAGCGTCTGCTCTTCATTGCGCGCCGTGACAATAACGGACACGCGCTCCCGCAGCGGCGGGAACGGGCCGCCGGGAGTAATCCGGGGGGCAAGGGCGGCCCGGGGGGCAAGGGCGGCGTTGGCCGCAGCGGACGCACCGGTTCCGTTGCGGCTCGGCCGGCCCAACCCGCCGGGGCGCCGGCCGGAACGGCCGGTCCCCGCCTCTCCCCGTCCCTGTCCCTGTCTCTTGGCGGCACTGGCCCGAAGAGCCTTGCCCCGACGGCCGAAGCCTGCGCCGCGTCTCCCCTTCCGGACTTCGCGGCTGCTCTTCATCGCACCATCTCCCTTCGGCGGGCGCCGTCCGTGAAGCCTGCGCGGGGCCCCCGCTCCCGCAGCAGAAGTTCCATCGCCACCAAGTGGTCGGCGAAGACCACATCCTGCAGCGGATCGCGCCCCGCGTTCCGGCGCCGGACCGGATTGAGCCGGCCAACGGGCACATGCGAAGCCCGGACAACCCGCAGACCGTCCAGCACGGCTCGGGCCAAGGCTGCGGGTGGGACGGCAAGCAGATCGCCAAGCCGCTCCGCCGCTTGCCGGCTCAGCGCGTGGGGAACTGCCGTCAGGGAGCAGCCTTTCAGATCCGGGCGGCCGAGCAGCGCGTTAAGCCCATGCTTGGCCAGCACGATCGGATGAGGCTGCCGCCGGGAGACCGGCCCGGAATAATCGTTGAGCGCTACGTCTGCCCCCACGGCTACCGCCTCCACGAACGGGCGAAGCCGTGCGGCCGGAATTACCATATCTGCGTCAAGAAAAAGCAGAATATCGCCGCTCGCCTCCCTCGCTCCCGCCCGGCGGCCGACATCGTGGCCGAGCGGCTCCGGAAAGTTCAGCACCCGGGCGCCTGCCGCTGCGGCAATTTTGCCCGTCCCGTCCGAGGAGCCGTTGTCAACGACGATCACTTCGGTCCCCGGAGCAACCGACCGGGCCGCGGCGATGACGGCCGCGATGGTCCCGGCCTCATTCATTGCCGGGATGATGACGGATACGGAGGGACCTCCGTCCGCCCGCAGCATCCGAAGCTGCGCGCCTTTCTGAACGGAACCGCCCGATCTGCCCGTCTTTCGGGCTGCCGCTCTCTTCATGCGTCCCCGTGCTCTGCGGCTTCCCGTACCTGCCGGTCTGCCTGGGGATTTTCCGTTTCTGGATTTCAAGCTCATCCACCTCACTTGCCGGATGCTTCCCTCGTCTTGCAGCACGTTCATTCACAGTCTATGTCCAGAATTCGGCGCGGCCACGGCCATTGTCCCTGACCGCCCCCGGAACGCAAAGAAGAACAGAACCGGGCCGCCGATGGACCGGTTCTGTTCCTTGCTTGTGAAACAATGGAGGGTCTAATTAATCAAAAGGACGATTCTGTTCCTCTTCAAAAGAGGGCGGGCCGATGGCAATCCAGGACAGCACGCCATAGAAATGCGGCGTATTCTGCAGCCGGACAATCTGCACGACGGCGCTGCCGCAGTCCCGGCTCTTGAGGGAGGCCTGGAAGAAAGGCTGGTTCGTCATCGCTACCAGCACATAACCGGTATGACCGTAGGGCTCATCGAACGTGAGGGTAACCTCGGTGTGGACAGCGGTTCCGACGAACATGAAGGCTGTCATTCCGAACTGCTGCAGCGCAGAGCGTCCTCCGCCGCTGTGAACCGGCACGAACCGGAGATGCTCCGGTTCCACCGACCCGTCGGCCAAGTGGCGGGAGTGTATGGCACCGTCCGCCAGGTGATTCTCTAGCACGCTGCCGTCTTGTAGATGGGCGGAACCTACGGACGACGCGGACAGATGGCTGCCGCTTACTGCGCCTTCCTGAAGCGCGGACGTTCCGACCGCTCCCGGAGCCAGCTGCTCCGGCCCGACGCTGCTCGGAGCCAGCTTCTCGCCCGTGACGCTGCCGTCCTCTAGATGAAGAGAACCTACGGACGACGCGGACAGATGGCTGCCGTCTACCACACCTTTCTGGATCGCGGATGTTCCAACCGAGCCCGGGGCCAGATGCTCCGGCCCGACGCTGCTCGGAGCCAGCTTCTCGCTCGTGACGCTGCCGTCCTCTAGATGAAGTGAACTTACGGACGACGCGGACAGATGGCTGCCACTTACTGCGCCTTCCTGAAGCGCGGACGCCCCGACCGAGCCCGGAGCCAGCTGCTCCGGTCCCACGCTGCCCGAAGCCAGCTTCTCGCCCGTGACGCTTCCATCTTGAAGATGGAAGGAACTTACGGACGAGGCGGACAGATGGCTGCCGCTTACTGCGCCTTCCTGAAGCGCGGACGCTCCGACCGAGCCCGGAGCCAGCTGCTCCGGCCCGACGCTGCCCGTTGCCAGCTTCTCGCCCGTGATGCTTCCATCTTGAAGATGGAAGGAACTTACGGACGACGCGGACAGATGGCTGCCGCTTACTGCGCCTTCCTGAAGCGCGGATGCTCCGACCGAGCCTGGGGCCAGATGGTTTCCGTCTACCGCGCCCTCCTGAAGCGCGGACGCTCCGACCGAGCCCGGAGCCAGCTGCTCCGGCCCTACGCTGCCCGATGCCAGCTTCTCGCCCGCGACACTGCCGTCCGGCAATAGCTCGACAAACGTAATGCCAGACGAGAAGTGGCGCGGCTCCAAGCAGCCGTCTTCCAGCAGATCTGCGGCGCAGAATTCATTTCCCAGATGCGCCAGAGTAATCGTACCCTTTTTAATATGCCGCCCTTCGATCGTCTCTTCGGCAAGATGGCTGCCATGTACGCTTGAGAGAGCAAGATGGGAGGCGTCCACCGTCTCCGATGCCAATTTCTCTCCCGTGATACTGCCGTCCGGCAAAAGCTCCGGTCCGCAGACCTCTGCGGCCAAGTGAATGAGGCTTACCGCTCCTTCCTGAATCGCGAACGTTCCGACCGACCCCGGGGCCAGTTGCTCGGGCCCGACGCTGCTCGGAGCCAGCTTCTCGCTTGTGATGCTGCCGTCCTCTAGATGAATAGAACTTACGGACGATGCGGACAGATGGCTCCCGTCCACCGCGCCTTCCTGAAGCGTGGACGTTCCGACCGACCCCGGGGCCAGCTGCTCCGGCCCAACGCTGCTCGGAGCCAGCTTCTCGCTTGTGATGCTGCCATCCTCTAGATGAATAGAACTTACGGACGATGCGGACAGATGGCTGCCATCCACCGCGCCTTCCTGGAGCGCGGACGTTCCGACCGAGCCCGGAGCGAGCTGCTCCGGACCAACGCTGCCCGGAGCCAGCTTCTCGCCCGTGATGCTGCCGTCGGGAAGCAGTTCCGGCCCGCAGACCTCTGCGGCCAGGTGCTTCAAGCTCACTGTGCCGTACGCCAGGTGACGGCCTTCTACGGTTCCAGCCGCCAGGTGACGGCCCTCTACGGCTCCAGCCGCCAGATGCTCTCCGCCAACCGCCTCTTTCGCCAGCTTCTCCGGACCGACTGCGCCGTCCGCCAGCTTCGCACCGGTAACGGCCAGGTTGCCGAGCTTGTCGGTCACGACGCTCTCCGGCGACAGCTTCAGCGGAGTGACGGCATAGTCGGACAAATGATGAGGCAGCACCGCTTCGGCTGCCAGATTCCGGCTCTGGACCGCTCCGTCCGCCAGGTGGCCGGAAGTCACGGTCCCGGCGCGCAGCGCCTCGCCGCCGACGCTGCCCCGGTGCAGATGCCGCTCTTCGATGATCCCGTCCGCCAGATGTCCGGCGCCGATCGCTCCCTCCTGAAGAACCCGGCTTCCGACGCTGCCGTCCGCCAAATGCTGCTCCTCGACCGTGCAGAGAGCGATATGCTCTCCGCTGACGGCTCCTTTGGCGATTGCGGCAGAGCCGACCGCTTCGGCCGCCAGCTTCGGTCCGGTGACGCTGCCGCCTGCCAGCTTCGCCGCAGTGATGCTGCCTTCGGCCAAGTGTCCGCTTCCGACCGCTCCCGGCGCAAGCTGCCGGGAGCGGACCGACTCGGCGTCCAGGTGGGCAGTCTGCACCGCATCGGCCTGCAAATGGCGGGAACCCACCGCCTCGGGCGCAATTCGCTCGCCGTCGACAGAATCCAGCTGGAGCTGCGCATTGCCTACCGACCCGGCCGCCAGATGCATCGACCGAACCGATGCCTTCGCCAGATGGCGGGAGCCGATGCTCTCGTCGCACAGCTTGGTACCCGGAATGCTCTGGTCCGCAATTTTGGACGAAGTGACCGCCTGCTCCACCAGCTGGGCCGTCCCGACGCTGCTCTCCGCAAGCTGACGGCTGGTAATTCCCCGGGGCGCGATATGGCGGCCGGCGATTTCCCCTTCGGCGATGTGGGCTCCCTGGACACTCTCCGGCGCCAGATGCTGGCTGCGGATCGCTTCGGCCGCCAGCTTCCCGGCCCCGACCGCTCCGTCCGCCAGATGGCCCCGCTCCACAGCACCGGCTTGCAGCTGGCCGCTTCCGATGATCCGTCCGGCCAGCTGGCCGCTTCCGATGGCTCCCGGAGCCAGATGCTCCGCCGTAATGACGCCGGTTCCGATATGGCGGCCTTCCACCGCCCGATCGGCCAGCTTGGAAGCGTCCACCGCTCCTGCCGAGATCGCGGCTCCTGTAACCGCGCCTCCCGCCAGCTTGGAGGCGTCGATGCTGCCGCCTTCCAGATGACGTCCGACGACCGCTCCGCTTGCAATTTTGTCTCCGGTTACCGAGCCGTCCTCGAGCACTTCCCCTGTAACGACGAACCGGCTCAGGTGGCGGCTCTCCAGCGCTCCGTCGGCGATTTTGTCGCCGCCGATGATCCGGTCGGCGAGCTTGTCGGGACCAATGCTTCCGTCTTTCAGCTTCTCTCCGCCGATGGAACGGTCCAACAGCTTGCCGCCGGATACGCTGGCTTCGGCCAGATGCTCGCCGGTAACCGAGGCGGGCGCAATCTTGGCAGAGGTCACAGCGTGTTCGGCAATATGGATGCCCTGAACCGCGTAATCCTGAATCCAGGGAGAGCCGATGCTGCCATACTTGAGCTTGGAACCGTCTACGCTCCTGGGGGCCAGCTTGCTGGCGGTAACCGCAGCGTCCGACAGATCATCCGTGTAGACGAGCGTCCGCCGCCGATCCGGCTGTACGGGCTTGCTGCCTTCGTCTTCCTCAGGCACTCCTTCACCGGAAGCTGCCGGAGCCGTTCCCGCCGATTCCTCTTCACCTTCTGAAATTCCCGTGTCCGCCGGCTCCAAGTCCTCGCCCGCATCCACCTCGATTCCCTCCGGTTCCCCGGTGAGCTCCCCTGCAAACGCGGGCGCGGCCGCATGAATCGTCATCTCTTCCGACGCTGCGGCTCCCTCCGTTACCTCCGAGCGGCCTTGCTCCAGCAGACACAGCTCCATAATATCGGGGTTATCGACAACGAACAGGCGTTTTGGAGCCCGGCCGCTCGGTTTCTTTCTGATTTTGCCCACAGGCACTCCCCTCCTTGACGGATGATTGCTTCTCAGGCCATCGTATGCGGGTATATGGGCGAATGACACTATATGGTCCCATAGGCGCCATGATCTGCCTTATCCCGGCTACGAAGGAGGGAGATTCGCGTTCTTCCGGCAAAGGGGCGGCTGCCCCCGCACATTGGTCCACCCCAAAGGCACAGGCGGAGCATAGAATGAGGGAGAAGGCCGCCTGCCAAGCGCGCCTAAGCATCCGGGAGGGAAGCAGGTATGGAGCAGAATCTCGTCGGAATTCTGATGAATGCCGCGGTGCACCGGGGCATCCCCCACGGGGCAACGGGGCAGGAATCGCTGCATAATTACGAAGAAGCCGCCGCCGCCTTCGGCCTGGTGCCCTGCTACCTGAAGCTCGCGGACATTGATATCTCCTCCCGAACATGCCGCACTTATATTCGCCGGCGCGGCGGATACCGGCGAGAGGAACTGCCGCTCCCCGCCGTTATTCACAACCGGGCAATCTATGGACCGGACAGCCGGGGAACGGAGGCTCTGGCCGCAGCCGGAAGCGTCGTCTTTAACCGGAACACGCGCCGGGGCAAGGATGAGATTCACCGGCTGCTGGCCGATGTCCCGCCCCTCCGCCGCCATCTTCCGGACACCGAGACCGGGCTCCCGGGGCTCCGCAGGCTTATGCTGCGCTGCGGCGATATTATTCTGAAGCCGTGCCGGGGCAGCGTAGGCGAAGGCGTCATGCGCCTGACGCGGAAGGGAAGCGGCTGGGTCTGGACCTACCGGCCGGCGGGAAGCCGCCGGCTGTCACAGATCGGTTTTAACGAGGAACGGCTGCCGCAGAGACTGGCTGCGCGCCTCGGCGCTGTGCCTTACCTAGCGCAGGAACGCATCCCTCTGGCCGAGGCGGAAGGCAGCCCGTTCGATCTTCGGGTCACGGTGCAGAAGGGCTGGGGCGGAGAATGGGGCGTAACCGGCTTGTTCGCCAAGCTGGCCCCTCCCGGCAGCTTCATCTCCAACGTAGCCCAGGGAGGCTCAGCCCTTCCGTCCTCCCGGCTGCTGGACCGGGTCTTTCCCGGTCCTCTGGCAGCCCATCTGCGCATGTCGGCAGGCGCGCTTGCTCTGGAGATTGCCCGGGCGCTGGAGCCGCGCCTGCCGGGTCTTGCAGATCTTGGCCTGGACCTTGGAATCGACCGGAACGGACAGCTCTTCTTCATTGAATGCAACGGGCGGGATCAGAGATACGGATTTCTGAAAGCGGGACTTCCGGAGGTCTGGAAGGAGAGTTACCGGCGGCCAATGGGCTACGCCCGCTATCTGCTGGAGCAGCGGCAGCCGTGAACAGCGGTTATTGATTTGTCTTCCGTTCTATGTCAAGATAATGCAGAGTGGAAGGTTCCGGGCTCCGGGGCTTTCCACTCTGCATCATGGAAGGGAGATGGGCATGGTAAAACAATTGCTGCGGCTGATGACCGAGCTCTCCTCGCACCGATGGCTGTCCCGGTTCATGGGAGCTTGTTCCCACAGCAGAATCAGCCGCTACTTCATTCCCGCCTTCATCCGGCTTTATCAAATTCCGGTCGACGAGGCGGAGAAAGATCCCGGCCAGTACCGCTCGCTGAATGAATTCTTCAGCCGGCGGCTTAAGCCGGGCATGCGTCCGGTGACGGAAGGCGCTGACCGCGTAGCCAGTCCCGTGGACGCGCAGATCACAGCCATGGGCGAGATTCAATCCGGCACCCTGCTGAATGTCAAAGGCCAGGATTACCGGCTGGAGGAGCTGCTTAATCACTCTCCGCATCTGGAGCTGTACAAGAGAGGCTTCTTCTTCATCCTGTACCTCAGTCCGACGGATTATCACCGGATTCATGCGCCGATCAGCGGCCGCAAGGTCGAGAGCGATCATATCCGCGGACGGGCATATCCCGTCAATGAATTCGGCATGAGACATATGAGAGGTGTTCTCAGCCGCAACGAGCGGCTGATTACGTATATTGCCGGAGCGGGCGGCGAAGCGGCCGTAGTGAAGGTAGGCGCCATGAATGTCAGCAGCATCCGCTACACCGATGAAGAAGCCGAAGCCTGGGAGATCGGCGACGATCTCGCCTATTTTGAATTCGGCTCCACGGTCGTGCTTCTGTTGGAGAACGGAACCTTCACCCCAAGGCCCGGTCTGACCGACGGCGTCAAGGTGAAGATGGGCGAGCTGCTCGGCGCGATGATTCGTCCGGTCTAGCGGGCGTACCGCCAGCTGCCCGGAATACGGCCTTTCGGCCTGCCAAAACGAATAAATAACAGACAAGGCACTCCTTTGCTCCTTCGAGCGGGAGTGCCTTTTGAAGATTATTCCGTTACCTTTCCCTGGTTCGCGACTTCCCGCGCCTTCTCCTCCACCTTCTCCGGTTCGCCGAGATAGAACCGGCGGATCGGCTTCACTTCATCGTCCAGCTCATAGACGAGCGGAATGCCGGTCGGAATATTGAGATGGAGCAGCGCCGTCTCGTCAATATCCTCCATATACTTGATGAGCGCTCTCAGCGTATTGCCGTGAGCCGAGATCAGCACTCTCTCCTTCTTCATGACCAGCGGGACGATTCGCTGGTTCCAGAACTCGCCGACCCGGTGGACCGTATCCTCCAGGCTCTCGCCCAGCGGAATGTCGCCGGGACGCACCTCGGCATAGCGGCGGTCGTTCCGGGCGTAGCGGGAGTCGTCCGCCGTCAGAAGCGGCGGCCGCACCGACAGGCTGCGGCGCCAGATCTGAAGCTGCTCGTCGCCGTATTTGGCGGCGGTTTCGATTTTGCTGAGGCCCTGGAGCGCGCCGTAATGCCGTTCATTGAGCTTCCACGACTTCTGCACCGGAATCCACAGCAGATCCAGCTCCTCCAGCACGTAATTCAGCGTCTTGATCGACCGCTTCAGCACCGATGCAAATGCCAGATCGAACGTGTATCCCGCCTCCTTGAGCGTGCGTCCGGCGGCCCGCGCCTCCTCTACCCCTTTCTCTGTCAGGTCGGGGTCGCTCCAGCCGGTGAACAGATTCTGCCGGTTGTATTCGCTCTCGCCATGGCGGAGCAATACGATTTGATACATGTCGTCTCTCTCCTTTCCGTTTCTCCTCCTTACTATATTGACCATTCCCGCCATTTGAATCACATCGTCCCTCGGGCAGAACGCAAAAAAACCGCCAAAGGCGCACCCCGGCGGTTCTTGCGGCCGGCAGGCCGCCGCTTCCTGATGAAGTTGGGATTCCGTTGGATTTAGAACCAGCTCTCGCCTGTCACAGCTTCGGCTCTCTGCCGGCGCAGCCGGCTGCGGAACAGATTGCCTCCGCCGGCATGGCTGCCGCAGTTGTTGCAGATTCGGCGTCTTGCTATCATGATGCTCGCTCCCTCCGGATGTGGTCAACGGTTCGGTAAAAGCTTGTATGCTAAGCGTATTTACCCCGGCGTTTCGGCTGTGAAACCGCTCTATCTGATCTCGGAAGGACTCTTGCCCGTGTACTGTTTGAATTGGCGGCTGAAGAAGAAAATGTCCCGATACCCGAGCGCATCCGCCACTTCCGTCACATTCATCCCGGCGTAGAGCAGCAGATGCTGGGCCCGCTCGATCCGCGTCCGGATCACATAGGATTGGACGGACGAGCCGATCAGCTCCTTGAACTTGATGGAGAAATAACGCGGCGACAGACCCGCCCGCGCCGCCAGCTCCTCGACCCGGTGGGACGCGCCGGGATGCTGGCTGATGTAGTTCGCAATCTCATGAATCGCTTCCGTAAGCTGATTGCTGGCATTGCGCTCCACGGGCTGAACCCGGTCTTCCCGCAGCAGATGAATCATGAGCTGCTTGAGCACAAGCTGCCCTTCCTCCTCGGCGGCGAACGTCTTCACCAGGAACAGCCGGACATAGCGGGCCAGCATATGCTCGAACTCCAGCGTATCCTCCAGCACGCGGTAGGGCTGCGGAATCTCCGTGACGGGAGACGATACGTCAAAATGTATGTAAGTCAGTACAAGCGGCTTCTGAGGGTTATGCGTGGCGCTTGTCTGATCGCCGGGACGGAACAAGAAGCAGCTCCCTTTCCCGACCCGGTAGGATTCTCCGTTTCGGACTACCGTTCCCTCGCCGCTCCAGATATAGAACAGATCATAGTTGGGCAGCGGCTTTTCCCGCACCTGCCATTTCCATCCCGGTTCGCAGACGATTTTGGCCAGGGCGGGCAGAATGACGAAGTCGCTGGGCGCGGCATGCAGCATATCCAGTCCTCCTCTCTTACTCTGTATGATAACGGTTCAGCGGCCGTTTTGCACATCCGACCAGGCCAGCGCCAGGCGCTCCGTCCCTTCGATCAGCTTCTCTTCATCCAGATGGGCAAAAGCGAAGCACGCCGCGGGCTCCCCCGGCGTTATCCGGTAGCGGGCGGCATCGGCGTAATCGACGCCCCGCCGCCGCGCGGCTTCTCCGTAGCGCCTGTAGGCCTCGGCGCTTCCGAGCCACCGCGCGTACACATGCAGCCCCGCGTCGCCCGGGGCGGCTTCCCAGACCCCGCCAAGCCGCTCCTTCAGCAGCGAGCGGAGAAGAAGGCCCCGCGCCCCGTAGAGGCGCGTCATCCGGCGCAGGTGCCGGAGGTAGCCGCCCTGCGCCATGAACCGGCCCAAGGCCCGCTGCTCCAGCAGTCCGCCCGGCACCGGCTCAGGCAGCGCCCGGGCCATGGCGGCCGGCCGGACCAGC
Source organism: Paenibacillus glufosinatiresistens (assembly GCF_031470375.1). NCBI lineage: Bacteria > Bacillati > Bacillota > Bacilli > Caryophanales > Paenibacillaceae > Paenibacillus > Paenibacillus glufosinatiresistens. Next base: position 22,995 of record NZ_JAVFHT010000014.1, read on the forward strand.
GCCGGCGGCAGTACGGCGTACCCGATGCGCAAGCCGGGGAACATGCTCGTGGAGAAGGAGCCGATGTAGAGGACCCGGCCATGGCGGTCCAGCGCCTTCAGCGGCTCGATTGGCCGGCCCGACCAGCGGAATTCGCTGTCGTAATCGTCCTCGATAATATAGCCGTCCACCGCTGCGGCCCATTCCAGCAGCCGGCGGCGGCGCGAGAGCGGCAAGACGGCGCCGGTCGGATACTGCCGGGCCGGCGTGACGAACACCAGCCGGGCGTCCCAGTCTCCCGGCACGAGTCCGTCCCGGTCTACCCGCCCGGGGACCGCAATGCCGCCCGCGGCTTCCACCGCCCGGCGGATGCCCGGGAAGCCGGGGTCCTCGGTCACCGCCTTCTCCCCGGGCGCAAGCAGCAGCGCCGTCAATTCTACGATGCCCTGCATCGACCCGCGGTAGAGCATGATCTCGCTCGGCTCGGCGGAAATGCCGCGCGCAAGGCGCAGATGGGCGGCGACGGCCCGCCGCAGACCCTCGTCCCCTTGGGGCGGTGCGGTCTGCGCCAGCTCCGCTCCGCCGGCTCCGAGCGCGTCCGACAAGGCCCGCCGCCACCCGGCGACCGGAAACTGCGACAGGTCCGCTCCGCCTGCGCGGAAGCTGATGAGGTCCGCGGCCGGGTCTGCCGCGGCTTCGGCAGCTACCCCGGGCATCCCCGCCAGCGACGCCGCAAGGCGTTGTCCCCAGGGCGAGAGCCGCAGGCCGCCGCCCGGGGAGACCCCGGCTTCTTCGCCGCTCCCGGCGGGCAGCGCGCCGCTCCTCCGGTCCGCGTCTCCGGCGACGAACGTCCCGCGTCCGGTCTCTCCCCGGACGTACCCGTCCGCCGCCAGCATGTCGTACACCTGGGCGGCGGAGCCGCGCGAGAGGCCGAACATCACCGCAAGCCGGCGGGTCGGCGGCAGGCGGGCACCGGCGGGCAGGCCGCCGTCCAGAATGGCGGCGCGCATGGCGTGATACAGCGCCAAATATTTGTACCGGTGCTCCTCCAGATACCGGTCATACGCCAGGGTCGGCATCCAGTCCACGGCGCCCCGCCTCCTTTGTGAGAGAATTGGACCAATAAAAATACAATAAATCGGCCCTTTCTTCCTGTCAATTCAGCAAGTAGACTGATTGAAAATCAATGAACCGCCTCATGACGCGGCAAGGAGTGAAGCGATAATGCGAAGACAAGAGTTTCAAATCGACCAGCCGGAAGAACTGGAGTCCTTCCTCGCCGGCATGACGTTCGGCTTTCTCGGCACCGTCGACGGCGAAGGCCGCCCCCGGGTGACCCCGCTGAATTTCGTCTATGCGGACGGGGCCTTCTATTTCCACGGCAGCCATGCCGGGAGCAAAATGAAGGACATCCGCAGCCGGGACGCCGTCACTTTCTCGGTGGCCGACGAGGTTGCGCTGATTCCGTCCTATTTCACCGATCCGTCCTTGGCCTGCCCGGCCACCGCCTACTTCAAAAGCGTGACCGCCCGCGGCCGGGCGGAGACCGTAACCGACCTTGCCGAGAAGGCGCGGGCGCTCTCCCTGTTCATGGCCAAGCTTCAGCCGCAGGGGGGCTATGATCCGATCACGACCGAAGACCCGCGTTACCGCCCTCAGCTCAAGGCGGTATCCGTTGTGCGCATCGATGTGGAAGAGCTGACGGCCAAATTCAAGTTCGGCCAGAATCTGCAGGAAGACGAACGGGAAGCGGTCATCGGCGGCCTGGTGAAGCGCGAAGGCGCGCGGGACGAAGAGACGATTGCGCTGATGAAGAAATACTGCCCGTATCACTCTTCCTGACCTGACATGCCGAAGAATGCCGAACAAGCCTGAACCGCGGGACTGCGCCCGGGTTCAGGCTTGATTGTCTTCTTGGGGATTCTTGGCCGAAGGCCTGTGCCGTCAGATCGTATACGGTACCGCTTCCAGCGATTCCGCCTTCACGACCGCTTCCTCAAGCGACAGCCCCGTGAACTGCTGGGCATGGAAGAAACGTCCGCTCTTGCGGTCGTTCACGAAGGCTCCGACGGCAACTCCCGGAATGGCGCTCTCGGGAGCATCCGGCGCGTTCGGCCCGCCGAGGTCGGTGCGGCACCAGCCCGGATCGGTCAGGCTGAGAATGACGTCGGTGCCGTCAAGACGGGAGGCCAGATCCTTCGTGTATTTATCCAGCGCCGCTTTGCTCGCCGCATAGGCCGACTGCTCCGGCTCGTTGCGGATGCCGCTGGTTGTATTGACGACGCGCCCGAAGCCGCGCTCGATCATCTTTGGCACCAGACGGCCGCAGATCATCGCGATGGAGATGAAGTTAATCCGGAAGCTCTGCTCGAAGTCCCCGATGGGCGTCGCCCAGTAATCGGTGCGGTAGGCGACCTGGACGGCGGCATTGTTCAGAATAATATCCACCGGCGTGCCTCTGCGCTCGATCTCGTCCAGCATCGCTTCAACCTCTTGCGGCTTACCCAGCTCAGCCTGGACGGCGTAAGCTTCAACGCCCAGTTCTCTTGCTTCGCGCTCCACCCGGGCCGAATGTTCAAGGTCCCGGCTGTGCAGAATCAGGTTGCAGCCCTGCCGGGCCATGAACAACGCCGCCTGATAGCCGATTCCCCGGCTTGCCCCCGTAATCAGCGCCCATCTTCCTCTAACGTCCACCATCTGTTCAGCCTCCCTGGATGACTTATATGAAAGCGATGCCAACATTCGTTAGCCTGTTAGCACGTTCATTATAATCTTCTCTATTCTTGATAACAAGACGGTGTGTCCGGGAGGCGGGGAGCGGGAGGATTACCCGATGTTTAACATTTTCGGGAAAATGCCATTTATCGAAGTGACGCCCGCCGGGGCTGGTGATATAATGTTAGGCAATGTCAAGCTGGAAGGATGAATTCGATGAACGCATTAGCAGGCCAGTTGAACGAGAACATCAAAGCCGGCAACAGCCATGTCTATGACATGCTGTCCGCGCTCGGCAGGGAGATTTTTTTTCCGAAAGAGGGAATTCTGAGCCAATCCGCGGAGGCTACCGCCCATGCCAAGAAGTACAATGCGACGATTGGCATCGCCACCGAGAAGGGGCTGCCGATGCACCTCGGCGTCATTCAGGAGAAGCTGTCGGCTTATTCGCCGAAGGATCTGTACGGCTACGCGCCGCCCGCCGGCAAGCCTGAGCTTCGCGCCGCCTGGCGCGAGAAGATGGTGAAGGAGAATCCGTCGCTTGAAGGCAAATCGTTCGGCAATCCCATTGCCACGAACGCCTTGACGCACGGTCTGAGCATCGTTGCCGACCTGTTCGCCGAAGCCGGGGACGCCGTGGTCTATCCCGACAAGAACTGGGAGAATTACGACCTGACCTTCGGCATCCGCCGGGGAGCCGAGATGGTCACCTACCCGCTCTTCACCGAAGAGATGAAGTTCAACAGCGACGGCCTGCTGGAAGCGCTGCTCGCCCGCAAGGGCCAGGGCAAAGCCATCGTGCTGCTTAACTTCCCGAACAATCCGACCGGCTATACGCCGGGGGCCGCCGAAGGCGAAGCGATCATCGCCTCCATCCTGCGCGCCGCCGAGGAAGGCGTCAATATCGTCGCCGTCTGCGACGATGCGTACTTCGGACTGTTCTTTGAAGATTCGCTCAAGGAGTCGCTGTTCGGCAAGCTGGCCGGTCTGCATCCGCGCGTATTGGCGGTGAAGGTGGACGGAGCTACGAAGGAAGAGTATGTCTGGGGCTTCCGGGTCGGCTTCATTACCTACGCGTCGGAGAGCAAGGAGGTCCTGGCTGCGCTGGAGCAGAAGACGATGGGCATTATCCGCGCCACCATCTCAAGCGGTCCGCACCCGTCGCAGACCTTCGTGCTGGATGCCCTGCGCGCACCGGATTTTGAGGCGCAGAAGGATGCGAAGTTCCGCATTATGAAGGGACGCGCGAACAAGGTCAAGGAACTGCTCGACAGCGGCAAATACGGCACTGAAGTCTGGACGTATTATCCGTTCAACTCCGGTTATTTCATGTGTCTGAAGCTGCACACCGTCCAGGCGGAAGAGCTGCGCGTTCATCTGATTCACAACTACGGACTGGGCACCATTGCCCTGGGCGAGACCGATCTGCGCATCGCCTTCTCCTGTATTGAGGAAGAGAGCCTGGAAGATCTCTTTGATCTGGTCTATGCCGGCATCAAGGATCTGGAACAGAACCGGTAATCTCGGACTGCCGGATATCCGCTTATCGACACAAGGATGCTGTAGAGCCGCCGCGGCGGCTTTACAGCATTTTTTTGCGTAGTTTCGCTAAGAACCCCCAGCTTTCGCACACCCCGCTGCACCCGTTCGGCCGATTCTTGGGTTTCCCGTCTGCGGTTCCAGTCTTTGGGTTCAAGACCAACGGCCTATATTATTTCAAAATTCAATCATTTATGCTTGAATACAGCCTTTTCCAAATTCGATACCCAGCGAGGAGAGTTGTCATGCAGAAAAAATGGATCGCAGCCGGAACCGCAGCACTCGTCTTTATGTGCACCGCCGCAGGAGCTTATGCCGGAGCCAATCTGAAGCCGATCAAGGCTTTCCTGAACCCGTCCATGAAATTCCAGGTGAACGGCCAGCCGTTCCAGCCGCAGAATGACAACGGAGCCGTCCTGGCGCCGATTGTGTACAACAATACGACCTATTTGCCGGTACGCTCGATGTCCAAGGCGCTGGGCGTAGCGATTGATTACAACCAGCAGACCAACACCATCTACCTGGGCGAAAAAGCCGAAGGCGTCTCCGTGGCCGGCACCTTCAGCGGCGACTTCCGGACCAAGGACCCGCAGCTTACTACATACGGAGACAAGGACTATAAAGACGTCTTCTTCAACAATTCTTCAGGCACGCGCGGCGCCAGCTTCATGCTCTATCCGAAGGGCAAGTATACGAAGCTGTATCTGCAAGTGGCGGCCGTCGGCAAGGATGTCGAAGAAATCTTTGTCCAGGACGCCGATACCGACATCAAGCTGAAGATCGGAACCGTGGCCGTCTCCGAAGGGATCAAGACCTTCGAGGTGGACATCAGCGGAGTGAATGATCTTTTCGTTCATGCCGACGTGAAGTCGGGCGGCAGCCTGTTCGTTCCGCTCACCACCTCCTTCTACAAATAAGACCGGCAATCCGGGCCAATATTTTTGGCCTTCCCGGCATTGGCCTATACCTCTTCCCCCCGGGGCACATAGTATACGGTGTACTCCAGTACAACAACTTACCGGAAGGGGAATGAACCATGAGCGAAGAAACAAGAGGCGGATACGGATACGGTCCTTTCACGAGCACTGGCGCAATTCTCGTACTCTTCATCCTGCTGGTCATCATCAGCCGTTCCCTGTTCGTGTAACCCTTAAGGGGCAGGAGCCATGCCGGAAGAGAGCCCGGCGCTCTCTTCCTTGCTTAGAGGGAGGCCGGCCTTCTGCCTGAGCCCCCGCTCATTTTACGCCACAAAAAGGGCATCCCCGCCGCAAGGCCGGGATGCCCTCTTTTGTCAGTTGCCGCCAACGAGGCCGCCCTATCCGGCTTCCGCCTCTCTGAACCTACACCAGACGTGCCGCGAACGCTTCGTACGGACGCAGCTCCAGCTTGGAGAGATCCGCCGATGACCGCTCATAGTTCGCAATCAGAATCTCGCCGGTCCGGTCCAGTCCGGACCGCTCCACGATTACCGGACTGCCGCCGAAGTTCGCGGCGACGATCCAGGTCTCGCCCTTGTAGCGGCGCAGGTACATAAACACCTGATCCGGCACATCGTTCACCAGCTCGAAGTCGCCCCATACGATGATCGGATGCTCCTGCCGGAGCGCAATCAGCTTGCGGTAGCAGTGGAAGACCGAGTCCGGGTCCTCCAGATTGCGGGCCACATTGATCTCCGTATAGTTCGGGTTGACATGCAGCCACGGCTTGCCCGTCGTGAACCCGCCGTTCGGCGTATCGTCCCACTGCATCGGGGTCCGGGCGTTGTCCCGTCCCTTGGCATTAATGGAAGCGATAATCTCCTCCGGCTTGTACCCAGCTTCCAGCCGTTCCCGGTACATGTTGACACTCTCGATATCCTGCACTTCATCAATGCTGCTGACCGGATAATTCGTCATGCCGATCTCTTCGCCCTGATAGATGTACGGGGTTCCCTTCATCAGATGAAGGAGAATGGCGAACATCTTGGCGCTCTCGGTCCGGTATTCCGTATCATTGCCCCAACGGGAGACGATGCGCGGCAGATCATGATTATTCCAGAACAGGCTGTTCCAGCCTTCCCCGCCGAGCTCGGTCTGCCACTTGGCAAGCACCGCCTTCAGTTCGCGAATGTCCAGAGGCTTCAAATCCCACTTGTCCTTGCCTTCCTGCTGATCCAGACCGACATGTTCGAACTGGAAGACCATCGACAGCTCGCCGCGCTTCGGATCGGAGTACAGCTTGGCAATCTCGGGGGTCGCGCCCCAGGTCTCTCCGACGGTCATCACGTCATGCTTGCCGAAGGTCTCACGGTTCATCTCCTGAAGATATTCATGAAGCTTCGGACCGTTGCCGGTAATTTCCTGGTCGGGAATTTTGCCGATCAGATCGATGACGTCCATCCGGAAGCCGCCGACCCCTTTGTCCAGCCAGAAGTTCATCATGTCCCACACCTCCCGGCGAACCTTCTCGTTCTCCCAGTTCAGGTCGGGCTGCTTGCGGCTGAACAGATGCAGATAATACTGGCCGCTCTCCTCGTCGTACTCCCAAGCCGGTCCGCTGAAGATCGACTTCAGCCCGTTCGGCACTTCATTGTCCACCGGATTGCGCCATACATAGTAGTCGCGGTACGGATTGTCCTTGCCTTTGCGGGCTTCGATGAACCAGGCATGCTCGTCGGAGGTATGATTGACCACGAGGTCCATGATGATGCGAATGTTCCGCCGCTTCGCCTCCGCGATCAGCTCGTCCATGTCGGCCATCGTGCCGAATTCGGTCATGATGTCCTGATAATCGCTGATGTCGTACCCGTTGTCGTCGTTCGGCGACTTATACACCGGGCTGAGCCAGATCGCTGTGATGCCGAGCTGCTCCAAATAATCGAGGCGGCCGATGATTCCCCGCAGGTCGCCGATGCCGTCCCCGTCGCTGTCCTGAAAGGACCGCGGATAAATTTGATAAATCACTGCCGTGTGCCACCATTTACTGTCCACTTTGTTCACTCCTATCCAATGAATTGAAACCGTTTACTTCTGTGCAAACGATACCACCATTTCGTGCAGGCGGCCCGCCTGCTTGCTGCCTCTCTATCATACCGGAGTTCGTTCAGGCTGAAAAGCGGCAGATCCGCGTCATAGTGATAGTGAACCCTTTCATTCATTTGGGGAGCATCGGGTTTATGCCCTTAAGCGCTTTATATCTTCTCTTGGTGGAGAGCCGAACATTCGGGAATATTCCCGACTAAATTGCGACGGGCTTTCGTATCCTACTCGAAATGCAATCTCTGTCGCATCTGCCGATTCGGTTAACAGCAATCGGCGTGCTTCCTGAAGTCTCAGCTGTTTCTGATATTGAATTGGACTCATAGCCGTTACTTCCTTGAAGTGTCGATGTAACGATGACACGCTCATATTGGCAATCCCTGCAAGTTCTTCAATCCGAAGAGAACGGACATAGTGGCTCGTAATATATTCAATGACTTCGTTTATTTGATGGGCAGAACTGCCTTCTGTTGCAATTTGCCCAAGTGTACTGCCTTGCTCGCCCTGAAGTATACGGTACAGAATCTCTTTCGTATACAAGGGGGCAAGTACCGCGATATCGTTTGGAGCATCAAGCAAACGAGCCAGCCTAATGACCGTATCCAGCAAAGGCAGGTTCATTCGACTGACAAACATCCCTCGCTTTGCATTTTCTCCAGGTCGAACTCTTTTTTCTAAATCATGCAAAACCTCTAAGACTTGAGTTGCCGTAAATTCAAGTTTAAAGCCCAGATAGGGAACTTCAGGGGTCGCTTCAATGACAACGGCAGTAACAGGCAGATGAACTGAAGCAACCAGATAGTCGGCAGGGCTGTATCGAAATCGCGCTTCACCTAGCCATACTTCCTTCGACCCTTGAACAACCACACAGAAGGATGGCTTGTATACGCCGGGGTTAGGTACGGAAGCATTGGAATCGCGCATGAGATATAAGGAAGGAACCGCGGTTTCATGTACACCGTCCTGCTTTGCATAACGCACGATAATTTGAACAAGCTCTGCCTGCAGCTGCGACATTGGGACCCTCTCCTTTGATCTGTTAATAATATGGATTATAGACGATAAACGTTAGTTACATAAGTTGCCGTGAGAGAATTAGGCAATGATTTGATCCGATTGAGATATCGGCCGCTTTGTCTTATGCCGCATAATGGAGGATATGAAGAAGCTCATAAATGGAGGGATTTATTATGAAAAAAGTGACCTTGAACAATGGTATTGAAATGCCCATTCTCGGATTTGGCGTTTTTCAGATTACGGATCCGAATGAGTGCCAGCAAAGCGTCGTGGACGCGATTGAGGCCGGTTATCGGTTGATTGATACCGCTGCTTCTTATAGCAATGAACAAGCCGTTGGCCAAGCAATCAAACGCAGTGGCGTGTCGAGGGAGGAACTTTTCATTACAACGAAGCTGTGGGTGCAGGATACCGGGTATGAGCGTACAAAAAAGGCATTTAAACAATCGCTGGAATTTCTGCAGCTTGATTACTTGGATCTCTATTTGATTCATCAACCGTTCGGAGATGTGCACGGCTCCTGGCGCGCTATGGAGGAATTGTACCGAGAAGGAAAGGTTCGGGCAATCGGTGTAAGTAACTTCCACGAAGATCGCTTGATTGACTTGATTCTTCATAACGAAGTGGTTCCTGCTGTAAACCAGGTTGAAACCCATCCGTTCAACCAACAAGTTGATAATGCGAAATTCATGAGAGAGAATCATGTTCAAATTGAATCTTGGGCGCCTTTTGCGGAGGGCAAAAACGGCTTGTTCCAAAATGAGATATTGGTATCCATTGCTGAAAAGCATAATAAATCCGTGCCTCAGGTCGTTTTGCGTTGGTTAACTCAAAGAAACGTTGTTGTAATCCCCAAATCAGTTCGTAAGGAAAGAATTATTGAGAACTTCAACATCTTTGATTTTGAGTTGAGCCAAGAGGATATGAGTAAGATTACTACGCTGGATACGAATCAAAGTCTATTCTTCTCGCATCGTGATCCCGAAATGGTTAAATGGATCAGCACTCGTAAAATTCATGATTGATTAAGCTTAACGAAGAAATTTGCGTCATTTATGCCGTTAAAATAAAGGATTCCAGTTTTTGTTGCGCTTATGAGCAGGGAGCAGCAGGGAGCGGTTATCGCTCCCTGCTGCTCCCTCTGTCTTCCCGCCTTACAAATCTTCTTCATTCGGCTGCCGAAGCCTGCGGTCCAGACGATAACGCGTCAGCCCTGCGACGGCGGCGCCTCCCGCCAAGGTCAGCAAGGAAGCGCCCAGTCCGTCTGCGCCGTTCGCCAGCAGCGGCAGCCACAGCAGCACAGCCCAGATGAGATGCTGGCCGAAGACCAGCGAGACGGTGCTCCGTCGCCGGCTTCCCTCCGGCAGCGGATACACCGTCAGCCAGAACGACTCCTCATGCGGCTTGGCCACGCCGGAGAGCTGGACGCCGATGACGAACAGGAAGAAGAGATAGAGCACGGGCGCGCCCCAGCCGCCCCGCGTCCAGTAGACCAGCAGCAGCGTGAGTACGCCGATGCGCGTCACCATGCCGAGCGTCTCGCCCCGGGCCAGCGTCTTGGTCAGCAGGAACCGGTACGCGGTCTCCTTCTTCCACGGCAATCCCGCTCCCCAGCGGGACAGCCAGCGGCGGCGGTATACTTTCTGGCCGCGTCCCGGCACATCCACGAACCAGCCCAGCAGCAGCAGGGCGCGTTCGGCCTGGGCTTTCTCGGTGGCGATCAGCCGGTCCCACGCCACCCTGTGGCGGGCCGGCACAGCCAGGGCTGCGAGATACGCGGCTGCCAGCAGGCCGGAGAAGAGCAGGCCCCGCAGCGCAGGCTGCCACAGCCAGGCGGCGGCGATCAGCAGGCCGACTGCCCAGCGAAGCAGCCGGTACCCGGCCGCCGCCGCCGGCGAAATCAGGTTCAGTTCTCTCCAGCAGCCAAAAGAGGAGAGCACTTTCACGCCCAGCAGCAGCAGCAAGGTGGCCGCCAGCGCCTTCGGTTCGGCGGCGCTCCTTATATAGAGCGGCCACAGCAGCAGAAGCAGCAGGAGCAGCCGAAGGCTTTTCCAGACCGTTCCGCTGACCCAAGCCGGAGCAAAGTACGCCTTCATCCGGTGTCCCTGGGGCAGCAGAAAGATGGCATCCGGCTCCTGCAAATAGGTTCGGAAGCTGCTGTGCACCGCCGCCGGAGCCAATATAGCCAGCATGATCGGAAGAATCGGCAGCCCTTCGGGCACATCCTGCAGCAGCGCCGTGTACCAGGCGGCAAACGCAATCAGGCCAAAAGCGAACACCATGGCGACGCCGCTCTGGATAATATAACCGACATAAGGCATAATCCCGCCCATCGCCTGCCTGCGTCTTCGGCCGCGCAGTTCGCGCAGATCCATGCTACTTCCCTCCCTGGACCAGCTCGTAGAACAACTGCTCCAGCGGAAGACCCGGCCGTCCGGCGGCGGCCGTCATTTCGGCCAGCGTTCCCTGGGCGACCACCTTGCCCTGGTGAAGCACGATGAAGCGGTCGCAGTAGTTCTCAATCGTCGAAAGAATATGCGAGCTCAGCAGAATCGAAGCTCCCTCCCGCCGCAGCTCCTGCATGAAGTCCAGCAGGGAGCGGATGCCGAGCGGGTCCAGGCCGAGGAACGGCTCGTCGATGACATAGAGCGACGGTCTGGCGACGAACGCGCACATGATCATTACTTTCTGCTTCATGCCTTTGGACAGATGGCCGGACAGCGTATCCAGCTTCTCTTCCATTCGGAACAGCGAAGCCAGCCGGGCGCTCCGGGCTTCGTAATCGGCGCGGTCCACCCCGTAGGAGCGGGCTGTGAATTCCACATGCTCGCGGACGGTCATCTCGTCGTACAGCAGCGGGGCCTCCGGTACGAAGGACAGCGCGGCATGGTAGCGCTCCGGGTCCTTGTCCCGGGTGACGCCGTCTACGGCGATGCCGCCCTTATGCGGCGTCATCAGGCCGAGAATATGCTTCATCGTCGTGCTCTTGCCCGCCCCGTTCAGACCGATGAGGCCGACCATTTCGCCCCGGCCGACGCTGAGCGAAATATCATGCAGAACCGGCTTGTTGAGGCTGTAGCCGCCGGTCAGTCCCTGAATCTCCAGTACGTTCGCGGCAGCTGCGCTCATTGGCCGTCACCCCGCGGTCCCTTGTCCTTAAGCCAGCGGGGCGCGCCCTTGCTCTTGCGGTCGCGCTCCCGCTCGCTGCGGCCCCGTCCTCCCGGGCCGCTGCTGGCACCCGCCGCCGGGCGCGCTGCGCCGCCCCGGCGTCCTTCCCCGCCCGCTTCGCCCGGGCGGGGCGCTGCCGTGCGGGCGCTCTTCTCCGCGCCCGCCTTCTCTCCGGCCGCCGGCCGGCCGGAGACGGATGCCCGCGGCTTCTGCGCGGGCACAGCGGCGGATGCCCGCGGCTTCTGCGCGGGCACAGCGCCTGCGCGCGCGGACGCCTCGCCGCGCGGCTTCTGGCGCGGCCCTGCTCCGCCGCGCACGCTGTCCGGCGGCAGCACCTGGCCGCCGTAGAGTACCCGTTCGCTGAGCTCGATCCCCAGCTCGCGGGCGAATTTGCGCATGATGAACGTCTCGGGCGCCGTCACAATGGACAGCGAGATGCCGCTCTTGCCCATCCGTCCGGTCCGGCCCGCCCGGTGCACATAGTGCTCCGAGTCGAACGCCGGGTCGAAGCTGACCACGAGGTTCAAATTCTCGATATCCAGTCCCCGGGCGGCCACGTCGCTGGCGACAAGCACCCGGAAGCGGCCTTCGCGGAACCGGTTCAGCACATGGCTGCGCGTCACCTTGTCCGTCTCGCCGTAGAGCGCAGCCGCGCTTAGCCCCAGATGATTCAGCTTCGCTTCGACATCCGCAATATGGGCCGTATCGTTCACGAACACGATCGTCCGCGGAGAGTTGTAGTGCCGGATGGCGCGGCGCAGCGTGTCGATCTTGTTCCGCTCTTCGGCAACGACATAGAGATGCTCCAGCCCCCGCGCCGTCGTCCGTTCCGGCTCGATTCCGATCTCGACCGGATCTTTCATCTCCCGGGCGGCCAGTGCGCGCGTCGCCGGTCCGATTGTGGCGGACAGCATGACGAGCTGGCGGCTACGCAGCGCGCTGCCGACAATCTTCTTCACGTCGCCCTCGCCGCCAAGCTGGAACATCTGGTCCGCCTCGTCGATTACGATGGTGCGGATCTCGTGCATCTTCAGCTTGCGCAGACTGATCAGCTCCAGCACGCGTCCCGGCGTACCGACGACAAGCTGGGGATGCTCGCGCAGCTTCTCGATCTGCCGCTTGATCGCCGCGCCGCCGATCAGGCCCATTACGCCGATGCCCCGCTGGGCGCCGTAACGCTCCGCCTCGCGCACGATCTGCATCGCCAGCTCCTGCGTAGGCGCCAGGATCAGCTTCTGCGCCGCACGCCGGGAAGGGTCAATGCCCTGAAGAAGCGGCAGCAGGTAGGCCAGCGTCTTGCCGGTCCCGGTCTGGGACGCAGCCAGCACATCCCGGCCCTCCAGCAGCGGCGGAATCGTCTCCTGCTGAACCGGCGAAGGCTCGGTAATGCCGAATTCGGCCAATCTTGCTTCCAGGTCTTCCTGAATGCCGATCGCCGCAAATGAAGCTTTTTCCATAGGGATATTCATCCTTTTCGCTTGTATGATCTCTTCATTATATGCCAAAAAAGGCCGCTCCACCAACTGGAGGGCCCTGCGCGCCAACTCTCTCGGCTATAGAGAAGCCGGACCTGCCGCCGAACCGGAAATCACTTCCGGCTCATGCTCTTATAGGTCAGCCGGTCGGCCAGACGGGGAACCATACCGTACGCCCGGATGGCCCAGGCCGCCCAGCGGGGGAGATCGACTTCTTCCCGGCCGCTCTCCATGACGCCGACAATCTTCTTCGCCACATACGACGGCTTCATAATCATGCCGCCGAGATTCTTGACATAGGTCCCGTCCGGGTCGGCGATGTCGAAGAACTCGGTATCAATCGGCCCGGGGTTCACAGCCGATACGGTAACTCCGCTGCCGCGCAGCTCCTGGCGCAGCGCGTTGGTGAAGCCCAGCACCGCATGCTTGGAGGCCGAATAGGCCGTCGATTTGGCGGTGGCGATTTTGCCGGCCATGGAAGCGACATTAATAATTCTTCCGGCTCCCTGCTCCAGCATCTTCGGAAGCACCGCCTTGGTACAGCGGACCGTTCCCATGTAATTAACGTTCATCATCTTCTCGTACTCGTCGATGCCCGTCTCGGGCGTAAGGGCGAACCGGCCAAATCCCGCATTGTTCAGCAGCACGTCCACCCGTCCGTACACGCCAAAGATGCGGGCAAACGTCTCCTCCACCTCGGCGGAGCTGCCCACATCGCAGCGGTACATTCCGTATTCTCCCGGCAGGCTTCCGGCAATCGCCTTCAGCTTGTCCTCCGAGCGGGCCACCAGTACCGGGATGGCTCCGCGCTCGGCCGCCATCTGCGCCGACAGCGCTCCGATTCCGCCGGAAGCGCCGGTCACTACCACAATCTTCCCTTTAAGTTCCATAGAAGCTCTCTTCCCAACTCCAATCGCTGGAATTGCGGCCGCCTTCGCCGCTTCTGCTTCTATTCTAAGAGATCATGACCTGAATATCCAGTTCGCCGATGCCGTCCATCAGCAGCGGGATGCTCAGGGCCTTGCGCGGCAGGAACGATACGATATTCTCCGACTTCATAACCTTCGGCGGCGTAATATCCACCGTCACGCCCTGATTGGACAGGATCGTGCTGGCATTGCCGCTGATCATATTGCCAAGCTCCGAGATCGCGCTCTGGCTCATCTCGTCCATCTCCGTAATGGTATAGCCGCCCATCATAGCCGAAACCATCCGCAGCGCTACATGCTCTTCCAGTCCAAAGACGATATTGCCGCTGAGCTGTCCCGTCATGCCAACCTGAATCCATATATGGTTATCGATTACCTCAATATCCTTTATGCCCAGGTTACCAGTGGACGGCGAGACCTGAATTACCTGTTCGATCACGGTGCGCGCAGATTCCAGAAACGGATTGATAACTTCTGCTTTCATGAAGTGTGTGTCCCCCTCACCGGGCTTTAGTCTTACACCAAAAGTCCCAATACCATAGATATAGTATACCTAATATATCGGCACATTCCAGCAAAAGTTAATAACATTCTCAAGGTTTTCGAGCCCGGATTTGCCGCCCGCATTGCCCATCCGGGGGGAATCTCCTATAATTTAATCAAATGCCCGTATACGGCGTAAGATAAGGTACATACAGATACGTGAACCGGAGGGGGGATTCCATGAACATCAGCCAGTTGGAGACCTTGATTATGATTTCCAAAACCATGAGCTTCCGCAAGGCCGGAGAGTTGCTTAACCTGACGCAGCCGGCGGTATCGGCCCAGATCAAGAGCCTTGAGGAAGAATTCAAAACCCAGTTGGTCGACCGGAACCAGCCCGTCACGCTGACCGACCGGGGACAGGTATTTCTCGCCCACGCAGAACGGATTGTAGATATCGTGGACGAGCTGAGACAGCGGCTGGCGGACCTTGAGGAGACGCCCCAGGGCCATATTGTTCTCGGGACAACGACCTCCATTGCTATCCAGATCCTGCCGCGTATTCTGTCCTATTTCCAAGACCAGTTCCCCCATATCAAGACTTCCATCCAATCCATGTCGTCTTCGCAGATCTACCAGCAGGTGGAGAACGGAATTGTGGATGTCGGCATCGGCTATCTCATCGGCCAGAACCCGGGCTTCAACACCTCGGTTCTGTATTATGACACGTTCGAGCTTGTGGTATCGCCCCGGCATCCGTTGGCTTCCCAGCGGACCGCAGGCGTTGAGGCGCTTGGCCGCACGCCGCTGATTCTGCTCTCCCCCGACACTGTCGGCCGGCGTTTTGCCGAAGAGGTCTTCGCCCGCCACGGCATCCAGCCCCAAGTGATTATGGAACTGACGAGCAGCGAAGAAGTGAAGCGGATGGTCGAGCTGGATCTGGGAGCAGCCATTATCTCCAAGCAATCGGTCGCTTCCGAAGTACGCGCCGGGACGCTGCGGATTGTTCCGATTCTGGAACTGGAGGTTACCCATCCCGTCGGAGTCATCACGAAGGCCGGCAAATACGTCAATTCGGCAATGAGGCAGTTCCTCAGCGATCTCAAGGGCATGCCCGAGGCCCAATTCATCGGTTCTGAATAAGGAGTGATTCCATGACCAGCTTTGACCTGCATACCCATCATTCCCGCTGCGGGCACGCCGACGGAAGTATTCGCGACTATGTGGAGGCGGCTATCGCCTCCGGACTTCAAGTCGTAGGCATTTCGGACCATACGCCCTATTTCGGCAGCAGCGAAGATCAGGCTTTCCCGAACATCGCCATGGCCAAATCGCAGTTCCGGGAATATGTGGATGAAGTGCTGTCTCTCAAGAAGGAATACGCAGGCGTCATTGACGTTCTGCTCGGCATCGAATCGGATTACTTCCCGGAACACGCTGAGCTGTACCGGAGCAAGCTGGCCGAGCTTCCCTTTGACTATGTGATCGGCTCCGTGCACAGCGTAGGCGGCGTCAGCATCTTCAACAAAGGACGCTGGAAAGGACGCGGCGCTAAGGAGCGAATCGCTGTCAAATCCGAGTACTACCGGCTGATCGCCGAATCGGCGCGCACCGGCATGTTCCAGATTCTCGGACATATTGACGCCATGAAGGGTAACTTCCCGGCTTTCTCGGACATTCCCGCAAGCGGCGCCATCGACGACTGTCTGCGGACCATCGCCGACTGCGGCACCGCCATCGAGATTAACACCTCCGGCGGCACGAAGCTGTGCGGCGGGTGGTATCCGTCCGACGACATTCTGGAGCGGGCGCTGCATTTCGGCGTCCGGGTGACCTTCGGTTCCGATGCGCATCGGCCGTCGCGGGTGGCGGAGGACCGGGAAGCCGTCGCCGCCAGGCTGAAGGAGATCGGTTTCGGCTCCTGGGTCTACTTCAAGGAACGGCGGCCGGTTACGGTGCCGCTCTAACAGACCGAACTGTCTAACCGCAATTAGAGAAGCAGGCTGCCGTCAGCCTGCTTCTTCGTATTTTCCGGATTATCCTTCTTGAATTCCACTTATTTCATCTTCATGGAATCCCTGCCCTGGTCGATATAGTAATAGCAACGGCATCAAGATTCTATGCAGAAGGGTACGGATGCAGCATGAAGAGGAGTTTTCGGTTCAAAAGCTTAAAGAAAAGGATTTTATTTGGTTTTTCCATCGTTTTGTTCGTTGTGGTTCTTCTGGGCGGCTACAATTATCTGGCCATCAAGGCTTTGAATGATAAAAATGACGAAGTGGTCGATCATCCGCTGTCTTTGTTGATGATTACCGAGAAAAGCGCGCTGAATATGTCGCAGCGCACCTCCCTTGCCCGCGGCTCCGTCCTCTATGAAGATGCCGCGCTCCGGAAGGAACTGGATCAGCTCAGCGCAGAGAATATCAAGCTGGAACAAGAACTGCTGAAGCTGAACGCTTCGCCGGAAGCCAAGCAGCTGGTGGAGAAGAATGCCGCTTGGGAAAAGGTGCTGGACAGCGTCTTTCAGGCGTTCGACGCCGGTAACGAGGCAGAAGCCGAGGAGCTGCTGAAGACGCAATCGAAGCCTCTGGAGATCGAAATTCTGAAGGGTTATACCGATATGGCTTCGTTGGCTGAGAGCTCCATTTCGGATCAGGTGGAGTATATTCAACATTACGGGGATTCTTCCCTGAAGGTGGATATTGGTGTTTCGGTCTTCGTTATCGCCGTCGGGATCTGGGTTGCCCTCCTGATGGCGAGAAAAATATCCCGTCCTGTCATCGCCCTGAAGGACCGGGTCGAAATGATGGCGGCCGGCGATTTCAGCCAGCCTGCCCTGCCCGTAGCGACCGCGGATGAAATCGGACAGCTGGTGACGGCGCTCAACGGGATGAATGAAGGGACGAACGGGCTGCTGAATCGGATTCATACCGTGTCCGACACGGTATGGAACCACAGCGAGCAACTCACGCAGGCGGCCGGGGAAGTCAAGATGGGCACCGGACAAATCGCGGTGACCATGGAGGAGATGGCTACAGCCGCCGAAACGCAGGCCAACAGCGCAAGCGATTTGTCGGATCTGATGGAAGGCTTCACCGCTACAGTCAACGAAGCGAACGACCGCGGGCAGGAAGTTCATACGTATTCGGAGAAAGTGCAGGACCTGACCGAGAAGGGCAGCCTGCTCATGGAATCCTCTTCCCGGCAGATGGCCAGCATCCATCATATCGTCCGGGACGCCATGAACCAGATGGAGCGTCTGGACGCCAAGTCGCAGGAAGTCTCCAAGCTGGTCTCGGTCATTAAGGACATCGCCGAGCAGACCAATCTGCTCGCCTTGAATGCAGCCATTGAAGCGGCTAGAGCGGGCGATCAGGGACGTGGCTTCGCGGTAGTGGCCGATCAGGTGCGCAAGCTGGCCGAACAGGTGGCCTTCTCTGTGCAGGACATTACTCAAATCGTGAATCAGATGCAATCCGAATCGGATGCGGCCTCCCGGTCCCTGCTGAGCGGGTATCAGGAAGTGGAACAGGGAACGGCCCAGATTCACACCACCGGCGAGACCTTCAACGAAATCAGCGATGCCGTACGCGAAATGGCCGCAGGCATCAGCGGCATCTCCCGGTCCTTGTCCGATGTGACCGAGAGTACCCGCAAAGTCGGGGGATTCATCGAGGAAATCGCCTCCGTCGCCGAAGAAACGGCGGCCGGCGTGCAGCAGACGGCCGCTTCCGCGGAGCAGGCAAGCAGCTCTATGGAAGGCGTGGCGGGAAGCTCCGAGCACCTGGCCAAACTTTCGGAAGAGCTTCGGGAGCTGGTCCAGCAGTTCAAAATCTGATCGAAATGGGATCGAAAATGAATCGAACCGGCCTGGACGGGCGCGTATCGCTATCGTCTGGAGACCCTCAAAGGCGCTTCTGCCCTTGGGGGTTTTCTTGTTTTCTTGTTTTCTTCTTTGTACGGGGAGTGCCCGCCGACTCTGAGCCTTATTTCTGCACAAAAAAAGGAGACCCGTTCTTCCCGGGTCTCAAAGTCATATATTCAAAAGGGGGTCATGTCTGTATCTTACCCGTTCTCTGTTAGAGTTCGATAACGGTATGATTTCATTTGTGTAACAAAACGTCACAGGCTAGTTCCGCCGCAGCGTGATGACCGTCAGCTCCGGGCGGCACAGGAACCGAATCGGCATATACGTCTCGCCGAAGCCGCGGTTGACGTACAGCTTCATGCCTCGGCCGCCGATCTCGTACAGGCCGTCTATGTACTTGAGCGAGCCATCCGGCGTGAAAAGGGCGCCCAGAACCGGAAGCCGAATCTGCCCGCCGTGGCTGTGGCCCGAGAGCTGAAGCCGTACGGGATAGGCCTGTATCAGATCGGCATAATCCGGCTCGTGCATCAGCAGCACCGTGAATACGTCGTCCGGGATATCGCCGAGCGCCGCCCGCGGATTCGGCTCGCCGTGCAGTTGGTCTTCCATGCCGGCTACCGCAATCCGGCTGCCGCCAAGCTCGACCATTTCATGTTCGTTGCGAAGCAGCCGGAATCCCGCCTGCTTCCACAGCTTGGCGAGCAGCTCGGTATTCTTGTAGTCATGATTGCCGAGAATGGCGAACCGGCCAAGCGGCGCGGTCAGCTCCGCCAGAATCGGAACCGATTCCGCCATATCCTCCGCGTAGCTGTCTACAATATCGCCGCTGAAGCAGATCAGATCCGGGCGGACGGACTGAATATGATTGACGAGCCGCCTCGTATCCCCGGCGTCCTTATTGAAGCCCAGGTGAATATCGCTGATATGAACAATCCGGACGCCGTCAAAAGAAGCGGGCAGGTCTTTCCACCCCAGCTCCAGCCTGACGGTCTGAAGCCATCTTGGCTCCCCCTGCCAGGCATAGCCGCCGGTCAGCAGACCGGCTCCGATTACCGTTCCTGCCGTTCGCTTCAGGAACTGGCGGCGCGTCATCATACGCCCCCGGACACCCGGGCTTTCTCCTCCGGTTCCCCGGTCCCCGGGGTTGTCTGGTGCGGGAGAATGTCCCGCCGGTTGGCCCCGCATGGGCATCTCTCCTCTTCTGCTTAGTCTTTCGGTCTGATTCGGGCCGAAGTCGTCACATTCTTCTCGACCGTCCCCCCGTTGTCCGTCCTGCCGCCATTCGATTCCCCGCCGCCGCTCTGCCGCCCGGTATCGATACTGACATCGATCTCTGCTTCGACTTCCTCCTCGGGCATATCGCCCAGAATCTTGCGGAACAAGCCGAGCATGGACAACGCGTAGGCGACCGTAATGAAGCTGAAAGCGATCTGCATAACGACTACCAGACGCGAAGTGCTGTCCACCGCTGCGATGTCGCCGTATCCAACCGTGGTGAAGGTCGCGACACTGAAATACAGGAACGCAACCAGTTCAGTCAGCAGATCGCTTCCGATGCCGTCTCCATGAAAGGAAGAGGCTCCGAACAGCTTGTAGATGGAGGTGTATACGACGGTGAAGAAGAGCACGCAGATGATGGCGGCCAGGCTGATCCGCCGCAGCGTGTCCTTGAGTCGCACCTCCCGGTCGTTCGATTCCTTGATCTCATGAAAGATAAAGATCAAATAGAAGACCACGGAGAACAGGCAGAACAACAGGATAAGCGTTCGCATGCCGGCATTCCCTGCCGCAAGCCGTTCGAGGCTGATGAGATCCAGCAGATCCTCCACCGAGAACAGCACATACACCAGCAGCGGTACAATCAGAATGCCTTTATTCACCCATTTGATCTTCGACCGATAAAATAACACGATCAGCGCTGCAATGGCCGCTGCATTCAGCATCCAGATCCATCCGTCCATTATCGACGCTCCTGTCCCTGACTTGAGGATGCGGCGGCTGCGGCGCATCCGTTGAGGGTAAGTTCTTCCGGCGCTTGCGCCTAGGGCCGGGGCACCTCGCCCGGTGCGATTCCAATTCGGATCCTTTCCTCCTTGGCCGACCGGTCAGCGGCCGCCAGCCCCTTCGCCCGCGCTTCCGCAGCCGAGACCCGCCGCAGCGGCAGTTCCACCTCAAAGCTCTCCTTGAAGGGATACGGTTCGAGCAGCAGCGTAGTTCCCTGCCACTTCGCCGTCACGGGGCGGCCGCTGGTGAAGGAGAAGTCCTCCGTTCCCCCGAAGCCGTCCTTGAACCACGGATGCTCCTCCGATTTCGGGGAGCCGGGTTCATGCAGGCCGAGGTAGAGCGACAGGTCATCGCAGAATTGCAGCAGCCGCATATCGTAGTACAGCTCGTCCTCCGCAGCAGCCTCGCTCTTCGCCTCCAGCTCCCGGTGAATCCGCGATCGGCGTTCCCGTTCCTCTTCCTGGTAGGCATCCAGCGATTCGCCGCGCTCTCCCGACGCTTCAATCAGCCGGTCGTAGTGCAGGCTGCACAGCAGCGCTCCGTAGGGGGTCTCCGCTTCCAGCTCATCCAGTCCCTTCCGGTAGAAATTCAGCTTAGGCACTACCGGATAATCGAGGAAGCTGTACGGGGCCTTCGCTTCATCATTCCAGAAAGGGGTCTCGTCCAGGTCGATCCAGCCCCGGTCATGGTGCGCAACGGCATACAGCACGGCTTCCCGGCGGTGCTTCGCCGGCGCGTCCGCTTCATTGAAACGGGCCGCGAACTCTCCGGCCACCAAGCCATGATCGTGCTGCCGAATCAAAATCCAATCTCCGCCTTGTTCCCGACAAATCAACGTCCATTCCTCCCTGATCCCTATGCTGTAACGCATGGTGCAGATAATATGGAGATTATATCATAAGGGGGCAGCCAATTCGAAAGCCGGAGCCGGAGGTGCCATAATGACTACAATTACACGCGTGTTCCGGACAAGGAAACGGTACCTTCTGTTCCTCGTGCTCGCTTGTCTGGCCTATGAGGTCTTCCAAGGTTATAGGTACACCCGCTCCTATTACACGCAGGAGCATATTAAATGGGCAATGGTAATCTTACGGGACAATAAACCGGGAATCGGGTCGAGCTCTCAATCGATTACCACAACCGACGAAGAGGAACTTGCCGATATCGTCAAGCTCCTGAAGAAGAGGACGCCGATTCGACTATGGCCTGACTTGGGGCCTGTTAAGTCTTATACCCAAGAATTTCAGGAATTGCATATTGAGCTTCTGTCGGATAATGAGGTAACGCTGGATTATTATCTTGATTCTTTTGGAGGCATCCGGGTTGTAAAAGGATTCGACGATGACGCATGGCATGCGGCTCCTTGGGGCGGAAGCCGGAAGAAATGGTTCAACGAGCTGAAGAGTTTTGCCGAAACCAAGAAGACGAATGAGAAGTGGGCGTACCAGAAGAATTGAAAGGAAGAAGAACCACCCGGCGGGTGGTTCTTCTGTCGATTCGTCAGTTGATAATGGTCCGGATGGATAACCGGCTGTGAGGCAAAAAAGGACCCCGCCGTTACCGGCGGGGCCAAGTTCTATATCAGGGGGTCAATGTCTACACTATAGCCCCCGAAGCTTAAAGAGGGATGAAGAGCGGATAAAGTTTCACTTAAAATCTCCCGCTGCCCTGCAAGACTTATACCCCGAGCCAGCGCTTGAACATATGCTTCGTCGTCTGCTTGTTGATCTCGGCGATGGAGGTTGTCAGCGGGATGCCCTTCGGGCAGGCGCGGACGCAGTTCTGCGAGTTGCCGCAGCCGTCGATGCCGCCGTCCTGCATCAAGGCCTCCAGCCGGTCGTCGGCGTTCATTTCGCCGGTCGGATGGGCGTTGAACAGGCGGACCTGGGAGATTGCCGCCGGACCGATGAAGTTGGTCCGCTCGTTGACATTCGGGCAGGCCTCCAGGCAGACGCCGCAGGTCATGCACTTGGACAGCTCATAGGCCCACTGCCGTTTCTTCTCGGCCATGCGCGGACCGGGCCCGAGATCATAGGTGCCGTCGATCGGAATCCAGGCTTTGACCCGCTTCAGGGCGTTGAACATCCGGCTGCGGTCAATTACGAGGTCCCGCACGACCGGGAAGGTCTTCATCGGCTCGACGCGCACCGGCTGCTCCAGGTTGTCGATGA
This sequence comes from Paenibacillus glufosinatiresistens, assembly GCF_031470375.1. NCBI lineage: Bacteria > Bacillati > Bacillota > Bacilli > Caryophanales > Paenibacillaceae > Paenibacillus > Paenibacillus glufosinatiresistens. Next base: position 45,360 of record NZ_JAVFHT010000014.1, read on the forward strand.
GGGCCGCGCAGGCCTGCCGCGGCTTGCCGTTAATGACCATGGAGCAGGCGCCGCACACTTCCTCCAGACAGTTGGACTCCCAGCATACGGGAACGGTATTCTGGCCGGATGCGTTGACCGGATTACGCTGAATCTCCATCAGGGCGCTGATTACATTCATGCCCGGCCGGTAAGGCAGTTCGAACTCCTCGGTATAGGGAGCGCTCTGCTGATCGTCCTGGCGGGTGATAATAAACTTGACCGTTTTGGCTGCTGCCGCTGTATCCGCCATCTTGATTGCCTCCTTTGGCGTACGCTATAGTGTCGTCTTATTTCTCCTTGGAATAATCGCGAATCCGGGGAGGGATCAGGGAGACATCCACTTCCTCGTATGAGATGCTTGGACCGTCGGGGGTCCAGGACGCCATTGTGGTCTTCAGGAACTCCTCGTCGTTGCGGGTCGGGAAATCCGGCTTGTAATGTGCGCCCCGGCTCTCGTTGCGCAGGAGCGCGCCCTTCGTCATGGCTTCGGCCAGCTCCAGCATATTCCACAGCTGGCGGGTGAAGGCGACGCCCTGGTTGTTCCAGCGCGACGTATCGGTCATATTGATGCGCTGATAGCGCTCCTTCAGTTCTTTAATTTTGCCGATGGTCGCTTCGAGCTTGTCGTTGTAGCGCACCACCGTCATGTTCGCCGTCATCCACTCGCCCAGCTCTTTGTGAATGACATAGGCGTTCTCGGTGCCGTTCATGCCGAGCAGGGACTCGTATTTGCTGCTCTGCTTCTTCTGATAGCCGTCAAAGAGCGCCGAAGAGACATCCTGCGTCCGCTTCTTGAGCCCCTTGATATATTCGACCGCCTTCGGGCCCGCCATCATGCCGCCGTAAATGGCCGACACCAGCGAGTTCGCGCCGAGACGGTTCGCGCCGTGGTACTGATATTCGCATTCTCCCGCGGCGAACAGGCCCGGGATATTGGTCATCTGGTTGTAATCAACCCACATGCCGCCCATGGAGTAGTGGACCGCCGGGAAGATTTTCATCGGAATTTTGCGCGGATCGTCGCCCATGAATTTCTCATAGATCTCGATAATGCCCCCGAGCTTGACGTCCAGCTCCTTCGGGTCCTTGTGCGAGAGGTCGAGGAAGACCATATTCTCGCCGTTCACGCCAAGCTTCTGATTGACGCAGACGTCGAAGATTTCGCGGGTGGCGATGTCGCGCGGAACCAGATTGCCGTACGCCGGATATTTCTCTTCAAGGAAGTACCACGGCTTGCCGTCTTTGTAGGTCCAGATGCGTCCGCCTTCGCCGCGGGCCGATTCGCTCATCAGGCGCAGCTTGTCGTCGCCGGGAATGGCCGTCGGATGAATCTGAATGAATTCTCCGTTCGCATAGGTGACGCCCTGCTGATAGACGGCGCTGGCGGCCGTACCGGTGTTGATAACCGAGTTGGTCGTCTTGCCAAAAATAATCCCCGGCCCCCCGCTCGCCAGAATGACCGCGTCGGCCGGGAAGGTCGAAATCTCCATCGTGCGCAGATCCTGCGCACAAATGCCCCGGCACACGCCCTCGTCGTCGATGACGGCGGAGAGGAACTCCCAGTTCTCGCGCTTCGTCACGAGACCCTCCACTTCCCAGCGCCGCACCTGCTCATCGAGCGCGTACAGAAGCTGCTGGCCCGTCGTGGCGCCCGCGAACGCCGTCCGGTGATGCTTCGTGCCGCCGAACCGGCGGAAATCGAGCAGGCCCTCCGGCGTGCGGTTGAACATAACGCCCATCCGGTCCATCAGGTGAATGATGCCCGGCGCGGCTTCGCACATCGCCTTGACGGGCGGCTGATTGGCGAGGAAGTCGCCGCCGTAGACGGTATCGTCAAAATGCTCCCAGGGCGAGTCGCCCTCGCCCTTCGTATTAACGGCTCCGTTGATGCCGCCTTGAGCGCAGACGGAGTGGGATCTTTTGACCGGAACGAGAGAAAAAAGCTGTACATGCGCGCCGGCTTCGGCCGCTTTGATGGTCGCCATCAGGCCGGCGAGACCGCCGCCCACGATAATGATATCGGCTGTTGCCATAACGGTTCACTCCCTTGGAAGGTAGAAGTCAGATGAAAGATTGCAAGGTCTGGGCTGCGGAGGCTGCGGCCTGGAATTCGTCATCCCGGAACGTGACCAGGGACAGCAGGAACATGAAGGTTACAACGACGAACAGTCCGAGACAGATAAAGGAAGAGACGCGCTGCGACCGGGGGCCTACCGTGATGCCCCAGCTGATCAGGAACGACCACAGGCCGTTCGCAAAATGGAAGCAGGCCGCCACAATGCCGATGACGTACACGGCCAGAAGCGCCGGATTGCTCGTAATGTCGTGCATAACGCCGCCGAGTTCTTCATGCGTCACGTTGCCGAGCGCCACCTGCACGCGCGTCTCATAGAGATGCCAGACGATGAAGATGAAAGTGACGATGCCCGTTATCCGCTGCAGGGTATAGCGCCAGTTGCGCTCCAGATTGAAGCGGTTCAGGTTCGGCTTCGCCTGGTAGGCGATGTACAGGCCGTAGACCCCGTGGTACAGCAGGGGAAGCCAGATGAACAGCAGCTCCAGGAAAAAGACCAGCGGCAGGCTGTTCAACCAGGCCACGCTGTCCTGGAAGCCGGAGGCGCCGCCCTCGACCGCCGAGAAATTCGTCAGCATGTGCTCGATGAAGAATGCGCCGAGCGGGATTACGCCAAGCAGGGAATGAATTTTTCGGGAATAAAATTCTCGCATTCGAAGTGGCCCCTTTCAGTTTAACAGCGTTTTCATTAATGCTCATACACGGGATGGAACAGGTGTGAATCAGCGGCAGGCCGCCTTTGTATTCCTTTTCACAAATTGTGACCATCTTGTGTCACTTTGTATGTTACTCCTTTTTAGCTTATAAGGGAATTGCAATCTAATTATTAAACGTTATACACTATCTGCATAAGAGTAACTCCAAAGTGATAATAATTCTCATTTAGAAGGATGGCTGTTATGTTCGACGATCTGGATATTTTTGCAACCGTAGTGGAACAGTCCAGCCTGAACCGGGCCTCCCGTCTCCTGAATGTGTCCCAGCCTGCGCTCTCCCGGAAAATCGCCAAGCTGGAGGAACGCCTCGGCGTAACGCTCTTCGCCCGCCAGGGCAAGCGGCTGGAGCTGACGGAGGTCGGAAGGCTGACTTATACGTATGCGCTGGAGCAGCGGCAGCAGCGCGCCAAATTCCTGGAGACGCTTTCCCGCTTCCGGCAGGGCGAGCCGCTGCTGCTGACGCTGGGCGCCAGTCTGACGACTCTTCAGACGACGCTTCCGCCGCTGGTCCATGCGTATATGGATAAATACCCGGCAGCCGAGCTGAAGCTGATTACCGGCAAGACGCACGAAATTGTCTCGTCGGTCGCCGAAGGCCGGTATGATGTCGGCATTATCGCTTCCGCCACGCGGGAGCCGGGCCTGCGCTGCATTCCGCTGTTCGAGGATCAGCTGCGCCTCGTCGTCGCCGGCCATCATCCGCTGACGGCGGTTCCGGCGCTGACGATGGAGCATCTGCACCGCCAGCCGATGATTCTCTTCTCCAAAGGCACCTGGTACCGCCGGATGACGGACGAGCTGTTCCAGCGCAGCGGCATCGAACCGGATGTGCGCATGGAGATCGACTCGTTCGAGGCGATCGTCCGGCTGCTTCCGACGATCAAGGCGGCGGCCCTGCTGCCGAAATCCTACCTTCGGCCGGAGCTGCTGACCAGCGGCGGGCTGGCGTCGCTGCATATCAAAGAGCTGGAGCAGACGCAGCGCTCGACCTGCCTGATCTACCGCGACGGCCCGCTGAGCGCCGCCGCGCGGAGCCTCGTTCAGGTCACGGAAGAGGTGTTTCCGGGCGGCAGCCGGCCTCTGGGCTGAAGGCCGAATGCGGCAGGACAAGTTGGCGGAAAGAGCGGAAAGACACAGAAAGAGCTGCAGGCCCTGGGCCTCAGCTCTTTCTGTGTCATCCGCCGACCGGCGGCGGTACCTCTGCGGGAGGTTCGCCCGCTTATTCGTCGCTCTCAATCGCTTCCTGCTCAAACCGGTTGATGCTCTCGTTGGTCCCGATCACGACCATAATATCGCCTTCGTACAGATAGTCGTGGGCCGTCGGGGCCACGATGACGCCTTCCTCCCTGCCTTCGCCCCGCTTCAGGGCGATGATGCTGCAGCCGTAGCGGGCCCGGGTATTGATCTGGGCCAGGCTTTTGCCGTCCATGCAGGCAGGCACCGTCAGCTCCACGATCCGGTAATCCTTCGATAATTCAATGTAATCCAGCAGGTTCGGCGTGACCAATTGATGCGCCACCCGGATGCCCATATCCCGCTCGGGAAAAATCACCCGGTCCACATCCAGCCGCTCCAGGGCCCGGCCGTGCAGGATCGAAATCGCCTTGGCGACCACCTGCTTCACGCCGAGTTCCTTCAATAGAATCGCGGCCAGAATGCTCCGCTCCATATTGTCGCCGATGGCGACGATGCCGCAGTCGAAATTGCGGATGCCGAGGGAACGCATGACGCTCTCGTCGGTCGCATCGGCCATCACGGCATGCGTCAGCAGATCGGACATCTCCTCCACGCGCTCTTCGATATGATCGATCCCGAGCACCTCGTATCCCATCTCCATCAGCGTCAGAGCCAGGCTGGCTCCGAACCGGCCCAGGCCGATTACGACAAATTGCTGCGCTCTCATCTTGTCATGTTCTCCTTATCCAATGATGATTTTGCCTTCGGGATGCCGGTACAGCTCTCTGCCCCTGCGCGGTCCGACCGCATAGGCCAAAGTGAGAATTCCGAGCCTGCCCGCGAACATCGTGAGACTGATCAACACCTTGCCGGGCACGGACAGCTCGGGAGTAAGCCCCATACTGAGACCTACGGTGGCAAAAGCGGAGGTGGCTTCGAACAGCACCGTGAGAAACGGTGCGTCTTCGGTCGTGGACAGCCCCATCGATACGCCGACGATCAGCAGCAGCGCCACCACGGTTACAGTGAGCGCCTTCGATACCCGCTCCGGGTGAAGCCGGTAGCGGAACATGACGATGTCCTCGCGGCCGCGCAGCATCGCGATCACGGCGCCGACCATCAGCGCGAACGTCGTGGTCTTGATCCCGCCGCCGGTCGATCCCGGCGAAGCGCCGATGAACATCAGGATCACGATGAAGAACTGTGTGGCCTGTCTCAGCCCTGTGATGTCCACCGTGTTGGCTCCGGCCGTCCGCGGCGAGACGGACTGGAAGAGAGCCCCCCAAATCTGCCCTCCGGTATTCAGGGAACCGAGCGTGCGCGGATTCGTATATTCAAACAACAGGATCACCAGCGCGCCTATTCCGATCAGCACGCCGGTCATCGACAGCGCCACCTTGGCGTGCAGCGAGAGTCTGCGGGTGCGCCGGAATTCGAACAGCTCCGACAGAACGATGAAGCCGATGCCGCCGGTCACAATCAGAAGCATGACCGTCAGGTTCACCACCGGATCGGCCACGTATCCGGTCAGGCTGCGATAGTGGCCGAACAGATCGAAGCCGGCGTTGTTGAACATCGAGACGCTGTGAAATACGCCGAAATAGACGGCGCGCCCCGCCGGCATGTCCGACGACCAGCGCAGCGCCAGCAGCACGGCGCCCACCGCCTCGATCCCCAGCGCGAAGACCAGAACCCGGCGGATCAGCCGGACGATGCCTTCCATCGAGCCCTGGTTCATGGCTTCCTGGAGCAGCAGGCGCTCGCGCAGCGATATCCGCCGCCGAAGCACAAAGGCGATCAGCGTCGCCATCGTCATGAAGCCCAGACCGCCGATCTGGATCAGCGCCAGAATGACCACCTCTCCGAATATGGTGAAGGTTGTAGCCGTATCATGCACGACGAGACCGGTCACACAGGTTGCGGAGGTGGCGGTGAAGAGCGCATCCACGAACGGCAGGGAACCGGGAGCTGCGGTAGCGCCGGGCAGCATCAGCAGCCCGGTTCCCAGCAGAATGATGACGGCGAAGCCGATCACCAGAATCTGCGGCGGCGACAGCTTCAGCCAGCGCAGACGGGGCGGGGCAACAAGCGGTCCAGCCAATAAAATTCACCTCATCAGATCCGTAATGGGGACATACAATGATTTTATGCTACAGGCTATGTTATCAAAATCATGCCAGCATTTCACGTTTTTTCTGAATGGCCGTATTCGTGACCATCCCGCTTGGCTAGCCGCCCGGCGTATGATATGGTACAGAAAGTGAATTTACAATTACAGGAGGCGCTCCATGAATTCAGTCGGTCAGCCGCTCCAACAGCGGCCCATCAATCGGAGGCTGCTGACGGCCGCCATCGTCGGCTTGCTTATTTTTATCGGCTTCAACTGGGTCCCGTCCTGGTATCAATCGGTCTCGGATGAACCTTCGGGCGCGGTCATCAGCCGGGACACCGCGGCAGAACGGGCTTCCGCCTTCGCCGAAGCCAGACTTGGCTATACGCCCGCACCGGGCGACACCTGGTCCGTTCTGTATGAGTCCGACTCCAAATTCTACGGCTACCTGTCGCGCAAGAATTTGACGGAACGCTATATGGATCGGAATCTCGACGAGAAATATCCGTACGACTACTACCGGGCGACGCTCATTCCGTCGGACACGGACGATGAATCGGTGGCGGTCTTCCTGAATATGTACACCGGGGATGTCGTCGGCTTCAATCATACCCTTCAGCGGACCGACAGCGAAGCGGCGAACCGGCAGACGCTGGCGAGCAAGTCGGACACGCTCTCCGAGCCGCAGATGCGGGAACTGGCAGAGCCTTGGCTGAAGCTGTGGGGAGCCAACCTGGACAATCTGACTTACAGCGCCGGCTCCGACCTGGTTGTAACGGATAAATCGGTCGCCGTCGGCGAAGCTTCACTGCAATACCGGTTCGGCTTTGAGGGCGAGCAGGTGAATGCACTGACAACCCGCTTTACCGTTCCGCAGTGGCACACCGACTATATGGACAGCCAGAAGAGAACAGCCACTCTGCTGACCATGCTGGGATATGGACTGCCCACTCTGATTCTGGGCATTCTGGCGCTGATCTACAGCATTCTGCGCCGGCATCATACGTCTTTCAAACGTGGACTGTTCCTGAGCCTCTTCTATTTCGCCGTCATGATGTCCACGACCTATAATGTATATGCGAGCCCCGAGCAGGCCCTGAACGATTCCAGGGTTACGAATATCATCCTGTTCATCGTCTATACCTTGTACAGTCTGCTCATGTCGGTCCTGCTCTATTTCTCGCTTGTCGGCGGCGACGGCCTGTGGCGCAAGGAAGGCGTCAATGCCTGGCCGCGTGCGCGCGAGCAGGGCTATGGCCGCTATGTGCTGGACAGTGTCTATACCGGCTATCTCTGGGCCTTCGTTCTGCTCGGCGTCCAGACGCTGATCTTCATCGTCCTGCAAAATGTGCTGGGCAGCTGGTACACGACCGACGCGTCGCAGTCGACCTACAATATGAAATATGCCTGGCTGCTGCCCTTAACCGCCTGGCTTGCCGGGCTGTCGGAAGAAGCGCTGTACCGGTTCTTCGGCATCCGGATGCTGAGCAAAGTCGTGCGCAGCACCGTGCTGGCCAGTCTGATTACGACATTGGTGTGGGCGTTCGGCCACACGCTCTACCCGATCTATCCGGTCAGCTCCCGTCCGATTGAACTGACGGTAATCGGCCTGCTCTTCAGCTTCATCTTCCTGCGTTACGGCTTTATCGCCGTCATGTTCAGCCATGTCATCTTTGACAGCATCCTGATGGGCAGCTCCCTCATCTTCATGAAGGATGCCGTGAATATCGGCTCGGGCATCGTGTCGATGATTCTGCCGCTGATCATCGGCTACCTGGTCTACCGCTTCAACCCGCCCGGGCGGGAGAGAACGGTCAGACCTTGGGACTCTCCCGCTCCGGAGCTTGGTCCCATCGGCGGCGCGCCCGCCGGAGAGAACGGCGGACGCGGCGAAGGACCGGACACGATCCGCTAACGGCGAGCCAGACTTCATGACCGCCGAATTCCATACCGAACAGGCCAGTTCCGAGCATTCGGAACTGGCCTGTTCAATTTGTGTTGTGGGGAGCGGGCAAGCCGCAGCTGAACGGCTCTACTTCAGCTGCATCGTCGTTACGCAGGTATCATCGCTCTCGAAGGTGGACAGGTCCGATTCGGCCACCCGTCCATTCTGCTCAAGCTTGACGTGATAGCGTCCCTCCCGGGGCAGCCACAGGTCGAGGAACCCGTTCGCATAAGAGGTCATCTCCCGGTCCACCACGGTGCGGCCGGAATGATCCGTAATCTTCACTTGAAAGGACTGATCGGCCATTTCGCCCTGGCAGCCGGTCAGGTTATGGGTGGCGCACGGATGGGTCTCCTTCAGATACGGAGCAATGGACAGGAAGAACTCGTCGCCCGGAAGCCGGTAGGCTACACGGCTCCGATCCGCCTGTGTCACCACCAGCTTCGTGGAGGAGATGGAGGCGGACTCCGCCTTCATCTCTCCGGTGCTGTAACTCTGCACGAGTTCCTTGATGTCCACACCGGCCGGAAGCACACCGGCCTCTTCGCTCTTGCCCGGCTGCTGGCCGCCCGCGGACCAGAAATAGGCGGCGGCCCCGACGGCAATTACAGCAGCAGCCATCGGGATGATTCGTTTATTCATCGGATACATTCCTCCGTTTCACTTGTCCCTTCTGTCCAAGTGTAGCACAGGCGGAGGCGCGGAGAAGCGGCAGATTTTAACAGTTTCTTGTAGCTCTGCCTATACCGTCTCTTCATCCTTGAGGGCGTCCAGAATCTGACGGGCCAGCTTGTCGCCGATCGACAGCGGCCGGAAGTCCTCGACGGAGGCTTCCCGAATCTTCTTCAACGAGCCAAAATGCTTCAGCAGCAGCTTGCGGCGTTTCTCGCCGATTCCCGGAATGGCATCCAGCCGGGAAGTGACCATGGACTTGCCCCGCTGCTCGCGGTGGAAGGTGATCGCGAAGCGGTGCACCTCATCCTGGATGCGCTGGAGCAGATAGAACTCCTCGCTGTCCCGGGCAAGCCGGACCGGCTCAGGCGGATCGCCGACGAGCAGCTGCGCGGTCTTGTGCTTGACGTCCTTCACGAGCCCGCATACCGGAATGAACAAGCCCAGCTCGTTCTCCAGGATATCGACCGCCGCCGAGATCTGGCCGCGCCCGCCGTCCACGACAATCAGGTCCGGCTGCGGCAGATTCTCCTTGAGCACCCGCTCATACCGGCGGCGAATGACCTCCCGCATCGTCTCGTAGTCATCGGGACCCTGTACGGTGCGGACTTTGTATTTCCGATATTCCTTCTTGGCCGGCTTGCCGTCGATGAAAACGACCATCGCCGACACCGGATTCGCCCCCTGGATGTTCGAGTTGTCGAACGCCTCGATCCGGCTGAGCCGCTCCAGCCCGAGACTCCCGGCCAGGCCGGCGGCCGCGCCCGACGTCCGCTCTTCGTCGCGCTCGATGAGCCGGAACTTCTCGTCCAGCGCCACCCGGCTGTTCTCGCAGGCCATGCGGACCATCTTCGTCTTCAGTCCGCGGCGCGGCACCAGCACCTTGACGCCCAGCCACTGCTGCAGGGCGGCCGCTGCGCCGGCGGGGTCGACCACGCCGGCTGCGGCCGAGCGCGCCGCTTCGGCTGCGGCGGCGGACTCCCCGGCGGCTTCCTCTGCGCCGCCGTCCGCTTCGGCGTCTTCATCCGCCGAAGCCGCTCCCTGGCCGGAGCTCTCTTCCGCTCCGGCCGAACCCGGCCCTTCCGCCGTCTCCGGCGGAAGCACGGAAGCCGCGTCCTCCAGACGGAGGACGTCCGGCAGCAGAATCTCCTGCGGCAGGGCCGGGTTGTCGCTGTAATATTGAGTGACGTAGGACATGAAGTCACTGTAGGCTTCGCCATAGAACGGGAAGCTGGAGGCGTGCCGTTGGATCATTTTCCCCTGGCGCATGTACAGAATCTGCACACACATCCAGCCCTTGTCGACCGCATAGCCGAAGACGTCCCGGTCCTTCGTATCGGCGGTATTGATATTCTGCTTCTCCATCAGAGCGTCAATGTGCATGATCTGGTCGCGCAGTTCCTTCGCCCGTTCGAAATACAATTCCTCGGCCGCCTCCTGCATCTTCTGTTGGAGGTCCTTCTTGACCGCCTCATGCCCGCCGCCTAGAAAGGCCGCGATGCTCTGCGTGATCTCATCGTACTCGGATTTAGCCACCTCTTTCTCGCACGGCGCCAGACACTGGCCCATATGATAATAGAGACAGACTTCCTTGGGCATCGCATTGCACTTGCGCAGCGGGTACATCCGGTCCAGCAGCTTCTTGGTCTGATGGGCGGCATAGGCATTCGGATAAGGGCCGAAATATTTAGCTTTATCTTTAAGCACCCGGCGGGTCACTTCGAGCCGCGGATGGCGTTCGTTCGTAATTTTCAGATAAGGAAAGGTCTTGTCGTCCTTGAGCTGGACATTATAGCGCGGCATATGCAGCTTGATGAGATTGCACTCCAGAATGAGCGCTTCCATGTTGCTGCCGGTGACGATGTATTCAAAATCGCGGATGTCCGCGACGAGCCGCTGGGTCTTGCCGTTATGGCTGCCCGTAAAATACGAACGGACCCGGTTCTTCAGAATTTTGGCCTTGCCTACATAGATAATGGTGCCTTCGTCGTTCTTCATCAGATAGCATCCCGGGAGATCCGGCAAAAGCGCCAGCTTGCTCCGGATATTGTCCATGTAATCCGCCATGCTGCGTCCCTCCTGTATCGCGTTAGAAGAGCGCATCTTCCAACCGCTGCCTTGTCGCCTATAGCGCACAAAGCGCCTCCGGTTGGAGAACCGAAGGCGCCGCTGCCTGAGCGAAGATGTTCAGGCTTCTACATGCAGATTCAGACTTATTGGTGTTTCGCGACGATATTCTTCAGGGATTCCTTCGAGTTCAGGCCAACAACTTTGTCGACCGGCTGGCCGTCCTTGAAGAAGATCAGCGTTGGAATGCTCATGACGCCGAAGCGGGAAGCCGTCTCCGGGTTCTCGTCTACATTCAGCTTGGCAATCTTCACGCTGTCGCCCAGTTCGCTGGACAGTTCGTCCAGAATAGGAGCCAACATTTTGCAAGGGCCGCACCAAGGCGCCCAGAAATCTACAACGACGGTACCTTGACCAGCCACTTCGTTGTTGAAGGATTGGTCGGATACGTTAACAATAGCCATATTCAAGCTCCTCCTTATAGTTCAAGTATGCAAAGATGCATGTAATAGGATAACCAGAATCCTTAATGCCGACACGGATTAAGTATAACATATCTGATCCCGATATGTGAAACCTCACAGTGTGAACCTCGCCATCCGTCCTGCCGGAGAGGTTCCCGCTGCCTAGGAAGAATGCTGGCCCCGCTGGTTCTCGCCATAGAGCGGAACCGCCTCGACGAACGGGCGAATCCGGTCCATCAGCCGTTGGCCCTTATAGAGCTCTTCGCCGTCCTTGCTCGTGAAGCTCAGATGCTTCTCCAGTTCAGGCAGCGGATAATTGCTCGTATAGAAGGTCGGCTTCCGGTTCATCCGATAATTCAGGATCGCGCCGAGAATGTGATCGCGGACCCAGGGGTTCAGGTTCTCGGCTCCGATATCGTCGAAGATCAGCAGGTCGCAGTTCTTCATCGCATCGACCGTCTCCTTCAGCCGCGCGCCGTCCTGCATCATCGTCTTGAGCTCCTCCACAAAATCCGGCATATAGACAATGACGCCCGAATGGCCGGCCACGGCCAGCTCGTGCAGCAGATAGCACATCAGGAAGGTCTTGCCCGTGCCGAACGCGCCGTGCAGATAGATCCCCCGGGGTCCCAGCCCGTTCTCGCGCACATGGGCAATATAATTGAAGAGCTTGTTCACCGCGGACATGCGCCGCGGGTCCTTGCCCATGATCTCGATCTCGTCGTACCCTTCGCTTAAAGCCCGCTCGTCCACATAGAAGCTCGTAATCCGCTTGCGGATGCGGTCCTGCGCGTCCTTCGCCAGCTGCAGCTCGCACGGCTTCTTCCGTTCGTACAGCTCGGGCTGGCCTCCGGGCGCGGTCTCCACCGACAGCTTGCTGTAGTGGCCCGGAAAATCATTCGGACAGTTCGCAAGCCCCGGGCAATTCGCACAGTGCTTGCTCTCTTCCACGTATTGATACAGCCGGCTTAAGTGCAGCCGCAGCCGCGACGCTTCCAGCTCCGGGTGCTCCTCCAGCAGCTCCCGCACCAGCGGGTGCCCGAGGAGCTCCTGCTCCAGCCGGACCGACCGCTGACGCAGATCGGGGGTGCTCATGCTCCGCAGCACCTCGCTCATCGACTCCATAAATCCACCTCTATTTCAAAATGGCGCTTCGGCCATGATTGATTCTTCTCTCGTCGGGCGCATCAAGGGGTCTTGAGCGCCCCTTTCTTCTTGCGGGCTTTGATCTCCGCCGCCTTCTTCATCATCTCCGCGAATTCCTCTTCGGATACCGCTCCGGCCGTGCCGTCATCGGCAGCCATGGCGATCTCCGGCTTGCCCGGACGGGCGCCGCCCTTCGCATAGGAGGACCGGGACTGGCGTCCGGCCGTCCCACCCTTGGCCTTGCCCTTCACCTTGGATTGGTCGCGGATATACTGAACCGCCTTCTCATACGTATTGACCTGCTTCATCAGCATGTTGGAGGCGATCGCCTCTACAAAATTATAATTCAGGCGCTGCTCCCCGTCTGCCGCCAGCATCGTCATCAGATAATGAATCAGTACATTGATGACTTCCGCCGGCATCCTGTAGCTGTGCTCCATCTTCTCGAACGTATTCATCAGACCGCCCGGCACTGCTCCCGGAAAGAACGTCTGCAGGAGCCGCGTATACGGCTCGTTGCGAAGCATCATATTATATTGATGAACATCGCACTTTGTCCGGAACTGCGGCGGCACCTCGACATAGTACTCCATCTCCACGGCCTGTTCCTGCTGGACGACCGGTTCCTCCGCGCGGAGCGCGACTACCTTGGCCGCCGCGATCTCCCGCTGCTCCTGCCGTTTCATTGTCTGGCGAAAATGCTGGCTCGCCCGGTGCTGCAGCTCGTCGAGCAGCAGCTCCCCGTCCGGCGCGAACACGCCGTCCTCGTCCAGCAGCCGGCACACGTCCTGGGAACCGAGCTGGTATTTATGGGCCACATAATTGACCGCGCCCAAGGCATTATAATCAAAGCGAAGCCGCTCGACATGCCCGCGGTTAACCGATTCCCGGGGAAAGCGCAGAATAATATCGCTGTATCCGATGGCATGCTTGCCCTCTTCTGCGGGCTGGGGTACCCGGACCGAAGCCACTTCCGTGAGCGCCTGCTCCAGCTCATAGTCGATGACATGCGTGTTCAGCTCAAAAATATCGTAGAACGGCCGCGAAATGTTCTCCTTGCTGATCCCCGAGCGGCTCCACTCCTCCGGAGGCCGGCTCCAGAACTGTTCGCGCAGCGCGAGCACGGCGAATTTCCCGATCCGGTCGCGCAGCAGCAGCGTCAAATGCTGGGTCGCAAAGAAATCCGGCGGCGACAGCGGAGGGAGCAGCTCGTATTCATACATATAATCATCCGTCTCCGGGATATATATCCGGCTCGTCTGCAGCAGGCCGACGGCCTCCAGGCGCGAGGCCTGGTCAATCAGCGTCCGCCGGCCTTTCTCGTTCGGCTCGATGCCGAGCGTCAGAAAGAGCCGCCGCTGCGGCTCCGGCGAGGAATGGCCGATGCATTCGGCCGGCACATGGCCGAACAGCAGCCGGTAGAGCGAAATCGCCAGCGCCCCGGCCATCGGCTGATAGACCGTGCTGAGCATGCGCTCGTCCACAGTGCTGAGCCCGAATTCGCGGGACACGCAGTATCGGTGATGCTCGGTGAAATGGTGAATTTGACTGATCTGCATCGAATATGCGAGCCCCCTTCGGTGTTGGAATGAGATCAACCCAGTAGATTTCTATTCTAACATAAATCGACTGTCAGGAAATGTGGAATAAAGCCCAATTCCGGCGGTTAATCCCGAAGGATCGCCGCAGCGCTCCGGCGTTCTCGTTCTTTTCCTGAACCGGATTTCCATGAACAGAATGTGACCGGGTTTGCTCTGGAAGCTTTCGTTGCGCTACAATGAGGCAGTAACGGCTTACCAAGAATTCGAGGAGTGATACACATGAGTGAAGCCGCTTTGACGCTGGAAGGATGGTATGCGCTCCATGACTTCCGCTCGCTGGATTGGACCGCCTGGACGGCGGCCGACGACGAGGAACGCGCTGTGGCTCTGGAAGAATTGAATGCGTTTATCGGAGAATGGGCCGGGGTCGAGGAAGCCAAGACCGGCAGTTCCGCTCTCTATTCGATTGTCGGCCAGAAGGCCGATTTGGTTATGATGCATCTGCGCGAGAGTCTGGAGGAGCTGAACCGGCTGGAGACCGCCTTCAACAAGACCGCCTTCGCCGCCTTCACAACCAAAGCCTACTCGTACGTCAGCATCGTTGAACTGAGCAATTACAACAGCGGCGAGGGCGGCGGCGATCCGATGGCGAATCCGCATGTGGCAGCCCGCCTGAAGCCGATCCTGCCAAAGGCAGCCCATATCTGCTTCTACCCGATGAACAAGAAGCGCGAGCTTGCCGACAACTGGTACATGCTCGACATGGAGAAGCGCAAAGAGCTGATGTACTCGCACGGTCTGATCGGCCGCGGCTATGCCGGCAAGGTGAAGCAGATCATTACCGGTTCCGTCGGCTTCGATGACTGGGAATGGGGCGTGACGCTGTTCGCCGAAGATGCGCTCCAGTTCAAGAAGCTGGTGTACGAGATGCGGTTCGACGAAGTCAGCGCGCGTTACGGGGAATTCGGCCCCTTCTATGTCGGCAATCTGCTGACGCCCGAGTCGTTCGACGAAATGCTGAAGGTGTAATCCAAAAAAGGTGTGTTCCCAAGCGCTGCTGCGCCGCGGAACACACCTTTTCTTCTTCGTCCCTTAATCCTCTTCTTCAAGCGTCTTCAGAAACTCTTCGGTCGCCCGGTCCCGTGCCCGGCTCTTGTCCTTCAGCCGCTCGATGGCCGGCTGAATGAGAAGGTCGATCTCCTTCTGTACGGTGTAGGCCAGATCATGGCGGCCCTGATCCTCCAGATAGGAGCCGGCCTCGATGAGGCCGTTATAACGGTCCAGCTCCTCCCGCGTCAGCAGCCCGCGCACCTGAACGCTGCAGTGGCGCATCCTACAGGAATCTGCCTTTCTTCAAGACCAGCGGAATGCCGCCGATCGTGAACAGGTAGCGGATATCGACAACCTTCTTGAGCTGGGCCGCCGTCCAGCCCTTCAGCTTCTTGTTGCCGACGACGGCAATGCCCTGTCCTTTGCCGAGGGATGCCACGGTTCCCTTGTTGCTGAAGACGAACTTCTTCGGCTGCTGGCCGCGGATCGCAGCCACCAGATTGTTCGCGCAGCACTCGCCCTGCTGCATTGCAATCTGGGCCGTCGGCGGATATGGCCGGCCTTCCGGATTGATGACCAGCGAACCGTCTCCAATAATGAAGGTATTCTCATAGCCCGGGGCACGCAGGAACTCATCCACCTTGACACGGCCGCGCATCGCTTCAAAGCCGGCGGATTCAATCAGACGGTTACCGCGGATGCCGCCTGTCCAGACCACGGTCGAAGCTTTGATCTCTTCGCCCGTAGCGAGAATGACTCCGCCGGGCAGGCATTCCTTGATGGCAACGCCGATCTTGAAGGTTACGCCTTTCTTCGTCAGCACGTTCATGGCGTATTCGACCAGCTCCGGCGCGAAGCCCGGAAGGGCCGTGGGAGCCGCTTCGACGTTATAGATGTTGACGAGGCTCGGGTCCACATCATATTCCTTGCACAGGCCCGGAATCCGGTCGGCCAGCTCGGCCACGAACTCGATGCCGCTGAAGCCGGCTCCGCCGACGACAAAATTGATGTGCTCCTGCGCGTTGTTCTCATTCTTGTACTTCGCGAACTGATACTCGATATGCTCCCGGATCAGCCGGACGGAGTTGATGCTGCGGATCGTCAGGGCGTACTGGTCCATGCCCGGAATACCAAAGGTCTCCGGCTCGCCGCCCAGGGCGATAACCAGATAGTCGTAGGACAGCGTGCCGTCCTCCAGAATGACTTTCTTCTGCTGCGTGCGGATCTCCTGAACCGACGATTTGACAAGATCAATCTTGAACTCGTCGATCAGCTTCGAGATCGGAACGCGCGAATGCTCAATGCTGTCGGTTCCGGCAGCCGGCATATGTAGATGCGTCGTAAAATAGTGATACTCATGGCGGTTAACCAGCGTCACATCCGCCTCATTATAATTCAGCGCCTTTTGCAAGCGCTGAGCTGTCAATATACCTCCGTAACCCGCTCCGAGAATTACGATTTTGGGAATGCTGCTCATGGTCCGACTCCTTCCAAATAGATCATTTTCGATCATTCTGTCTATAACTTTTAGTTTGTCCAGATCTGTTTTGTGAATTTAAACACATAAATTCAGAATAAATTCCAATAAAACCTGAAACATTACGAAAAATATCATATCTATTGTAAACCTTCAACTACTATTAATCAAATAGATATCCCCACAAAGATTATAGGAAAAATCTCCGAGCGCCACTTTGCAGCCTGCATCCAGTATGTTTATAATGGGGGGTAGACCAATATGGCAATTTGAATATATCAACTCGGAGGTGTAGTTTCCTGTGACATCCCAGCTATCCGGCGCCCCCATGAGCGACCTGCTCATCATCGGCGGCGGCCCTGCGGGCATGTTCGCCGCGTTCTACGGCGGCATGCGCCAGGCATCCGTTACCTTAATTGAAAGCATGCCTCAACTGGGCGGCCAGCTTGCCGCTCTGTATCCCGAGAAATACATTTACGACGTCGCCGGATTTCCGAAGGTGAGTGCCCAGGAACTCGTCGATAATCTGACCCGCCAGATGAATCTGTTCCAGACGGATGTGCGCCTGGAGGAGAAGGTTCTCTCCGTCGTCAAGCAGGACGAGCGCCACTTCGTCGTTACGACCGACAAGGCGGAATACCACAGCCAAGCGGTCATCATTACTGCCGGCGTAGGCGCATTCGAGCCTCGCCGCCTGGAGCTTCCCGAAGCGGCTCGCTTCGAGAAGGCCAACCTGCATTACTTTGTCAGCGACCTGACTGCATTCGCAGGCAAGAAAGTCCTCATCAGCGGCGGCGGCGACTCCGCCGTGGACTGGGCGCTTATGCTGGAGTCGGTTGCCGAATCGGTTACACTGATTCACCGCAGAGACAAATTCCGCGCCCACGAGCACAGCGTGGAGAACCTCATGAAGTCCACCGTGCAGGTTATTACTCCAACCGAGATTACGGCGCTCCACGGGGAAGAGTTCATTACCGGCGTCACGCTCTCCGACGTGAAGACCAAGGAGACCCGCGAGATTGAAGTGGACAGCGTCATCGTCAACTTCGGGTTCGTCTCTTCTCTGGGACCGATATCCGAATGGGGCATCGGGATCGAGAACAACTCCATTGTGGTCGACTCTCGGATGGAGACCAACATCCCCGGTATCTTCGCCGCCGGCGACATCTCCACTTATCCCGGCAAGCTGAAGCTGATCGCCGTCGGTTTCGGCGAAGCTCCGACCGCTGTCAACAATGCCAAAGTATATATTGATCCGGACGCGAAGCTGTCCCCCGGGCACAGCAGCAACATGAAGCTGTAGAGCCGGACAGCGCCGATCCAAACAAAAGGGTATCCGTTAAGGATACCCTATTTTGCCATACTGCGGTTATATTTATGTAATGATCCGTCATCTTCGTTGATCGAACAGGTCTGGACCATTTTAGTGAAGTACCGCAAGTTCTGGAGAGTGTAAGTTCCGTTTGCGAATTTCAACCAGAAGCATAGCAATGAAATCATGCTCAAGCTGCAGTTCAATCGCTTGATGATACGATTCCAACAGCATCTGATCGGACAATTCCATCATAACGATCACCTACCTTTCCTTTATTTGGTTCTCTTCTATCATAGCAGACTAGCAGAATCCGAACAAGCGTTCTGATATCCACAGCGCATTGTGGAAATCCTGTGCATAATATGTGAAAAAGTTGGAATTTCCGTCCGGTTGTGCAGGGTATATTGGGGATAATAGTTATACACAGGAGAATTTGTCTGGATATATGCACAAAAAATTTACAAATCTATCGATTCCATTCTTATCCATTCTTAATTAACCCGCCGGACAACCTTTCAAACGTATTCTTTAGCTCTAATATCGGACTCTTTGCGGTTTTTGTTAACTCGCCAAGCCTCTTCTCTCTTTATTGCGGACGTGTATTAACCTCCAGGATCCACAAGCGCCCGTTCCGGTCCACCGCATAGTCGAACCCCAGCTCTCCGATTCCCGGAAAATGGCGTTCCAGCGTCTGAATGCAGGTAACGGTCACAATCCGCATCTCCCGCCGCTTGGCGGCAGAATTGATGCGGGGAAGCGAGCGGCGCAGTCCTTCCCGGCAGCTAAGCATGGTCCCGCCCTGACAGAGATTCGTCACGAACAGACCCGGGCGCGCCAGACGTCCCACCATAGACCGGAATTCCCAGGCCCCGTTGCTGCGGACGACCTTGACCCGGTAATCAATCGGGCGGCCGTCGATCCGGGCAAGGGAAATACCCTGCTGGATCAGGTAACGGCGTCTGAGCTTCATGCGCTGCAGCCCGTTGAACATCTCTCCAAAACAGCTGTATCTCCGCGTGCGATTCTTTGAGGTAAGCCCGTAGCCCCCTCCGTCGCGGAATACCCGGATCACGCCGTGTCCGCCTCCGCCTACAACCGGTTTCACTACGACATCGCCATAGGCGGCCAGCATCGACCGAAGAGCGCTGCCGCTATAAATCTGCGTCTTCGGAATATACCCCGAAACGCGCGGATCGCTTAAGAGCGCCGCCGTCTTCCGCCATTTGCTTGCGAGCTGTCTTCCCGCCATGTCTCTTCCTCTCCTTCCTTGGCCTCTGCCATACCATACTCACAGGGGAATGTCCCACTCTTGTATGATTGTCCTTGCCTTGGAAAAAGAGGCGCTTGGCCGCGTGCCCGCGCATCCCCATCTAACGGACAGTGCCCGGCGCTTCAGACTATCGTCTGGAACACCGGGCACCCGTGTTCAATTCTGCCATCGGGCCTGCAATCCCCTTCCCCGCCCTCGTCCGGGCCGGCAAACCAGCATAAGGTCGTAACAATAAACCTGCTACACGGTACTCCTGTGCTGAAGCGCACTCTTGTAACGGTTCTGGGCTGATTGCTTATAGCTGAGACATTCGCCCCGAGTCTCTCCGAGGTCCAACCTGCCCGTTGGAGGGGGTATGCTCGCTTTTGCCGGCGGCCGGACTACCTTCGCGGCCCGTTCCTCTACTCTCCGGCCAGTTCGACCGTCCAGTTCAATTGCTGAATCCGGAAGTCAAATTCGCGAAAAGCCTTGGAGAGCGCGTCCACCTCTTTCTGAATGGCGGCCACGTCCACCGTCCGGTGGAACTTGACCTCCGAACGGCTAAAGCGCTCCTGCCTGATCGAGGCATTCTCCAGCACCTCCGCCAGCAGCCTGCGCCGCTGCATCAGCTCGTCGCGCTCGGCCAGCGCATCGGCGATTGACCGCTTGTCGTCAAATGCCGTAAAGGCATTGGTCTTGTTAATCGCCCGAATCCAGCCGGTCAGCTCCTGAAGCGACCGTTCCAGCTCGGTCAACAGATCCGCCGGGTCTTCGGCCGGCTTCTCGCCTTCCTGAACCTTGACGACCCGGGCAAGCCGCTGTCTGAGCTGGGCGATCCGTTTCTGGCAGTCCGCCCGAAGTACAAGCGCCTCGGCAAGCTTCATATGATGTCCTCCTTGGCCCGCGGCCCGTTTTATTAATTATATAAGACTTACCCAAATCTCCGTTCGCGCTGGTCCCTTTCGCCATATTTCCGCAATGCCTAACCAAGTATACCTTTGGCGTCTGATACCGGATAGGACAAAGATTGCATGCCTCATTAAATAGATGGACAAACTTTTTTCACAGAAGTTGCATCTTGTAGTTTTGGCAGTCTGCCTATATACTTGTTCATATTATGTCTCTCCAGCATGAACAATGCTCCTTCCAGGGCGGTCACGGACAGACAGCAAGAACTTCATCTTATAGTCGGGAGGCAGACTGAACTCTATGCCGAAACAACCCAGAACTTTGGAATCCAAGGACCAATTCTCCTCAAGCGGCTTCATTCTCGCGGCCATCGGCAGCGCGGTCGGATTGGGGAATATGTGGAAGTTCCCTTATATTACGGGGATGTACGGAGGAGCGGCGTTCTTCCTGCTCTTCATTGTCTGTCTGGTCGCTATCGGCCTGCCGGTGCTGCTCGCAGAGCTGACCATCGGCCGGGGCGGGCGGGGCAGCGCGGCCAGCTCTTTTGTCAAAGTGGGCGGCAACCGGGCTTGGGGCGGAATGGGGATGCTCTCCGTCATCGGCGCTTTCATGATTATGTCCTTCTATGCCATCATCGCCGGCTGGACGTTGTATTACGCGGTTCGGGCCTTCAGCGGGAAGCTGTTCACGAACCCCGATTACACCGGTCAATTCGCAAGCTTCACGTCGGGCTACAGTCCGATTCTCTGGCAGGTTGTCGTCCTGGCGCTTACCGCCTGGATCGTGGCCCGGGGCGTGTCGGGAGGCATTGAGAAATTCAACAAGGTGCTGATTCCCGGCCTCCTTCTCCTGCTGGTCATTCTGATGATCCGGGCGCTGACGCTCCCGGGCGCTATGGACGGAGTCTCCTTCTTCCTGAAGCCCGATTTCTCCAAGCTGACGGCGGAATCCGCGCTGGTAGCGCTGGGACATGCGTTCTTCTCGCTCTCGCTCGGGATGGGGGCGATGCTGACCTACGGCTCCTACGTGCAAAAAGAGCAGTCGCTCGGATCGGCGACGCTGGCCATCGGAGGCGGCGATCTGCTGTATGCGCTGATTGCCGGACTGATTATTTTCCCGACGACGTTCTCCTTCGGAATCGACAATGCGCAGGGACCCGGGCTGGTCTTCATGGCGCTGCCCGCCGCATTCTCGGCGATGCCCTTCGGCTCGCTCTTCGGCGGATTGTTCTTCATCCTCCTCGCCATTGCAGCGCTGACCTCTACCGTCTCGCTGCTGGAAGTTCCGGTCGCCTATGCAATGGAGCGGCTCCAATGGGGACGAACCCGCTCGGTGCTGCTGATTACCGCCGGCTGCTTCCTGCTGGGCATTCCATCGGCGCTGTCGTTCGGCGCCGCGCCGGGACTGAACTTCGGCGGCAAAGCTTTCTTCGATTGGATGGACTTCCTGGCCTCCAATGTGCTTCTGCCGCTGGGCGGGCTGATCGTGACCCTCTTCGCCGGCTACTTCTGGAAGCGCGTCGGCGACGAAGCCGGCCTCTCGGCCGGCTGGTTCCGCCTGTGGCTGTTCATGCTCCGCTACGTGGCGCCGATTCTGGTGCTGTTCGTCTTCCTGCATTCCGCGGGAATCATCAAGTTCTAGTCAGACCAAAGCGCCCGGTCCTGCAGCGGACCGGGCGCTTCTTCTTCTCGTTCCTCCGCTCCTCTTCTCACCGACGGGCTAACCGGCCGGGGCTGGCTCTCAGAGCCAGCGATAAATCTGCCCCTTCTTGATCGGAACTCCGTTCCTGTCCGCCCATCGTTTTAGGCGCTGCATCCCTTCTTCATTCCTTTCGCAGAACCTGAAGTGCAGCATGAACGGAACCATTCTCCTTCCCCGCAGCCGGATGCCGACGCTCTCTGCCCAATATCCCTGAATCACGATCCGGTCTATCCGCTGCGCGGGGACTTCTTGACCGTGGAAGCAGAGCGAATGTTCCGTCAGCTCCAATCTGTGACTGACCAAACTTCGCCGGAACAGCATGATCGCCTGAAGGAAACAGCCGGCCTCTAGAACCAATTTTGTCCCTCTGAACCAGGCCGTATGCAGCGGGAGCCTCTCCAACAGAAAGACGATAAGGAGAGAACAGACCAATGCGATATAAAATGATCGGGGTACCCCAATCCGACAAGCGTCTCCCTTGGTCGTCGGAGCAGACCGTTACCGCTTCCTCATAGGGGCTCCAGCTTATATTCGAATTCAATCTCATGCTTAATCTCGATCCCGTCCAGACCGATTAGCGGAATGGAGGGCTTCAGCTTGCGGGCTTCGGTAATCGCATGGCGATGAACCGCAGCCAGATCGAATCCGCGCTTCTGATAATAGCGGATCGCCTTGATATTGTCGTTGGAGGTGATGAGCCATACCCGGAGACAATGCTTTTCCCTCGCCCGGTCTAGCACTGTGGCGATCAATTCGGCCCCCACGCCCTGTCCTTCCCGCCTGCTCTCCAGCAGCACAATCTCGCATTCCCGGTCTTCGATCCGGTACAGGATGAAGCCGGCAGGCTCATCAGGATATATGTATACGAATCCGTCCAAATCACGGAGGGCATGGACTTTTCCCCGGGAGACCAGCGTTTCTCCCCAATCCGAAAGGGCGTCTATATGCTCTCGGCCAAAAGAAACGATCATTCCTTCCTCACCTCTATTCCATTATTCCACATCCGGCTCATCCTTGAAGATCACGACTGCGCAGAAAGATCAGCATCCTCCCCCGGACGCCCCGGACCGACTGAATCTCCGCACGGGTGAATATTTCTCTTCTATAATAAGTATTTTATTCGGGTGTGGGTATCCATAGCGCTAGACCATCAGGCACCATTTGACGCCGAACCGGTCCACGAGCTGAACCAGACAGGAACTGTAAAAGGTCGGTCCTATCGGCGTAACGGTCTCGCTGCCCGGCTCCAGCACCTGATAGGCCTGCCGCAATTCCGCTTCATCCGCGCAAATTGCTACAATCTCCATCGTGCTCTCCGCAGACGCCCTTCCGGTTCCTCCGAAGTCGCTGAGCATGATCCGGCTGCCCAGGATATTCATTTCCGCATGAATCACTACGGTGCCGGGCTCCTCCTGCGGGTCGTACATAACGGATTCTGTCTTCGCTCCAAAAGCCTGGCGGTACAGCTCCATCGCCTCGGTGCAGGCGCCGTTCAGGTATAACTGGGGAACGAGCATGAAATCACTCTCCTAGATATTATTCTTACTCGCTTCGTAGAACCTTATTTTCTTTCGTGACATCCACTAACCGGTACACGGCCGTTAACAGTTCCCTGTTCATCTTATATAAAATCACTGCAATTACTATCGAAGTGATGAAAAGCAGTAAGAGTGTAATTAATATTCCGACATATATACCTTGCATAGTATTCAATCCCCCTAACAGGACAGATCCGGCCCTAAAGCATTCATTTATGGGCGGTCACCGGGTTAATCTCCGCTATAGCTGCTAGAGCCCTTTTAATAATAAATGCCGTACAGGATACCCGCTATAACGTAAAAACCGCAGCGGACAGAATCCATTATAAGGCACAAAAACGACCCCTACTACGCTTAGTCAAAGTGACTATGGCTTAATAGAGGTCATAATCCACAACCCTAAAACGGCGTTCAGGGTTGTTAACGTACAGGAGAAGCTACGCTATCGGCTACCGTTCAAATCAACGAAACAAAAAGTGTTGATATAACGCTCAATCCTCGCACGGCTGCGCCAGCGATTCTTCTTCCTTCCGGGTGCGGAAGCTCTGTCCGCAGCCGCAGGTGGCGATGGCGTTCGGGTTATTGATCGTGAAGCCTCCGGTCATGCCGGCTAACTCGTAATCAATCTCGACGCCGTCGAGCATGCGGAGGTCGTCCTTGGCAACGGCTATCTTCATTCCCTGGATCTCCATGAATTCGTCTTGGTCGCTTGTATGGTCATCAAAGCCCATGGCATAGGAGAAGCCGCTGCATCCGCCAGCCGATACGCCAAGGCGGAGGAACATGTTCGGCACTTCCTGGGCCGCGAGCATTTCTTTCAGTTGATCGGCCGCAGCCTCGCTGATGGTAATCATGGTCTTGCCCTCCTTCAATTTAGAACGTCTCTAAATTGAAGTATACTCCACTTTCCTTGGCCCCTCAAGCCTTCCGCCCTGCCGGCCGGTTCAGGTCTTCCCGGGTCAGCGGACTGTCTGGGTCGTCAAACATCGGATAGTATTCTCCTAGCCTATCCTCCTAATCTGTTCTTCGCTTCTTACTCCTCCGGCTCCCCGTCTCTCGCGGTTGCCCGCTTGACTGGAGGAAGAGTATAATAGGGAGGGCGTCAACATTGTTCGATAATTTGTCACGCACTACCTTCAGGAGGAAGAAAATATGTCCACACTGATTACACCAAGCACGGATGCCCGCATGGCGGAGATCATCGAGAAGGTGCACAGCGGCGTCCGGCTCAGTCTGGAGGACGGCGTCTATCTGTATGAGAGCAACGATCTGCTCACGATCGGCCAGCTGGCCAATGAAGTGAACCGCCGCAAGAACGGCGACAAGGTGTATTTTATCGAGAATATGAGTCTCTACTTCACCAACGTGTGCGAATCCCGCTGCGCGTTCTGCAATTTCCGCAAGGATGAAGGCGAAGAGGGAGCGTATACGCTCTCCGGCGAAGAGATGATCCAGTACGTCGAGCAGCATATTCATCCCGGCGTGCGCGAATTCCATATTGTCGGCGGGCATAACCCGCATGTTCCGTTTCAATATTATGTCGATTCGCTGCAGGCGCTGCACGTCCGCTTCCCGGATGTGACGCTGAAGGCCTACACGGCGGCGGAGATCGACTTCTTCACCCGAATCAGCGGCCTGAGCATCCGCGAAGTGCTGGAGAAGCTCCAGGCGGCGGGACTGAAGTCCCTCACCGGCGGCGGCGCTGAAATTCTGTCCGATCATTACCGGGAAAAAATGCACGTCGATAAAGCCGGCGTGGCTGAATATCTGGAAGTGCACCGCCAGGCGCACCGGCTCGGCATGAAGACCCACACTACCATGCTCTACGGGTCGATTGAATCCCGCGAGGACCGGATCAAGCATATGCTGCAGATCCGCGAGCTGCAGGACGAGACCGGCGGCTTCATGGTGTTCATTCCGCTGTCCATGCAGCCCAAGAACAAGAACGCAGGCATCATGCGGCGCAACTCCGCCTTCGAGGACCTCAAGACCATTGCCGTGAGCCGGCTGATGCTCGACAACTTCGACCATATCAAGGCTTACTTCATCAACATCGGTCCGCAGCTTACCCAGGTGGCCCTCAGCTTCGGCGCCTCTGACGTACACGGCACCATCCTCAAAGAGCGCATCAGCCATTCGGCCGGAGCGCTGACGCCGGAGGGTCTTACCCGCAAGGAACTGATCTGGCTCGTCAAGGGCGCAGGCAAAATCCCGGTTGAACGGGACACGTTCTATAACGAAATCAAAGTCTATGAGTAAGCTTGCTTGCGAATCAGAATAATCGATTTCGAAAGGATGTTCGGTCAGCATGCGTACACTGCTTGTTCTAGGCGGCGGCTACGGCGGCCTTGCCCTTATCCAGGAACTGCTACAGAGCCATCTTCCGCACGATCTTCAGATTGTCCTGATTGACCGGATGCCCTATCAGGGCATCAAGACCGAATACTATGCGCTTGCCGCAGGCACCGTGGCCGACCACAGCCTGCGGATCGCTTTCCCGGAACATCCGCGGCTCAGCGTCCGCTACGGCGAGGTCGAATCCATCGACCTCGCCGGCAAGCAGGTGCTGCTGGCAGACGGCGAGCAGGTTCCCTATGACCAGCTCGCCATTGCCCTCGGCTGCACTGACAACCACCACGGGATACCCGGCGCTCCCGAGCATACGTGCAGCATTCAGAGCATGGCCGGCACGCGCGAGACCTACCGGCGGCTGAACAACATCAGACCGTACGGAAACGTGAACATAGTCGGCGGGGGATTGAGCGGGGTGGAGATTGCGGCCGAGCTGCGCGAGAGCCGGCCGGACCTCAACATCACGATTCTGGACCGCGGCGAGCGGGTTCTGTCCGCTTTTCCGGCCAAGCTCTCCCAATATGTCGAGGAATGGTTCAACGAGCATCAGGTGCAGACCCGGGGACGGATCTCCGTCTCGCATGTGGAGGACGGCGCCGTCTATAACGGGAGCGAAGCCATTCTCGGCGACGTTACGGTATGGACGGGCGGCATTCAGCCGGTCAAGCCGGTGCAGATGCTGAATCTGCCCAAGGACCGCGGCGGGCGCATACTGCTGGGCGAGTATTACGAGGTGCCGGATTATCCGGAGGTGTACGTCATCGGGGACTGCGCCAGTCTTCCGTTTGCGCCGAGCGCACAGGCGGCGGGCGCGCAGGGCGAGCAGGTTGCGCAGGTGCTGCGCGCGCTCTGGAAGAACGAGACCCCGCGTCTGGGCAAAATCCGGCTGAAGGGTACGCTCGGCTCCCTCGGCAAGAGCGAAGGCTTCGGCCTGCTCGGTTCCCGCTCCATGATGGGCCGCGTTCCGCGCATCCTCAAGAGCGGCGTGCTCTGGATGTCGAAGCGGCATTTCGGATAGGCGAAGCCGCCCTTGCCCGTAGCCGCTCCCGTTCTAGTCCAGATCGAGCTCCAGCCAGGCTTCGGCTTCCCGGATCTTATCCTGAATCGCCTGTTCAAGCTCCGGCACGGAGCCGGCGGCGACGATCTCGCCGTTCACCATTGCGAAGAAATCGACGCGGCACTGGTCGCAATTGCCGAGGCAGCCGTACTCGACGACGTCGAAATCGGGGTTCTGCTCCAGCTTGTCCATCAATTCTTCGGTCCCGTGCCCGATATTGTTGACACAAAATTCAATAATCGGTCTCATATTATTCTCCTTGAATGGGTAACCATTTTATTTTTTAAGCTTTTGTACTATAATAAACGTACGAAAGGAGCGATTGAGAAATGAATGAGAATACAATCTCCAAGTACGATGAAGTGCTGGAAGTTCTGGATAAATTGCGTCCGTTCCTGCAACGCGACGGCGGCGACGTCGAACTGATCGATGTAGAGGACGGAATTGTGAAGCTGAAGCTGATGGGAGCCTGCGGCAGCTGCCCAAGTTCCACGATCACGCTGAAGGCCGGTATCGAACGCGCCCTGATGGAAGAAGTCGAGGGTATTGAGGACGTCGTTCAAGTGTTCTAAAGCAAGCCCGGTCCTCAGGCCGGTGTCCCGCACGCGGGATGCCGGCTTTTTTGCGTTCTCATGCCGGTGTCCGTCCGCTGCAAGGGTCATTATATCATAAAATCATTTCTTCTCCATGCAGCCCTACAGCGCACAGATAAGTCATTGACAGTGCTAAAATATTCCTGTATCTTGACAATGTCAAGATTGAGGAGGCTTCAGAGTGAAGGAAGGAAGTTATCATCACGGCGATCTGCGCAATACGCTGATCGAGAACGGCATCGAGCTGATCAACGAGCAGGGCATCGGCGGCTTCTCGCTGCGCCGGGTCGCGGCGCGGTGCGGTGTCAGCCATGCCGCTCCTTACAGCCATTTCAAGGATAAGGACGATCTGCTGTCCGCCATGGCAGAGCACGTCACGCAGCAGTTCGCCGACAGGCTGCGCGGCGCGGTGGAAGCCGCAGAGGAACCGGACAGCGAGCTGGAACGGGTAGGGACAGCGTATATTGCCTTTTTTGAAGAGCATCCGGCCTACTTCCCCTTCTTGTTCTACCATTCCGGCATTGATATTCACGTGAACGGCGAAACGGATGTGCATGCGGCCTATCCGCCGTTCGAGGTGTTCCGGGGTACCGCACGGAGGGCCTTCCGGAAGACGGGACTTCCCCCGGAGCGCGATGCGAGCATGCTGATGGCCGTCTGGTCATCGGCTCACGGCATCGCTTCGCTGATTACCGCGCGCCCTATTCATTACGCCGGCAATTGGCGGGAGATTTGGCAGGTCATATTGCAATCGGGAGGCAGATCCAATGAGACTGATCGTACATGATTTGACCGCAGCACAGGCGGCGGGGTGGCTGGATCAGGAGAATGCCGGGCAGGATTCGGAGATTCTGAACGATGACGGCACCATGCGCCACTGCGTCGGCTGCTTCGGCTGCTGGGTGCGGACCCCGGGCACTTGTGTACTCAAGGATAACTACCGGCATCTCGGCCGGCGCCTGGCCGACTGCGGCGAGCTGGTGCTGGTCAGCCGCAATGTCTACGGAAGCTACAGCCCGTTCGTCGCCAACGCGTTGAACCGGACGCTCTCCTATGTGCTTCCTTATTTTGCGGTCCGCAACGGCGAGACGCATCATGCGCGCCGCTATGAGACGCGCTTCCGGTTCACGGTTCACTTCTATGCCGAGGACATGACCGCGGACGAGATTGCCGCCGCCCGCGCTCTCGTTCAAGCCAATGCAGTCAATATGGGCGCAACCGATACATCCATTCTCTTCTATGACCGCATAGAAGACTTACGGGAGGCTTGGGCATGAGAATCGCGAGAGTCAACGGCAGCCCCAAGGGCGGCAAGAGCAATTCGGGCATTTTGCTGGAGAAGCTGGCCCCTCTTCTGGAAGACGGCGGCTGCGAGCTGCCGCTGTACCGGGTGGGCCCGAAGCCGTTCGGAGAAGAGCAGTACCGGGAACTGTACACGGCGGATGCGCTTGTGCTGGCGTTCCCGCTGTATTTTGACGGCATCCCTTCCCACTTTCTGCGCATGATGGTCGGAATGGAAGCCTGGGTGAAGCGGCAGGGCACACCGCCGGCGGAAGCTCCGGGCTCTCGCCCTCTTCCGGTCTATGTCCTTGTGAACAACGGCTTCTATGAAGGAGGCCAGTGCCGAACTGCAGTCTCCATTGTGCGCAATTGGTGCGGGCGCTGCGGCTTTCGCTTCGGAATGGCGGTGGGGTTCGGCGCGGGTGAAATGCTCGGTTCCCTGGAGAAAGTTCCTCTCGGACGCGGCCCGCTGAAGGATCTGGGGCAGGCGCTGGAGGCTCTCGCTTCCGCGATCCGGACGGGGGCAGCCGGAGAATCCGTCTACCTCTCTCCGAACTTCCCCCGCGTTGCCTGGCGTCTCGCCGCCACCTACGGCTTCTGGCACCCCCAAGCGAAGAAGAACGGGCTGAAGGTGAAGGATTTGAAACGACGGCCAGAACGGCCCCAGGAGGGAGAGCGCCTCTTCCCCAACAGCAAAAATCCCGCCGCTCTTCAGAGCGGACGGGACGATTCAAGCCGTATGAATGGATGACGGACCAGGATTAGAACGCAGGAATAATGGCTCCCTGGTATTTGTCTTCAATAAACTTCTTCGCTTCCGGCGAAGTCAGGGCCTTGGCCAGCTTCTGGATGGCATCGGAATCCTTGTTGTCCGGGCGGGCCACCAGCAGGTTGGCGTACGGCGAATCGCCGGATTCGATGAACAGGGCATCCTTGGTCGGATTCAGCTTGGCATCCAGCGCGTAGTTGGTGTTAATGAGCGCGAGATCCACTTCATCCAGCATGCGCGGCAGTGTAGCGGCCTCGAGCTCGACAATCTTCAGGTTCTTCGGATTCTCGGTAATATCGGATTTCGTGGACAGAATATTGGTGTCGTCCTTCAGCTTGATCAGACCGTTCTTCGCCAGCAGAATCAGCGCGCGGCCGCCGTTGGTGGCATCGTTCGGGATGGCGACCTTGGCTCCGTCCTTCAGTTCGTCCACGGATTTAATCTTCTTGGAGTAAGCGCCGAACGGCTCGACATGGACGGCTACCACCGGCACCAGATCGGTTCCGTTCTTCTGGTTCTGGTCGTCCAGATAAGGCTTGTGCTGGAAGAAGTTCGCGTCCAGCTCTTTCTCGGCCAGCTGTGTGTTCGGCAGCACGTAGTCGGTGAATTCCTTGATCTCCAGCTTCACGCCCTCGGCTTCAAGCTGCGGCGCAATGGCTTCCAGAATTTCGGCATGCGGCACGGAAGTGGCGCCGATCACGAGCTTGACCGGCTCGGTGCTTGGAGCCGTGCTTGGACTGGACGACGAACCGGCGGCCGGCGATGTGCTGGCCTCCTTGTTGTTGCCGGCATTGTTGTTGCCGCAGGCGGCCAGAACGACAAGCAGAACGAGACTGAGCAGTGACAATGAAATTTTCTTCATGAATAATTCCCCTCTTCTCCTAGGTTAATTCAATAAGGATCTCTATATATAAATTGAACCTTATCTGCGGGTATAATGCCGGACGAGCCGGTCGCCGATCATCTGAAGCAGCTGCACCAGGATGACCAGCAGCGCGATCGCAACGAGCATGACTTCTTCTTCATAGCGCTGATAGCCGTAACGGATAGCCAGATCGCCGAGCCCGCCGCCTCCGACCATGCCGGACATTGCCGTATAGCTGACCAAGGTAACTACCGTAATGGTAATGCCGGCCAGAAGAGACGGCCGCGCTTCCGGCAGCAGAACGCGGAAGACGATCTGCGGCGTGGAGGCGCCCATCCCCTGCGCCGCTTCAATGACGCCCCGGTCCACTTCGCGCAGCGACGTCTCGACCAGTCTCGCGAAGAAAGGCGCCGCTCCGATCACGAGAGCGGGAATCACGCCGAGCACCCCAATGGCAGTGCCCACAATCGCCCGGCTGACAGGAATCAGCGCAATTACGAGAATGATGAACGGCACGGACCGCAGAATGTTCACCAGCACCGACAGAAGCGTGTAGACCGCCCGAATGGCCGGTGAAGAAGATCGTCCCCATAAATATAGCACAATTCCGAGCGGTAAACCAAGAATTATTGTAAAAACCGCAGAGGCTCCCATCATCTTGAGCGTATCCAGCGTGCCTACCCACATTTCATGCCAATCCACCAGCGAAAAATCAAGCCCTCCCATCAGTTCAGCACCTCCACATCCAGACCCTGCCGGGTCAATTCGGCCATCGTCTCTCCGATGGCTTCCGCCGGTCCCTCGAAGCGCACGGTCAGCTGACCGTAAGGCTCTTCCTTAATGGTACCGATCGTCCCCTGCAGAATGGCAAAATGCACCCCGGTCCTGGACGCCGTTCTCGACAGCGTGGACTCATAGGTCCGCGAGCCGATGAACGTAATCTTCGCCGCCTTGGAACCGTCCGCTCCTCCGGCGGCGATGGCCGCCTGGAGCGGTCCTCCGTCGCGCGCTTCGCTGCGGATGAATTCCCGGGTTACGTCATGCTGCGGCTTCAGGAATACTTTTGCCACTTCGCCCTGCTCCACAATGCCGCCGCCGTGGATAACGGCTACCCGGTCGCAGATGCTCTGGATCACGTGCATCTCATGCGTAATCAGGACAATCGTCAGTCCGAACCGCTTGTTGATGTCCAGCAGCAGCGCCAGAATGGAATCCGTCGTCTGCGGGTCCAGCGCCGAGGTCGCCTCGTCGCAGAGCAGCACATCCGGTTCGCTGGCCAGCGCCCGGGCGATGCCGACCCGCTGCTTCTGTCCGCCCGAGAGCTGGGCGGGATACTTGTCCGCGTGTTCGGCGAGACCGACCAGACTCAGCAGCTCGTTCACCTTCGTCTCCACGGCCTTGCCGGGCGTGCGGGTCAGCCGCAGCGGGAAGGCAATATTGTCATAGACAGTCGCCGACGACAGGAGGTTGAAATGCTGAAAGATCATGCCGATCTTGCGGCGCCGCTCCTGCAGCTCGCGTCTGCCGAGCTTGGTCAAGTCGATTCCGCCGACGCGTACCTCTCCTTCCGTCGGCCGCTCCAGCAGATTGATGCAGCGGATCAGCGTGCTTTTGCCGGCGCCCGAATGTCCGATCACTCCGAAGATTTCCCCCTGGCGAATCGACAAATCCACGCCCGAGAGCGCGGTCTGGGCGGCTGAGCCCCGTCCGTATACTTTGGTTAACCCTTTTAACTCAATCATCCTGCTCCTCCTCTTGCTCCATGCCGCACCTCAAAAAAAGCCTCTTGCGGATTCCGTCGCCAGAATCGCAAGAGGCTGTTGTTCCATTCAGAATAGCTCCAGCCCTCTCTCATCTGCGCACGTTCCGGAATGTCCGTCCTGTGCAGGAATTAGCACCATGACACCTTCTTCCAACCGCGCCTTGTGCGCTTGTTGTCCGAAGATCGGTTGCCGGGCTTCATCGGGCCTGTCCCTCCGCCGCTCTTGATAAGATTGGTGTATGAAATTGGTGACCTTAGTATAGAGAAGGCCGCGGATTTTGTCAAAAGGAAATTTCAGCTATGCCGCTGGTTCCCCATATACCGGTAGGCGGCTGCCAAGGTCCGGCAGACCATCTCAAGCCCTTGCCGCAGATCCTCCAGATGGCCGTCCAGATCCTCCAGCGCAATCCGTTCCTCAAGTCCCTGGTGCCGCTGCCACAGATCGTCCTGCATTTCCGAGTTCATATAGTGAATCTCGGCGTTCCGGCGTTTCCGCAACTTCTGCAGCGCATCGCGGTATTCCTTCCGGATGCCCTCCAGCTCGTCGGACAGGTCGGCAAGCTCCTTGCGCGTCCGGAGCTGCCGAAGCACCGTGAAATACGAGAAATGCGGCTTGAGCGCCGAAGTGCAGAGATCATACCGGCTGTTCAGCACCGTACCAAGCTTGTCCAGCAGGGAGAAGACCCGGATGAACCCGTTCTTGTAAAAATACACATAACGCGCGTACTCGCCCTGCTCGTCGGGCGTCATTTCGTCCACGAATCCCGCCCGGACCGAGCGGCGGAAATGAGCGGCGGCGAACCAGCTCTGCTCCAGCTCGTCCAGAGACGTAATCAGCCCCCGGGTCCAGATCTCGATCTCCCGGGATTCATGGTTCCGGTCTCCCTGGCGGTTCATCTCCTTGCGGAGCGCCGCCGCCTGTTCGGCCATCGCGTTGATGGCATCGGCCAGCGGGCCTTCGTTCACGCGCGGGGCTTCACCCAGCAGTATGCGCAGCATCGGTCTTCCTCCTTAACGGTTCGTAGTGGGGGGTAGAGGCGGTGAAGCAATCGGCTTATCTTGCCCGAATCGGCGTCCTAAGCGTTCAGTCCGTTCGGAAAATATTCCTTCCATCTCCGGTCGACGGTCTCCACGATGTCCTCCCGCGGGAACAGCTCGTCCGGATAACCCGGCTTCATGCGCGCGTCGATGACGATCGGCAGCTTGTAGCCGATGTGATGATGCCGCACGGTCGACTCCGCGTAGATGTCGGTCGCCGGGTTGAACCGCGTGAACACCGTCCAGAGGAAAGAGGTCTGTGTCCGGACCGTCTCGGCGGCGTTGTCGACCAGGATAACGAGCGGCCATTCGGTCTGCCCGGCCTGAAGCGCCGGAATCAGCCGCTCGGGCAGGTCGGGGTCCTCGGTGTAGGACGGTCCCGAGACGACGAGGCAGCCGCCGCAGTACACCTTGGCGTCCGCGATGCCCGGCAGGTTCCCGCCTTCATAGACCCGCGGCAGCTCACGGATCTTGGCACCGACGCCCATCATGACGCCCTTGCTGCCGTGGTTCATCTTCTGGCCGGTGTAATCCAGCGTATCATGCGACGTCTTGTTGAAGATGAACAGATCGACCGCCGGATCGAAGCGTTCCAGCACCGTCTCCAGCAGATGCGGCCAATCGGCGAGATCGACCGGCTGGTTCGTCAGAACGAGGAACTTGGTCAGCGACAGCTGGCCTTCGCCCAGAATGCGGAAGGCCGAGACCAGCGCCTCGCGGGAATAGCTCTCCCGGACCACCGCGGACGCCAGCGTGTGCGAGCCCGATTCGGAATATGCCCAGAGCGAGTGCACCGACGGCATCACCAGCGGGTAGGCCGGAGACAGCAGCCGCTGGAGGAAATCGCCGAGGTAATAATCTTCCTGGCGCGGCTTGCCGACGATCGTCGCCGGGTAGATGGCGTCCTTGCGGTGCCACATGCGCTGCACATGCATGACCGGAAAATCATGCTTCAGCGAGTAATAGCCGTAGTGGTCGCCGAACGGACCTTCAGGCCGGCGTTCATGCGGCGGCACCAGGCCGCGGATCGCAAACTCGGCTTCCGCCGGAATCCGGTGTCCGCCCATCGGGTCCTTGACCATCGGCAGCCGGCCGCCAAGGACCAGGGAGGCCAGCAGCAGCTCCGGCATGCGCTCCGGCACCGGCGCGATTGCCGTAGCCACGAGCGCCGGCGGTCCGCCGACAAAGACCGATACGGGCAGCGGCTCGTTCCGAAGCTCCGCTTCGTGATGATGGAAGCCGCCGCCTTTGTGAATCTGCCAGTGAACCCCGGTTGTGCTGTCATCATAAATCTGGATGCGGTACATGCCCAGATTGTGATCCTTCGGATTGGACGGGCTCTCTGTATAGACCAGAGGCAGGGTAACGAACGGCCCCCCGTCCTCCTGCCAGCTGGTTACCCGCGGCAGGTCCTTCAGCGGGTCTTGATTCCGGCAGACGCCGAGCACCGGCGCTTCTCCCTGCGGCACATTCTTGATGCCCACCTTCAGGAGATCCCACAGCAGCCCCTTCTCCTTCCAGACCGCCATGGGCGTAGGCGGCAGCAGCGTCTCGACCGCGCCCATCATCCCCTTCATCAAGGCCTCCGGCCGGGGTCCGAACGCCTGATCCACGCGTCTTACCGTGCCGAACAGGTTAGTGGCCACCGGGAACGGCGTTCCCTTCACGTTCGTGAACAGCAGAGCCGGGCCTTCTTCCGCAATTACCCGGCGGTGTATTTCAGCCAGCTCCAGATACGGATCGACCGGCGCATCGATAATCGCCAGGTCCTTGTCCTTCTGCAGCTGTTCAATCCATTGTCGCACATTCGCGTATCCCAATATGGTTCCTCCTCAAATCCTTCTCCATCCGCCGCTTCGGATCAGCCGAAACGACCCGTTGACGCCCGCTCATCCAGGCAGGCGATCACGCTGAACCACCCGGCCAGCAGAAGAGCCTGGCCTGCCAGAGCCAGACGGTGCAATCCTTCGTCTGCCGCGAACGCGGAAGCTGCGAGAGCCAGCAGCTGCATGAGGCTTAGCAAGGCAGCCGCCAGTCCAAGTCTTCGCAGCCCGGGGCGGCCCTGGCCGTAGTTCCAGAACGCCAGATGGCCCACCAGCGCAGCCAGCAGGAGCAGCAGCAGCTGTGCGGCGAGGTGAATCCATACCATCCGGTTATCTCCGGACCCTTCGGGGATCGCCTGTCCTTCGCAGAACGGCCAGCCGGCACAGCCGGACGGCGTGGCGGATTGGACGTAAGCGCCGATATAGACGGCGACATAGGCGTATACGGCTGTTCCCCGCACCAGGTTGCGGAACGGGCGGGGAAGCGCGGCCGGAACCCCCGGCCCGGCTGCACGCGCATGGCCAGCGGAAGCGCCGGGCTCGCCTGCGCCGCGCTCTTCCCGGACAAGTCTGCGCAGCCTAAGGTTCAATTGCAGCGTGGCCGTGAACGCAGCCAGCAGCAGGGCCGGAAGCAGCGCCCGGACGGCCGACGGCGGCTCTGCGGCGCCAAGAAGCGCCGCGAGGATGCCCTGCGCGGCCGCGAGGCTCAGCGCCAGGCGGGCCCGCTTCCGCAGAGAACGGCGGTCCGGGGCGTTCCAGCCCCGCACCGCCGCAGCGGCAACGGCCGCCAGCAGCGCCGCCAGCACACTCGCGGCCAAGCCCGCACCGGAGATCAGCGTCTCCCCGCTTCCTTCTCCGCCCGCTGCATGGCCCACCAGCGCGGCGATTATTATCAGGCAGGTCAGTCCGCTCCAGCTGCTCAACTGCCTCAACGTCATGGTTCATCCCGCCTGTTCAAGGTTTCATTGATTCGAGAAATTACGACAAATCTAATGCGTTTCCATTATAACCGATAATCTCGGGACCGGCATCCGGCAAATCTGAAATTTGAATGTTCTCCGGGACCGGAGCGCCGCGCTTCCGGGTTCTATCGGTCCCCTGAACACAGCAAAACGGGGGTCCGAAGGCCCCCGTTCATGCCTGTTGGCGGATGGGCACCATCCGCCGTTCGCCTGCTTCCGGCAAAGATCAGACCCGCCGGGACGGTCAGGCCTTCTCTACGGCTTCATATACTTCGACCGCGCGGTTCAGGAAGCTCTCGATCTCTTCCCGCGATTTGCGCAGCTTGTTGACGAAGCGCACCAGCTCCCGGCCTTCCGTGTAGGCCACAAAGCTCGGAATGCCCAGAATGTTCTGCTCCTGGCTGACATCGCCTACGGCCTCCACGTCCACTTCGACCAGCGTCAGCTTATCGGCATAGGCGGCCTCGACCTCCGGCATGAAGGGATCAATGAACTTGCAGTCTCCGCACCAGTCGGCTTTGAATACCGCTACGGTCAGACGGGGCGACACAATCGCCGAACGAAACTCCTCGGGAGATTGAATGGCATTCATACGTCATCTTCCTTTCGTCTGGAATGGGATTCCCTCTAGTGAAGCAAAACGGAGGAAGGAAGTCAACTCTGCCGGACCGTCTTCCTTCCCTTCCCTTCCCGGCCCTGCCTGTCTACTCCCCCCGCACCCGGGCCGGCTGAAGCTTCATGAGCGGCCGGAGGAGACGCTGCACCTTGCCGGGATAGCTCTCCAGCTCCTGGCGGCTCAGCGCGCCGAGCACAATCAGCAGCACCAGATAGACGAGAACGACCCCGCCTCCCACCAGCAGGCAGGTGATAAGGTAGGCGATCCGGTCGGGCATGGCTCCGGTCAGCAGGAGCCCCAGCTCGTTCAGACCGAAGCCGACCGCCGCCGCGGCCAGCACCGCCGTACCGTAGCGGCCCCAGCGCCCTCCCATAATCTCGAAGGGAACGATCGATTTGAGGAGCCGCAGATTGAGCAGGGTGATGACAATAAAGCAGAGCGCCGTAGCGAGAATAATGCCGTAAATGCCGATGAACCGGCTCAGTACGATACTTCCGACCAGCTTGACGATAATGCCGGCCAGCACGTAGAACATGGAAATCCGCGATTTGCCCATTCCGAGCAGGATGGAGTTCGAGGTCGTCATCGAAATTTGAAATATCGTGCCCAGTGTCAGCAGCGCTACAATGCCGCTGCCTTCCGGGGTCTTGAACAGCAGGCCGTTGACCGCATAAGCGGCGATGACCAGCGGGAGCACGATCGGCGTCCCGGTCAGTACCGCGATGCGCAGCGCCATCGTCATCTGGCGCTTCAGATGCTTCTCGTCCCGGCGGGCATAGGCCGCAGAGATGACCGGAATCAGCGACGTGCTGAGCGCAATCGCCAGTACGGGCGGAATCCCGGCGATGCTCTGGGCTTTCTGCCCCAGGATCGACAACAGCCCCTGCGCATCCGCATGGCCAACCTGCCCTTCCAGCAGCGGCACCACGAGCGACGAGTCGATCATATAGACCGCCTGAATCGTCATGGAAGCCAGAACAATCGGAATCGACAGGCTGAAAATATTTTTATAGATGCCCAGCATAGGAAGCTTGGCTTCCTCCTGCCCGTACCTCAGCCGGTCGGCGGCATCCTCGCGCCGGAGTTTCACGGCAAAATAGATCATCACGCCAAAAGCGGCCACGCTTCCGAGTACGCTGCCGAAAGAGGCCCCTGCGGCCATCACCGAATTGCTGTAGCCCTGGCGCATCAGAATGAAGGCAAGCAGAATGGCCGTAGCCACGCGGGCAATCTGCTCCACAATCTGCGAAATCCCGCCGGCCGCCATGTTGTTGCGGCCCTGGAAATAGCCGCGCATCATCGCGATGGTCGGGAAGAGCAGCAGCGCGGGCGCAATCGCCCGGATGGCGGACGTACTCTCCGGCACGCCGGTATGCCGGGCATACACCGGAGCGGCTATGTACAGAATCGCGCTCATGACCACGCCGATCCCGGCGCCGAAGTAGAGCGCCGCCCGGTAGACCTGGCGCGCCTCTCCGGGCCGGTTCAGCGCGTAGCGCTCGGACACCATTTTGCTGAGCGTACTGGGAATGCCGGCGGTCGCCAGCGTCAGCAGCGTCAGATATACATTGTTCGCCTGGACGAATGCGGCGTTGCCGGTATCGTCGAAGATATGCTCCAGCGGCACGCGCTGGAAGATGCCGAGCGCCCGCGCGACGAGCGCAGCGGCCGCCAGAATCAGGGTGCCTTTGATAAAGGATTCCTTCTTGGACAAACGTTTCGCCTTCTTTACATTAAAATAGCTCCCTTGTGACAAGGGAGCCGGAGGGTGCCCCGCGGAACATGGCCGGAATTCAGAAGCGCCAGATCCAGATGAAGAACAGAATAATCATGGCGAGCTGCAGGAGGATTTTGACCACCGTGCTGGTCAGCAGACCAAGGAGCGAGCCCCAGCCGACCTTAAGCGCCTTCTTAATATCCGAACCGGCCAGCAGTTCGCCGACCAGGGCGCCGATCAGGGGACCCAGAATGAGGCCGAAGGCCGGAATCACGAACGGCCCGGCAATGATGCCGATCGTACTGCCGATGACGGAGGCGCGGGAGCCTCCGAATTTTTTGACGCCCCAAGCCCCGACCACATAATCCGCGATGAACAGCGCTGCGACGATGACGGTCTGCACCGTCCAGAACACCGGTCCGAACGAACCGAACGAGAAGAACCAGCCATAGACGAAGAAGGCAAAATAAATCGCCAGCGCGCCCGGCAGGATCGGATAGACCGCACCCGCGAGGCCCACCAGGAACAGTGCAATAATCAATAACCAGCCCAGTACGGTCATCACTCGTCACTCCCCGTTTCCAAAAATAAACCTGCGCACCACTTCAGCAATTCCGTCCTCGTTGTTGCCCGCGACCACAGCGTCCGCTTCCTGCTTGACGGTCTCCTGGGCATTGCCCATGGCTACGCCAAGTCCGGCCTGCTGAATGACTGCAAGGTCGTTCAGACTGTCTCCGACCGCAATGACCTGCGACATCCCGATGCCGAGCAGACCGCAGACCTCCCGGATTCCCGCCGCCTTGTTGATGCCGAGCGGGTTAATCTCCAGATTATACGGCGAAGAATTTGTAATTTCCAGCCCCCCTATATCCTCCAGCGCGAGAAGCACTTGGTGGCGGATGCCGTCGTCTTCGGTATAGTAGCCGAACTTCAGCCATTCCTTCTCCCGGATGTCATTCACCCAGTTCTCCCGGTTGTGCACCCTTTCCGTCGAATACGCCCAGAACCAGATTCCATGCCGGACCGCCAGCGCATGCATCTGCTCGACAAGCGCCGGGTCCATCAGCGAGCGGCGGTAAATCTCATGGGGAGCGCGCCAGACTTCGCTGCCGTTCACCGTCACCATCGGCGTCTTCAAGCCAAGCTGCTCGGCATAGGGGTAGGCGTTCTGGAAGGAGCGGCCGGTCGAGAGGCACACATGCACCCCCTTCTCCACCGCCCGGGTAATCCAGGCGACCGTCTCGGGCGTTATAATCTGCTCGTCATTCAGCAGCGTTCCATCCATATCCAGCGCCAGCAGGCGGTAGTCGGTATTCAAAATGGCTCCACTCCGTTTCTTCAGTAGGTGTCGTCTAGTGCGTTCCGCCGCCGGCGTCAGTTCCGGCCGTTGCTGCGCCTTCGCCGCCTTCCGCCGCAGCCTTGCTCGTCTGCAGCGTCTTCTTCGGCACGCCGTCCAGCCCGTATTCCCAGTCATACGCGTCAAAAATCTTCCGCGCCACCGGGGCGGCGCTGCTCGATCCGAATCCCCCTTCGGGGATAATCACGGCTACAGCCAGCTTCGGATTCTCACGCGGGGCGTAGGCGATGAAGACGCCGTTGTCGATGACCTGCTTATGACCCTTGGACCAATATTCCTGCTGAGAGGTCCCGGTTTTTCGAGCAAAATCATAAGGAAAACCATTGAACGCATCCACTTTCGTGTTCATCCCAACCTTAACTTCATTCCAGTAGGAATCTTTCATTTCAACAGTGTTAAGGACGGTCCGCCCGAATGTCTTCACCACGTTCCCGTTGGTATCCGTGATCTTGCTGACCATATTCGGTTTAATCCGGACCCCTTTATTAGCCAAGGTCGCCGTGTACTGGGCAAGCTGAAGAGCGGTATACTTGGCCTGCTGACCAAAAGAGGCATACACGATGGCGGCCTGTACGCTGCCTGCCGACTTTAAATCAAAGTAATCGATCTTGCCCCTGCTCTCATTGGGAAGGTCAACCCCGGTTTCGACGCCTAAGCCAAATTGCTTCATATATTTATCCCAGACATTGAGGCTGTCCTGATCGTTATTGTACTTTCGATACAGCTTCTTCGCGATCTCATCCACCATAAAGACGTTGGAGGATTTTTCGATGGCCGTTCTCGGATACAGGGAACCATAGGCATGATTGGAGGAGTTTCGCACCTTCGTCTCATGACCGGCTTTGCCGAATTCAGTAATGCCCGTGTCGTTATATACAGTAGAAGTCGTGATGAGTCCCTCATTTAGACCCACCAGTACGCTGAGCGGTTTGATGGTTGAACCCAGCAGAACCAAGGACTGGAACCCATGCCCGGAGCGGCCCGAAGCATTTGGAGTAATCGTTCCGTTCTGGAAATAGGTCTCAATCTGCTTATACACGGCTGTACTCATCGTCCCACTGGCCCACGCGTTCGTATCATAATCCGGCATGCTCGCCATCGCTACGATATTGCCCGTATCGACTTCCATGGCTACCGCGTAGCCGGTTGTGGCGTTTGGATGCAGCTCGCCCTGCACCGGATTCGTGTGCAGCCACTTGATCTGATCCGTGATCGCCTGCTGGGTCTTCTGCTGGATGCTCTTGTTAATCGTGGAATAGACATTATTGCCTTTGACCGGCGGAACGGTTCCCTCAATATTCTCCGCCATATTCTGCGGATTTACGGCGACCTCCTGGTAGCCGTTCTTGCCGCGAAGCTCGCGCTGATATTGAAGCTCCAGCCCGTCGAAACCGACGAGCTCGTCGTCTTTATACGAGAGACCCGGATCGGCATCGACCTTCTTCATGGCAGTGAGAACATTCTTGTAGATGTTCTGACTGTTCGAGTTCTTGAACAGCTTGACGTACCCGACCGCCTGGACTGCGGTCTGGTCGGTGTCATAATGGCGCGCATTCTCCTCGACGATCTCCAGTCCCGGGAACTCGTTCTTATGTTCCAGGAAGTAGGCGACCTCCTTGTCATTAAGCCCCGCCTTGACCCGTCTCGGCGTATAGCCGTTGAACTTCTTGTAGTTCATATCCAGCGACTCAATGACATCCTTCTCGGTTATCGGCGTATCCTGCTTATCGCCGTATTTATTGAAGACCGCCACCAGATCGGCAGCCAGCTTCTGCACATTCGCCTTCGCTTCCGGCGTATAATCGACCTTCTTCGTCTTCTTGTCCGTCTTCTTGGCCGTATATTCCGTCGTCAGCGTGATATAGAGCGACTGCACCGGCGTGGAATAGGCCAGCTTCGCTCCGTCCGCCGAGAAGATCGTGCCGCGCAGCGCCGCCAGCGGAACCTTCTTGACCTCCCGGTTCGTCTCCACTTCCGTCAGAGTCGGACCCTCCACGAACTGGAGCACGGCCAGCCGGATGATGATGACGCAGAAAATGACAAACGTGCTGAAGAAGAAAATATTAATCCGCAATCCCTGCGTATTCTTGGCCGGGGCCTCGTCCGGCGAGTTGCCCTGCTTCCGGAAAAAGCTCACTTTCCCCTCTCCTTTGTTCCCAAGTATTGAAATGTCTCCATTCTATTCTGCGGGCCTCACAGCACGCTCTCCTGAACATGGGTCTTGTCAAAATCCTGCGGATCGAACCAGTTCCCGCTCTGAGCCCAGGTCGGGTCGAGCGGGACCCAACGCTGCTGCTCCGCCAGGTAGACTTCATTCCAGGCATGGGGTCCGTACCCGCCGCGGCCGTCATAGCCGCGGCCGGTAACAACCCGCACCTGCAAGTTCTGGGAGCGGGCCATGACGGCATACAGACGGGCATAGTCAATACAGACGCCTTCGCGTGTATCGAAGGTATCCTGCGGCGTCTGCTCCTTCCAGATTCCGTTCTTCTCGTAATTCTCCGCTTTGGCGTGATCGTAGGCGATCCGGCTGCCGACCCAATCGTACAGAAGCCGCGCCTTCTCTTCGTCATTCTTTCCCTTGCCGGCGATCTGGCCCGCCGCTTCCGCGATGGAAGCCGAGATGTCCCGGTCCACAAGATCGTACTTGCGCCGGAGAATCCCGTCCATCTCGGAGGCGAACGTTCTCGTCAGGACCGGCAAGCCCTGGCGGACCGCCCGGCCGCCCAGCGGCTCGATGAGCGCATCCGCGCTCTGCCGGTAG
Organism: Paenibacillus glufosinatiresistens; assembly: GCF_031470375.1. Lineage (NCBI taxonomy): Bacteria > Bacillati > Bacillota > Bacilli > Caryophanales > Paenibacillaceae > Paenibacillus > Paenibacillus glufosinatiresistens. Next base: position 87,487 of record NZ_JAVFHT010000014.1, read on the forward strand.
ACCGGCGAAGATTCCACATACCGGGCGAAGCCGGTATCCGGGCCGAGGCCGGCCGCGACGTAGAGCAGCGCGACGACAACCGCGCCGCGAACTGCACCGATGCACAGCCCGATGCCCGCGCCGCCCAACGTTCCGGGCAGCGTGCGCCGGGCAGGTGCGGCGCCGAAGCGGCGGCCCGGCCGCGGTACACGCAGCAGGGCAAGCAGCAGACGGATCGCCATGCTGCATACCGCCGTCAGCAGCAGAAAGCGCAGCAGCGGCGAAGCCGTCAGCGACGACAGCGCCGTGTAATAGACAACCTGCCAGCCGGACAGCTCGCCGGCCGGAGCCGTGCGCCCTTCCGCCCACGTCTTGACCAGCGGGGACAGCAGCGCTGCGGAGAGCAGCGCTCCCGCCAGAGAGGCTGCCGTCAGCAGTCCCGAGCCCAGAAGACCGAGCAGTCTTCCCGCAGACCGGCTGAAGCCGCGGAAGGCGCCCTGCAGTACGGACAGCAGCACAATGGCCACGAGAACAACCGTGACCCAATTGCCTTCCCTGAGACTCGACAACGCTTCGTTCAGCATGAACCCGGTGCCCCTCTCATCAGGAGCCGGCCGGAGCCGGATGCTTCCGCGCTTCGTCAATGAAGCCTTTCAGCGTATCGGTGACGTTCCATTTGCCGAGACTGACGCCCCGGAACGTCACATTCACTTTATCGTCTCCCGCCGTTCCCGTTACTTTCAGGTTCGGAGTCGTAATGACGAAGGTTCCGTCTCCGTTGGACGTATAGACGGCATCGCGCGCTTCCTTCAGCATAACTTCCTGGGCCTCGGTCTTCAGCGTATCGACCGTGCCGTCCGTCACCTTGCTGACGGCTCCGCCGATTTGATCTATCGTAATTCCGCTGTAGATGAACAGCCCCGCCACAATAAGGATGACGATTGCCCATTTCAGCATCGTTTTGACCAGATTGATAACTGCGAACAGCAGCACAAGCGCGACGGCTATAATAATCCAGTTCTCGCGCAGGAACTGTGACCATACTTGTGTGTCGAACAAACTCGAAACAGCCCCCATTCCATTCAATTCATGTCATGGTTCCTATTATACAACATCGAACCCTATAATTCATTGGCTCTTGAAAGAGTAACAACACTGTAGCTTTTCCGGCCGCAGGCAGCCCGATGTCCGGACATAACCCGGCCCCGGCCCACGTACAGTACAAGTATCAGCCGGATGAATCCGGCCCGAAAGGAGCGTTCATGCCGATGAGAACCGCCCTGTGGCTCTATCTGTTCCTGTTCTTCGCCTTCTTCGATATCCACGCCCAGTATCCGATTCTGACCCCGTTTGCTGTCTCCCTGGGCGCGGGTCCGGCGCTGATCGGCTGGATGATGGGCATGTATTCGCTGACCCATCTGCCCGGCAATCTGCTCGCCGGCGTACTGATCGACCGGCGCGGCGGCCGCCGCTATATCGTCGCCAGCCTCATCGCCGCCGGCCTTATTCTGCTGGTTCAGGCGCATGCCAGCCTGCCGTGGCATCTGCTCCTGCTGCGGGCAGCCAGCGGGTTCGCCCTGGCGTTCCTCTCGCCCGCCTGCATGACGCTGCTCGCTTCCCTCTCGAGCGACCGGGAGAAGCAGGGCCGCTACATGTCCGGCCACGGCATCGTCCATACCCTGGCTTCCGTCGTCTCGCCGGCGGCGGGCGCCTACATTGTATCCCGCGCAGGTTTCTCGGGAACGTTCCAGAGCCTGGGCTGGCTCATGGCCGCCACCGGTGTGCTGGCCTATTTCAGCATCCCCGCCCGAAGAGTTCCGCAGCCTCTTGCGCACTCCGAAGCGGGAGATGCGTCTTCAGGCGCGGCTGCCGCCGGTAACGGTCCCGAATCTGCCGCCGCCATCTTGCCCCCAGACCCCGAAGAACGGGAAGGACGTCTTCCCGTTCCGCTGCGCGTCCTGTTGCTGCCTTTTCTGATCTCCTGCTCCCAGGGTATGCTGTTCTTCGAGCTTCCCCTGTCGCAGATGGGAGCCGGAGACGGCATGGTGTCCACCGGCGTTCTGCTGTCGCTGATGAGCGCAGGCGCGCTGGTTACTCTCAGCCTGCTGTTCCTTAACCGCTTCTCTCCTGCGCCGAGAATGGCATCCGCCCTGCTTGGACTCGCGGCCTGCTTCTTCGCGCTGGCGGCCGTTCCGGCCCTTCCTGCCGGGGCCGTGCTGTTTCTGCTGGGCTGCGCCAAAGGCATTTTGTTCCCGGCCCTGGCTACCTTCTTTATTTCGCTGGGAACGGAAGGGCGCATGGGGCGCATCTTCTCGCTCCAGTCCATTGCCATGTCGCTCGGCTCCTTCGCCGGCCCCGTAGCCGCCGGCCAGCTCCGAGCTTATGTCTCCCCGTATTTTCTGGCCTTCCTGCTGGTCATGACGGCGCTTATGCTGCTGCCGCGGGCCGCGGCGTGCGGACGCGACTTCTTCTTGGCCGGCCCCGATGGACGACCCGCCTAAAACTTGAGCGGCAAATTGGGCAGCGGCACAAACACCTCTCCGCCATTTCCATATGATAAGGATGTAAACACCCACTGCAAACGAAAGAGGTGAACTTGCATGTCGAACCCTTGCTGCCCCACTCCTTCGCCGGCTCCCGTAGCTTCGCTCTACACTTCGACCGGTGTTATCCTGGTGCTCTATATCCTGCTGGTAATCATCCTGAGAACGTTCTGGGTATAGATTTCCCCAAGTTTTTCCGCTAAAAAAGCCTGGTCCCGCACGAATCGTGCCGGGCCAGGGCCCTTTTTAGCGTGGAGACCCAAGCAGCGAAGCGCACGGAGTCACATCCCGACATTTCCCGGGGAATGATCAGCGGCGTTCCTCCCGTTGGCGATTACGGGCAAGCTTGGGTACAATAAAGGACAAAACCCGCGGAAGTTCCATCCGCTCCACAGACGGAGGTATCCCAGGAGTATGTCCATCGTCATTATTGTAGAAGGCAAGAACGACCGAAGCCGGCTGCGCCGCGTACTCCGGCCCGAGATCGAGATTCTGTGCACATTCGGTACGCTTAATTCGCTCAAGCTCGAGGGACTGCGCCGTGCTGTCGGCTCGCGCGACGTATACCTCTATTTGGATAACGACAGTTCCGGCCGCAAAATCCGCGGCATGCTCCGGGATGTCTTCCCGGATGCCGAACATATCTATACCCGCCGCGGATATGCCGGGGTGGAGGGAACGCCCGATGAATATAATCTCCTTCAACTGGAAAAAGCCGGGCTTGAGGAATTCCTCATCTACCCGGAGGTCCCGCCCTATAGTTGAACATACAAAGGCCTGTCTCCGGCATTCGCGGGAACCGCGAAACGGGACAGGCCTTTGTATCCGGTGCCTTCCGCTCCCGCTTACAGGGGAGTGGTATTGAGGACAAGGGCGATCAGACTCAGCGTCAGGTAATTAATGGAGAAGAAGAAGTTCTGCTTGGCCCAGGCATCGTCGTCCTTGGCGCCGAGCCCTTTCAGTGTCAGGTACAGCCAGGCCAGAGACAGCAGGAGAGTAATAATCAGGTAGTAAATGCCGGCGTATCCGTAGGCGTACATCAGCACGGGAACCGGCAGAAGAAGCGCCACATACGGAATCATCTGCAGCTTCGTGCGGCGCACGCCCTTGACAACAGGCAGCAGAGGAAATCCCGCAGCGCGGTATTCTTCCTTGCGCCGGATGCCGAGCGCCCAGAAGTGCGGAGGCTGCCACAGGAACAGCATAGCGAACAGCAGCCACGCTCCGAGGTCCACCTTGCCCGTAACGGCGACATAACCGATGACCGGAGGCATCGCGCCGGAGATTGCACCGACGGAAGTGCTCCAGGTGGACGTCCGCTTCAGCCACAGCGTATAGACGACGACGTAGACGAACATGCCCAAGATGCCGAACAGACCGGCGAGCACGCCGGACCCGAGAAAGAGCGTAGCCAGCCCGGCTGCGCCCAGAGCAGCGCCGTACAGGCGGACGACCTGGGGCTTCAGCCTGCCGGCCGGCAGGCCGCGCTTCTTCGTCCGGTCCATTTTAGTATCGAGATCCCGGTCAAAATAGTTGTTGAATACGCAGGCCGAAGCCATAACCAGCATCGTGCCGATCAGCGTTACAATCAGTTGGCCGTACTGTACATGCCAGCCGGAAGCCAGCCAGAAGCCGGCAAAGGCGGCGATGAGATTCGAGCGGATGATGCCCGGCTTGGTCAGAGTGATGAAATCACGCCATGTGGCGTTCTCCGGCGGCAGCTTGGCGGACACCGCCGCGGAATCGGAAGAGGCTTGGTATCTCCATTGATTATCCACGTTCAGGTTCCTCCTTGGTATAACAATTATCATGAATTTTTGAAAATAACGGCCTCTCGCTGTTAACTTTATCATATCAAACAGCCGATGCTTTTGACAGAGACCGCCTTCTTTGTTCATGAATTTGACAATTACGTGAAGACAATAATTTGACGATTGCCTTATAAGCGGATTAAAAATGGGGTAGTTATTAATAGGGAACATGTGAACCTTAACTACTCAGAAGGAGTTTTGCCAAATGGATACCGCGACTCACTTTGTCATGGGCTTCGGACTCGCCGGTCTGTCGTTCGTTGATCCCGCCGTTGCTTCGGATCACAAGCTGGCGGCGGCGGTCATGCTGGCGACCCTTATCGGTTCCCAGGCCCCCGATGCCGATACGGCGCTGCGCCTGAAGAATAACGCGGTGTACATTCGGAATCACCGGGGCATCACCCATTCCCTGCCGTTCCTGCTCCTGTGGCCCGCGCTGATCACTCTGGTTCTGACCCCCTTGTTCGGATTCATTGGCCATTCCCATGAAATTCTTCATCTGGCCTTGTGGAGTCTGGTGGCGGTGGTCGTGCATGTCTTCACGGATATCTTCAATACCTATGGGACCCAGGCGGCGCGGCCGTTCACGGAGCGCTGGATTGCCCTCAATATTATCCATATCTTCGACCCGTTCATCTTCGGCAGCCATGTGGCAGCCATTGCCTTATGGGTCACGGGCCTCGTGCCGCCGGCCCCGCTCTTCGTAACGCTCTACAGTGTAATCGCTCTGTATTATATGTGGCGGACGGCGATTCATATCCGGCTGACCCGGCGGATCAGCAGACGGGACGACCACGGGCCGGGCGATCGTTATATGGCCATACCGACCATCTCGCTCCATCGCTGGAATATCGTCAAATGCCGGCGTGACGGAAGCTATGACATCGGCGTACTCGCAGGCGGACGGCTGGAGTGGATCAAGCACTCGAAGGGCATGAAGCATCCGGCCATTGAGGAATCGCGGAAGCACCCCGATGTACGGGCTTTTCTGTACTTCACTTCATACGCCGTTGCGGAAGTTGAAGAGCTTCCCTCCGGTTATATTGTGCGCTGGGGCGATGTCCGTTATTTGCACCGCAAGCAGTTTCCGTTCGTTGCCGTTGTAGTCATGGATCGCCATTACCGGCCGATGCAGACGTATGTCGGCTGGCTGAGCAGCGAGAAGCTGGACGAACGCTTCGCCGTCAGCCCCGGCTCCTAGGAGAGCCGCTCAATGAACAAGGCCCCCGTTCTCTGCGCAGGCGTAGAGAACGGGGGCCTCTGTCTGTTACACTTCATAGTAGCGGGAGAAATTCAAATTCCGCCATTATGATCCGAAATGAGGAATCGCTGTGGGAAAAGGATTGTCGCTCTGGTTCGCTGTTTCTTCCATCGCCCTGCTTACGGCGGCGTCGATTGCGCTGGCGTATTCGATATGGGCCGCTCTGCTGCTCGGAGCCGTCTGTATTCTGAATATCGGATGGGGCTTCATTATCAAGGCCAGACGGCGGAGAGGCTAGCGTCTGGGCAGGAAGCCCATGCGCTCCTTGACGCCAGCTACAGTCGCTTCGGCATCGGTCCGCGCCCGTTCCGCTCCGCTTGCGAGAATATCGAGCAGCGCGCCGGAGCTGCGGATCTCGGTATACCGCTGCTGCATCGGCTCAAGTACGGAGACCACCGCTTCCGCCAGATTCTTCTTGAATCCGCCGTACATCTGGCCCTCATACTCGCCGGCAATTTGCGTCAAGCTGAGTCCGGTGCACTCCGCGTAGATGGTCATCAGGTTGCTCACTTCCGGCTTGTTGGCAGGATCATAGACGATCTCCCGGCCGGAGTCGGTCGTCGCCCGGCTGATCTTCTTGCGGATAACATCGGGCGGGTCCAGGAGCGAGATATAGCTGCCCGGGTTCGGGTTGCTCTTGCTCATCTTCTTCGTGCCGTCGTCCAGCGACATAATCCGCGCTCCGACTTCGGGAATGTAAGGCTCGGGAACCGTGAAGAAATCGCCGAACCGGTGATTGAACCGACCGGCCAGATCCCGGGTCAGCTCCAAATGCTGTTTCTGGTCTTCGCCCACGGGAACCAGGTCGGCGTTGTAGAGCAGGATGTCCGCCGCCATCAAGGACGGATAGACGAACAGGCCGGCTCCTACAGAGTCCTTGCCGGACGCCTTGTCCTTGAACTGGGTCATCCGCTCCAGCTCGCCCATTGCGGTGAGCGTTGTCATCATCCATCCAAGCTCGGCATGCTGGGGCACATGCGACTGCATGAAGATCCGCGAGCGTTCAGGATCAATGCCAGCCGCAATGAAGAGCGCCGCAACGGCCTGGGACTGTTCACGCAGCGCTTCGGGTTCCTGGGGAACCGTAATGGCGTGAAGATCCGGCACCATAAAATAACAGTCGTGGTCATCCTGAAGCTTGACGAAATTTTTCATGGCCCCAATGTAATTGCCGAGAGTCAATTTGCCGCTCGGCTGGATGCCGGACAGTACTTTCTTCATCGTGATCATCCTTTCGTCGTTCGTATCCGGCCTTGGACCGGAACGCAAAAAAGCCTCACTCCCGCAAAGGGACGTGAGACCGTGGTGCCACCCTTATTCGCCGCCGGCTCCTGCTCGCCCCAACAATCAGAGCAGCGGACCGAAGCGGCCTTCAGCTTCCGTAACGGGGAAGAACCGGCCGGTCTACGCAGGAAATCTCTCTCCGTTCGACTCGGCGCTCAGGGGTCCATTCGGCGAAGAAGCGCCGCCGGTTCGCATCATCCACCGGCTTTCTGGAGGCTTGCCTGGCCTCGCTTACTTGTCCCCGTCATCGCATTGTGCTAATGGTGAAGTTATACTCATCATAGAACTGCATTTTTCTTTTGTCAAACCCTCCCGAGCGCAGGCGGGCTTCCCGTCCCGTCTAAATCTGGTATGATAGGGAGAACGAAACCAAAGGAGCATGAAGAGCGATGAAACAGGTAACCAAAGGGCAGTGGAACGGTTATGACACCTATATTCTGCACAGTTCCGAGCTGGAAGTTACACTGCTGCCGCGTCTTGGCAACCATGTAATCTCCATTCGGGATCTGCGGCGGCAGCGCGAGGTGCTGCGCAGGCCGGAGGAGAGCGACCTGGACTTCTATATGCAGAAGCCTTACCATTTCGGCGTGCCGCTGCTCATTCCGCCCGGACGGATCCGGGACGGCCGCTTCGCGTTCGGAGAAGACGAGTATCAGTTCGACCGCAACGGCACGGGCGGCCATCATATCCACGGTCTGCACCGCACCCAGTCCTGGTGTGTCAGCGACATCCAGGAAGATGAGGACGGCTGCGCTCTGACGGCGGAACTGCGCACCGAGAACGATCCGAACTGGATTCGGCAGTTCCCTGAGCCGCTTGTGCTGGAGATGACCCTCCGTCTTCAGGGCGCTTCGCTTACCCAGACGCTTCGGGTCACGCACGCCGGCAAGCGGAGCGTTCCCTTTGGGATGGGCTATCACACCTGGTTCCTGATCGACGGCGAACCGGAGCGCTGGCATCTGAAGCTTCCCGTCTCGGGCATCTACGAACAGAGCGCGGATCTGCTTCCCAGCGGACGCCTGCTGCCCTTGGGCGAACTGGAAGCTCTGAACAACGGCAGTTCGAGTCTCTCGGGGACCAACTTTGATACTCCGCTGCGAATCGGGGACGATCAGCCGGCCGAAGCCCTGTTGCTCCGGGAAGACGGATACGGCCTGCGCTATACGGCAGACCGGCGCTATTTCCGCCATTGGGTGCTGTACACCAAGGGTCCTGCCGATCAGTATCTGTGCATTGAGCCGTATACCTGGCTGCCCGACGCCCCGAATGTATCGGACAATGCCGATTTCACCGGGCTGATTGCTCTGGATCCCGGGCAGACGCTGGAGCTCTCCACGATGCTCGAACTTATCGAACCGGAAGCCATCTAATATCTAACATCTAACATAAATTGGAAAACGATACAGTCTCTTGACCCGTGCATGATTCCTCCCTCCTGCGCTCATACTATCTTCACAACGGACGAAGGAGGTGACAATCATGGGTCAAGCAGGTCAAGGTCGCAGCAGCCGCTCCAATAACCTGGTCGTGCCTCAAGCGAACGCCGCTTTGCAGCAGCTGAAATATGAAGCCGCTCAGGAGCTGGGCGTAACCATCCCGCAGGACGGTTATTACGGCAACTACACTTCCCGCGAAACCGGTTCTCTGGGAGGTTACATCACCAAACGTCTTGTACAGCTGGCAGAGCAGCAGCTCTCCGGTCGTTCGAATCTGTAATTCATCTGTACTCAGCGGCGGGCCCGCTTCGGCGGACCGCCGCCGGCATTCCGGCCTTTCGTTCTCCCCTCACGCGGAGGACGAAAGGCCTTTTAGCGCGAGCGGGAACCTCTTTCCTCCCTCTCTCCGTTACCCGCAGGAAGGATTCGCGGCGCCGCGCTGCCCTTCGCGAGGCTGGCGAATCAGCAGATTAGCCATGTTATAATTCGACTCCAGTGTGGCGTCGACCGTCAGCATGCCCTGCCGGAGCGAGAAATCATACTGGATTTCTCCGTGGGTCCAGCGCTGTTTCAGCTTGAGGGATTCCAGCGCCAGCGCCCGGAAGGAGGCCCGCTGAATTCCGCTCAATCCTTCCTCTCCGGAATCGAAATTCCCGCCTCGTCCAGGCAGCGGATTATGGCGGATGCCGAACTTGCCGACGACATTATTGCGTATTTGCACAAACACCGTGCCGGAGGACATCCCGCCCAATTCCTCGTCCAATTCCTTGAATACCAGATCCAACTGTCTTGCCAGTGAAAGCTGCTCTATTGCGAGCATCGTTTTTCCCCCTTGAATTCGTATGAATCGCTTATATAAGTCCCGAGACTCATTATAGAGTAGGCTAACAGTCCTTACAACAGCATTCAACAAAAATGGTTTATTATTCCTAATAGAGAACGAAATCCCGTATTTCTCTCCTTTTAGCTCCTCTGCAATCGAGGAGTTCCGACAAATGAACAGCAAAAAAGACCCCGGTGCAAGACCGGGGTCCCCTTCGTGTTATTCGTGAACGTGCAAAATTTTAGCGGGCATCTTCCGTCATCCGCAGGAATTCGGCAATATCCTCCGCAATCAGGTCGGCAGCGCCCTGCCAGAAATCCGGCCGGGTCAAATCGACGCCCAGATGCTTGGCTACGAGGTCTTCCAGCGTCATGACGCCGGTATCCCGAAGCAGCGCATCGTACTTGTCCGCGAAAGCAGGGCCTTCCTGCAGAGCAAGCCGGTACAACCCCGTGCTGAACATATAGCCCACCGTATAAGGGAAGTTGTAGAACGGCACTCCGGTAATGTAGAAATGCAGCTTCGAGGCCCAGAAATGCGGGTGGTAGCCGGACAGCACGCCGTTGAAGGCTTCCTTCTGCGCTTCTTCCATCAGAGCGTTCAATTCTTCCGCGCTTACGAGGCCTTCCCGCCGTTTGGCGTAGAACCGGGTCTCGAACAGGAAGCGGGCATGGATATTCATGAAAAAGGCTACGCTGTTCTGAATCTTCTCCTCCAGCAGGGCAATTTTCTCTTCCCGGCTGCCGGCCGCCTTCACCTGGGCATCGGCCACGATCACTTCCGCGAACGTCGAGGCCGTCTCGGCCACGTTCATCGCGTAATTCTGGTTCAGCACCGGCTGATCCTTCAAGAGATACGAATGATAGGCATGGCCCAACTCATGCGCCAGCGTCGCCACATTGGACGGCGTGCCGCTGTAGGTCATGAAGATCCGGGATTCGCCGCTCTCCGGGAACGAGACGCAGAATCCCCCGGGACGCTTCCCGGCGCGGTCTTCCACCTCGATCCAGTCCTCGTTGAAGGCCAGTTCGGCAAAGTCCGCCATTCGGGGGCTGAACTTGCGGAACTGGGCGACGATCTCATTCGCCGCTTCCTCATAGGGAATCGTGCGGGATACGCTGCGGACCGGCGCGTCGACATCTTCCCAGCCCAGCGATTCCAAGCCGAGCAGCTTCGCCTTGCGTTCCAGGTAGGAGACCAGCATCCCTTTGTTCGCCGCAATGACTTCCCACATCCGGTCCAGCGTCGTCCGGCTCATCCGGTTCAGGCCAAGCGGCTCCTTCAGGATGTCGTCCCAGCCCCGGCGCTCGTAGAGCTTCAGCCGGAATCCGGCCAGATGGTTCAGGGTATCGGCGCAGTAATCGGCCGCTTCGCCCCAAGCCTCTTCCCACTTGCGGAACATCTCCTTGCGCGCCCCAGCGTCGCCGTCGGAGAGCTTGTTGAACGCCTGCCCGGCGGAGAGCTGTCTCACGGTCCCGTCCTTGTCTTCAAACGGAATCCGGATATCTCCAACAATGGTCTCGTAATGCTCGCTCCAGCCGTGGTAACCGTCGACCGCCAGCTCCAGCGCCAGGCTCTCCAGCTCGGGGCTCATCTTCTCCCGGGCCTGCTCCCGGCTCTCGCTCAGCACGAAGGCGAGCGGAGCAATCTCGGGGCGGGCGATCCAGGCTGACCATACGTCGTCTGCGGTCTGGCGGAGCAGATTCTCGAACTGCGAGACCGCTCCTTCGTATCGGGCCCGCAAGCCGGAGACCCGGCTCGTCAGGCGGACCGCTCCTTTGTCCTGCTGATTCTGCGCGCCCAGACACTCGGCGAATTCCGCCGCCTGCGTCAGACGTCCCGAACAGCTCTGCAGCAGCCCGATTATGCCGTCAAGCGCTTGTGTCTCTTCAGCGTTCCGGGGAACGCCGGCATTCCGGATTTCATCGGCCAGCTTGGCCGCATCGGCTTCAAGAGCGGACAGAAACTGTTCAAATTCGGAAGAAGCGGACCCGCCGGGATACAAAGAATCCAGATTCCAGGTGAGCGACAGGGGTTGTTTCATGGTTCATCACTTTCCTTTGTGTCAATTTGATTTTGCGAACGGCTTCATCCGTGGTAAAGTGAAGTACACATCCTTATTCTTAAGGGAGGTTACACCCATGCGTCCACTTCAGATTTCGCCGGAAACGGCTATAGCGCTCGCCAAAGAGCTTGGCGTGCCGATTGAGCATCTTATGCATATGCCCCAGCACGTTCTGTTGCAAAAGATAGCCGAACTGGCCAAAAAAAACAAGGAACAGCCATGATTCCATTCAGTCATGCCTGGCCTTACGACATTCTCCTGGGCGATGTCTATGTACCTTCCTGTCCGTTCTGCGGCCGGGAGAATGTGCTTTTGCCGATGAAGCCCAAAGAGTTGATTGCGATCCGCGAAGGCAAGAAGAAGCTGCTGGTCTTTCCCTGCTGCAGCGCCCGACCGGTTGTCGTGGATACGGACGGCGATTATCTGCTGTTCGATCAGGCTGTACGCTAAGCTTCCGGGTTCAAAAAAACCGGGGCCGCTGAGGCCCCGGCAGGAAGCGCGTCTTCTTCCAGCGCGGCTTGCGGCCGCCGCCTTCCCCTCTCCCGGCGCCCTCGCGCGCCTCCCGTTCTAGCCAGGCACCTGATTCGGGTTGCTCTCCATGCCCCGCATCTGCTCCCGCAGAAGGGCCCACTGCTCTCTGCAAGCGCGAATCATGGCCGAATCCATAATGCGCTGGTCATTGACCACGCGCGAGAACCACTTCACCGCTTCGCCGAATTCTCCGATTCTCCGGTTCAGCTCCCCGATCAGGAACATCAGCCGCGCGTCATTGCCCTGCGCATCGTCATTCTCGAACACTTGAACATAGGAATCCAGTGCGAACCGGAGGAACCGCTGCTCCTGAACGGCGTCGTCCCGGTAACGGTGCAGCCAGGCGATATGGTGAAGCAGACTGGCTATAATCTTGTCTTTGTCGCGGATGCACTGGGCGCAGACAAGCGCCAGCTTGTAGGTCTCCAGCGCCTCTTCCCAGCTGCGCTTGCCCTCGAATCTGCGGTACGACCACCGGCTTCCGATCTGATCGCGGAACGCCTGGCGCTGCCAGTCCGCCAGCTTGTCCGCCGAATTCTCCGTGGATGCGAATCCGCAGTGGGGGCACACCCGCACCACATAATAATCCGGGTTCTCTTCTTTGTAATAGCAGCAGAAGTCCGCATCCTGGCGGTACGCCCGCTTCAGGCTCGGTCTGACCCGCGAAGTGGTGAATTCCCGCTCGCATTGGCAGCACTCGACGGTAATGCTGTACAGGGGTTCCATGGCCGTCATGACCTCATTCCTTTCCTCGTCCGGACCTATTCGTCCGGACGGTTAACAAAATGCCGCGCCGGTCCGGAGAGCCGCGCGACGATAAAAGAGCGCAGCGGCTCTTCAACCCCGATGTCGCCGAGGGCGCCGGCCATGCATCCAAGCCAATCCTCCGCCCGCGCTTCGGTTATGGGCACATGCAGATGCCTGGCCCGCATCATCGGATGACCGTGGGCTTCCGAGAACAGCGCCGGTCCGCCGAAGAACTGGCTCAGGAACTGAAACTGCTTCTCCATGACGGGCCGGATATCGGCAGGGAACAGCGGTGCGAGATCGGGATGCCGCTGGACACGGGCATAGAAGGCCTCCACCAGCTCCTGCAGCCGCTGCGCACCGCCCAGATTGTCATATATACTTGATGCCGAATTCATCCTATAAGGCCGCCTTTCTTCTGTCGTTCTTCAGACCTTCCTATTATACCAAAGGAGGGACTTAATGCCCAATGAACAAAAAAGACGCCAAACACGCGGTTCAGCGTCCGAGCTATTCAATAAGTTCGCCAATCCTCATCGCCGGGGGAGACAAGGGAGGCCCGGATGACATACACAAAAGCGCAAACAAGGACACCGGCAACAACACTCATCACCATCACTCCATCCCTGAAAATTCAAGCGGCCTAAAGTCCGGTTGACTTATTTTTATTTTATCACAAATCTTGTTAAAAAGCACCCGCCTTTGCAAGCGCTTCCCCGATGAATTTCTGTGCTGTTTGTCCCTTCCCGCGCATAGAACTAACCATCTGGACGGGAGGCGTGTACGATGAAGCTCAAGAAATTCGGGACGGCCCTGCTGGCAGCTGTCCTCTCCGCCTGCATGCTGCTGCTGCTGGCCTTCCCCGGCGCTTCGCTGGCTTCGGCTCTGCGCGGGGTCGCCGTCTGGTGGGAAGTGCTGTTCCCTTCGCTCTTTCCCTTCTTCGTCATGTCCGAGCTGATGCTGGGCCTCGGCGTCGTGCATCTGTTCGGGGCCTTGCTCGACCCCCTGATGCGTCCCCTCTTCCGCATCCCCGGCAGCGGGGGCTTCGCGGCAGCCATGGGCTATGTGTCAGGCTATCCCGTAGGAGCCCGTCTGACGGCCAAGCTCCGCGAGCAGGGGCTGGTGACCCGGGAGGAGGGAGAGCGCCTGGTGGCCTTCACCACCTCCTCCGATCCGATCTTTCTGCTCGGAGCCGTCTCCGTCGGCTTCTTCCGGGATGCTTCGCTCGGCGTGCTGCTGGCGGCCGCTCATTACGGCGGCGGCCTGCTCATCGGCCTCCTGATGCGATTCCACGGAAGACGGGACCGGGCCAGCCGGACGCCAGCCGCCGGGCCCCGCCGCGCAGAGCCGGCGCACAGCGCCGGCGGGAGTGAACAATCCGCTGCCGGCTCGCGGGGACGGCTGCGGCAGGCCCTCGCCGCCATGCGGGAAGCGCGGCTCAAGGACGGGCGCAGCTTCGGCGAGCTGCTGAGCGGCGCGGTCGCGTCCTCTCTTCAGCTTATTATGGTCGTTGGAGGACTGGTTGTATTCTTCAACGTCCTGATGACCCTGATGGACCTGGCAGGCATTCTGAAGCTGCTGGTCGGAGCGGCGGGATCGCTGCTTCATTTGCTCGGCTTTCCCTCCGGCCTGGCGGAAGCCGTGACCGGCGGCGTCTTTGAGGTCACGCTGGGAACGCGGTTGGCCGGCGAAGCGCAGGCCGCCCTTCCCTACCGGGCAGCGGCGGCTGCCTTCGTGCTGTCCTGGGGCGGACTGTCAGTCCATGCCCAGGTGGCAAGCATCCTGAGCGGCTCCGGCCTCCGCTATCTGCCCTTCCTGGCCGCGCGGTTCGCCCACGGGCTGCTCGCGGCTTCGCTCGCGCTGCTGCTCTGGGAGCCGCTTCGCGGCGCGGCCCCGGTCTGGTCGCCTGCTGCGGCCGGACTTACGGGCGGAGGCGCGGCGGGCTCGGCTGCAGCCGCCGTGCTGCTGGGGGCGGGCGCGGCGGCCGCCGCGCTCGCAGCCGCAGGCGCCATCGGGATCGTCCGCGGGGCGGCGCGGCGAATCGGACGGCATTAGACGGAGGGGGCGCGCCGCCCGGGAGCGAAGGCTTTTTCGGCTTCAGGTACATTGTGTTCAGACGCCGGATTGATTATGATCGGTATAAGACAATTGCCAAAGGAGCCAATCTACGTTGAGATATTATGTGCTGGACCGCGGCGACGACCTCTCGGTCGAGCTTAGCCGACAGTTCCAAAAGCTGGCCTCGGAACGCGGCATGCAGTTGGACGCCGACAACCCCGAGATCGTCGTGTCGATCGGAGGAGACGGCACCATGCTGCATGCCTTCCACATGTTTATCGACCGGATTTCCAGCCTTGCCTTCGTCGGCGTGCACACCGGCCATCTCGGCTTCTATGCCGACTGGAAGGCGGACGAGCTGCCGCTGCTGGTCGATTACATGAGCGGAACCGGGAAGAACCCGAACAAGCCGCGAATCGTCAGATATCCGCTGCTGGAGCTGGAGATCCACAAGAAGACCGGGTCCTCGGCCCATATTGCCCTGAATGAATTCACGCTCAAGGGCGTGGACGGAACCGTCGTCATCCAGGTGGATATCAATGATGTGACGTTTGAGATGTTCCGGGGCGACGGGCTCTGTCTCTCCACGCCTTCCGGGAGTACCGCCTACAACAAGAGTCTGGGCGGAGCGATGGTTCACCCGTCCATTGAGGCGCTGCAGATCGCCGAAATCGCCTCGATCAACAACCGGGTCTTCCGGACCATGGGCTCGCCGCTGCTGCTCCCCAAGCATCATCATTGCGACATCTTCTCGCGCAAGGAGCAGCGTCTTATGCTGACCGTGGACCACCTCAATATTCCGGTAGACGACCTGGTCTCGGTACGCTGTCAGGTATCCAGCCAGCAGGTCAGCTTTGCCCGCTACCGGCCGTTTCCCTTCTGGAACCGGGTGCGCGAATCCTTCCTCGTCTGAAGTCTCATGGACAGGAAGACCGCTCTAGTGATATAATGATCCTATTTTTGACAACATAAATAGATTATAGAAGGAGAGAGAACATTTGAAGTTTAAAGGCTACCCGGCCGCCGCACTTCTGACGTGCGCCCTGCTCGCCGGAGCGCCGGCAGCGGCGTCGGCCGCTCCGGCGGCAGCCGCCCCCTCGAAGACCATTTCCGTGTATATTGACGGCAAGCC
Organism: Paenibacillus glufosinatiresistens; assembly: GCF_031470375.1. Classification (NCBI taxonomy): domain Bacteria; kingdom Bacillati; phylum Bacillota; class Bacilli; order Caryophanales; family Paenibacillaceae; genus Paenibacillus; species Paenibacillus glufosinatiresistens. The sequence continues at coordinate 103,157 of NZ_JAVFHT010000014.1, forward strand.
GGTCATCTTCGCATCGGGCCGGCCTTATATGCAGGACGGGACCGTTATGGTTCCCTTCCGGGGACTGTTCGAGCAGCTCGGTCTAAAGATCGGCTGGAACCCCGCCTCCGGCAAGCTTACCGGCACCTCCGGTGAAGTGCAGCTCGCTCTGGCCGTCGGCAGCAACCGCGCCGTCGTGAACGGTACGGTCCACAGACTGGCGCAAGCGCCCGTCAACCGCGGCGGTACCGTCTACATCCCGCTGCGCCTGGTCGGGGAAGCGACCGGCGGCACCGTAACCTGGAACGGCTCGGCTGTCCGGATCACGGAGGCGCGAAGCGACCGCGAAGAATCCGCCCTGGTCGCCGCGCAGGTCCGCATGTTCGTCGGGGCATACAATACAAGAATTCCGAAGCTGCTTCGCATGAAGGTGGTGGAGGGTTCGCCGATGGAAGCCGAGCTTGAGACGGTGGAGGAGTTTTTTGCAGCCTACAACCTGAACTATACCGTCAACAGTCTTGAAGTGCTCCGGATTCAAAACGACGAAGCGACGGTACAGACTGTAGAGACGACGACCCGTGTCAGTGGGAGCTATCAGCCGGATTACAGGGACACGTACGTGTACGAATTGAAGAAGGTGGACGGGTATTGGAAGATTTATAAGCTGACGCTTCAGAATTCCGAGGTGCTGCTTACCCAAGAGCAGGCTTCGGCTTCGCCCGAGATTCCCGCGAGCGACCGCAGTCTCATCGACGCGACGGTTCAGAGCTATTATCAATACTTGAATAACGAGGATACCAACGGCCTTCTTAAGGTGTTCACCTCCAAGAGCGACACCTACCGGGAATCCTTGAAGAGAAGCTTTACCGAAGCCTTTGGGACGAGCAACCTAGCGTTTGACCTGACGGCATCCCATATCTATTATTATGGCCTGGGCGCAGCGGCCGTTTATGTTGAACTGGGCTTTACGGACAAAGATGCCGGAACAACGGTTCAGAAGCACGGCATGCTGGTTCTCTCCCGCCAGGCTGACGGCACATGGACCATTGACGACATCTACTGGCTTCCGTCAGATCATTAGCGCATTCATCAATCCGTAAAGGAAGGTTCCCCATGAAAAAATTGACCTCCGCCCTCTTCGGCGGCATTCTGTCCTTCTCTCTGGCACTGGCGCCTGCTGCCCTAGCGGCCGACGCTGCCGCTCCTTCATCTTCGGCTGCGGCAGCGGCCAAGGCTTCGTCCGATACCGACATTATCAATGAAGTGATGGAGTATATCGAAACCTACAACCTCACGGCCGTCGACCGTCAGAGCCTGATCCGGGCCGCCATCGACGGCATGGTCGATTCCTTGGACGACCCTTACAGCCAGTATTTCGATAAGGAAGAGACCGCCGATCTGGAGCATCAGCTCGCCTTGGAATACGTCGGCATCGGCGTGACGCTGTCGGCCACCTCTTCGGACATCTATGTCGAGTCGATCCTGCCCGGCTCTCCTGCCGATACGGCGGGCCTCAAGCGCGGCGACGTGCTGCTGAAGATCAACGGAATTCCAGTCGCCCAAGCGGAGGGCGATGCCTTGTCCGGCACCTCCGGGACGAAGCTGACGCTGCTGGTCAAGCGCGGCAGCGCTCAGAAGTCGGTGGTCATCACCCGCAAGGAGATTAATTATCCTTCGGTAACCTCCTCCATGCTCGCTTCCAAAACCGCTTATATCTCGCTCAACGGCTTCACGCAGAATTCCGACGAGGAATTCGCCGCAGCGCTCAAGACGATGCGCCAAGCCGGCATGAAGTCGATGGTTCTGGATCTGCGCGATAACCCGGGAGGCTACATGGATTCCGCCTACAATATTGTGAAGCAGTTCATGGACAAAGGTCTGATGATGTACACGGCGGACAACAGCGGCACGCTGACGCCGGTTACCATTACTGACGGCAGCAAAATCGGCGTTCCCGTCGTCATTTTGACTAACGGCTATACCGCTTCCGCTTCCGAAGCGCTTACAGGCGCGCTTCACGACAATCATCTCGCTACCGTGGTCGGTTCCCGCACTTACGGCAAAGCCCGGATTCAGAGCCTGTTCGATCTGACCGACGGCGGCGAGCTTAAGCTGACAACCGAGCGCTATCTGACGCCGAACAAGGTCGATTTCAATCACGAAGGGCTGATGCCCGATTTCAATGTCACCAACAAGACGGCCCAGCTCGTCACCGCGCTTCAGCTCGCCGGGATGAAGACGATTGAACTGAAGGGCGACCGGCGGGTGCTGGACGTCAACGGCAAAGCCTTTGCCGGCAATGTCGGGCTCATCAAGCAGAACAACGCCGTCTACGCTTCCGCCGCCGTTCTCTCTTCTCTGGCGGAATCCGACCTGAGCTGGGACGCCAAGAACCGCAAGGTCGTCGTCACCAACGGAGCCGGCAAGGCCTACGGGTTCAGCGTCACGGCGAAGCAGGCGATGATCGCCGACAACGAGACCTTCATTCGGGTCGATGCGTTCCATCAGGCATTTCCGTCGGTCTCCTGGAAGTACGACGCCGCAGCCCAGAAGCTGACGCTGAGCACTAAATAGAGGCCTAGCCCTTCCTGCCAAAAACCCCCTGCACATCGCGTGAAGTGCACCCCTTAGAATAGACATTGGAAAACCCCCCTGGTTATTCCGATAAAATCTAAGGGGTGCATTTTTATGGCGTTTAAAGGGCAGAAGCTCAAACAATATTCAG